>NZ_JACJSH010000022.1:0-137257 GCF_014698055.1 Nostoc sp. FACHB-133
AAAACGTAAAGTTAGTGGTGGTTCCCGTTCAATGGAGCGGTTTCAGCATACTGCTAATTTGTTGACCGTGGTACAGACTTGTCGCCGTTAAGCTAGGTCTGCCATTGATTTTTTTGCCCAGGCTTTAATTGCTAATTCTAGTAACTCCCTGTCTCGCCCTTCTTTACTTCCTCAATATTAGACCTGAATCCTTACGTTAATTTAAAAGAATATCATCGTAAAATAGTAATGGAGCGAATGGGAAATCGAAAGGCAGGTAATGCTATAGCTTTACTCTAAAAACTCTATTACAAGCCAGTTTTTAATATAGAAATGGCTCAAGAATTTACCCAACTATCATACACTAACGCTAACATTTTAGTCAGAGAATTATGTAATATAGGAATTGTAGAAGAAGTTACTGGAAATAAACGTAACCGAGCTTTTATTTATGAACCATACCTGTCTATTTTTAAGGAGTCTTAACAACAAAGCAAATGTAGATTCAAAAGCTTCTGCACAAAAATTATAGCCACACTAAAATCTTTTGATAGCTATGAAATTTATATACTTATCAACTTCATGAAGAAAAAAAAAGTATGGCTATCAGCGATACTGGTTGTAGCAGTAGTAGGAATCAGTATCATTGCAGGACATAGTAATTCTCTAAAGGCTGCTTCACCTTTAGGGAAAGACACGCTGACGATGATTACTTCTCCAGATTATCCCCCTTATGAGTTTTATGATACGAAAGGAGGCGATCGCCAAATCGTTGGCTTTGATATAGATATAGCCAAAACCCTTGCTGAAAAATTAGGGTTTAAACTTAAAATAATGGAATCCGATTTTAATGGATTAATCCCTGCACTTCAAGCAAATCGCGCTGATTTTGTCATGGCTGGGATGACTCCGACTCCAGAACGTCAGAAAAATATTGATTTTTCAATTATTTATTACGAAGCTAAAGATACAATTGTCGCTCCTAAAGGTAGCAACTTGAAACAACCCCAAGACTTATCAGGAAAAAAGCTTGGGGTACAATTAGGAACGATCCAAGAACAAAATGCTCAGAAAATTGCTAAAAAAGTTTCAGGTATTCAGCTAAAGCAACTCAACAAAGTGCCGGAAGTAGTTCAAGAAATCAAATCTGGGCGAATTGATGCCGCAATTGTTGAGGATACCGTCGCGAAGGGATTTGCCCAAGCTAACCCAGATTTAGAATTTAATACTATTCCGTCAGAGGAAGCAAGTGGCTCGGCGATCGCTTTTCCTAAAGGTTCTTCATTTGTAGAACCGTTTAACAAAGTTCTTCAACAAATGAAGGACGATGGCACATTGAATAAACTTGTCGCCAAGTGGTTTTCAGAGAATACCGCTAACCCTGCATCCTCAACTCCTACCAAAGGCGGATTGAATCTCGACTTCACCAGAATTCTTCCCGATATTCCCTTTATTCTGCGGGGAATCCCTTTAACTTTGTTGTTCACGCTATTATCTGTAACCTTGGGGTTAATCTGGGGAACAATTCTGTCTCTATTAAAAATTCTTGGCATCAAGCCGCTTACCTGGGTTGCTAACGCCTACACCTCTGTTTTTCGAGGTACACCTTTGCTATTACAGTTGGCATTGGTTTACTACGCAACACCGCAGCTTACAGGCTATGACATTTCCGCATTGGAGGCTGGGGTGCTAACTTTTACCCTCAATTCTGGCGCTTATATGTCGGAAACCATCAGAGGTGGGATTCAAGCAGTGGATAAAGGACAAAGTGAAGCGGCGATGTCTATGGGTGTTCCCTATTGGTTGATGATGTGGGATGTGATTTTACCCCAAGCATTGAAGAACATTCTCCCAGCATTGGTGAATGAAACTATTGGATTGCTCAAAGATTCCGCGCTGGTGTCAACGATTGGGGTAGTGGAAATATTACGCAGCGCCCAAATCGTTGGTGCAAATAAGTATATTTATTTTGAACCACTGCTATTTGCAGGGTTAATCTACTATGTTTTGGTAATGGGTATGACTTTGGGTGCATCGGCTTTAGAAAGGAGGTTACGCGAAAGTGAGTAATGTAGTAATTCGCACGGAATTCTTATGTAAATCCTTTGGCAAACTGGATGTACTCAAAGATATTTCCACTGAGTTTTACCAAGGCGAAGTGGTTGCCATATTAGGCCCTTCTGGTTCAGGTAAATCTACCTTTCTGCGATGCATAAACTTGCTAGAACAACCCACCAGAGGCAGAATCTACTTTCACGACCAAGAAATTACCAATCCCAAGGCAAACATCGCTAAAGTACGGCAGCATTTGATGATGGTATTTCAACATTTTAATTTGTTTCCCCACATGAATGTGCTGCAAAATGTCACCTACGCACCCATAAAGGTGAAAGGAATAAACAAGCAAAAAGCAGAAGAACATGGCTTAGAATTGCTTGCTAAGGTAGGTTTAGAAGAAAAAGTGTCTGTGTACCCGTCCAAACTATCGGGGGGACAGAAACAGCGAGTTGCGATCGCGCGGGCATTAGCAATGGAACCAGAGATGATTTTGTTTGATGAACCCACCTCTGCATTAGATCCAGAAATGGTCAAAGATGTGTTGGAAGTGATGAAAGCTTTAGCGCTATCTGGTATGACAATGGCGATTGTCACTCATGAAATGGGGTTTGCAAGAGTTGTTGCCAATCGAATTATGTTCCTCGACCAGGGGATTCTAGCAGAAGATACTACTCCTAGTGAGTTTTTCCAAAATCCTCAGTGCGATCGCGCCAAGCAGTTCTTAGAAAAAATGCTTTAGAACATCAGAAATTCGCCGCTTTTTTTGTATTCTTGAAACTTTTCTAAAACGGGGCGATCGTTTGGCATTAACGTCGGTAAGTCCGCCAAATCAAAAAATTCCAGCGCCAGCGATTCTCCATCTAAGCAAGCGAGGCTGCCTGACCATTCAACGGCTCGCAAAATTAAAATGAAGGTTTGAACGCGATCGCCGTTGGGATAGGTTACAGTTTCAAAGGCTGGGTTGGAAGAAAACCCCACAGCTGCAAAACGCTTAACCGTTAAACCAGTTTCTTCAAAAACCTCTCGTGCTGAACATTCTTCGGCAGATTCACCTACTTCTGGACAGCCACCAGGTAGCCCCCAAAGTTTGAAATCACTTCGCTTTTGCAACAAAACACGCCCCAAATTATCCTCAATAATCACGCGTGCGCCAAATAATAGAAGTAGGCGATCGCCTACAGCTTGTCGTAACTTGCCGAGATAAGAGTCAGACCAATTTGCCATAACGAGAAAGTTTGTAAAGAAACTCTAAAGGTAGCAAATAGCGATCGCCTGAAAACAGGATAATGCAGCTGAACAGGTTAATTATTCCCATTCAACCTAGAATTATGGCATCTCCACCGAAAATCCTCGCCTTTGCTGGCAGTACCCGGATTGATTCTTACAACAAAAAACTGGTAAAAATCGCGGCGGCTGGCGCTAAGGCAGCAGGCGCAGAAGTGACTTATATAGACCTCCGCGATTTGCCCCTACCTCTGTTTGATGAAGACTTGGAAGCTCAAAAAGGACTACCAGCCAACGCCCGCACGTTTAAGGACTTGATGATTTCTCATCAAGGATTGTTGATTGCTTCGCCGGAATATAACAGTTCACTCACAGCAGTTTTGAAAAACGCCATTGACTGGGCATCCCGTCCAGCCCCAAATGAAGCACCGTTGGCTGCTTTTGCAGGGAAGGTTGCTAGTATTATGAGCGCTTCCCCAGGCGCTCTTGGTGGTTTGCGGGGGTTGGTTCATTTGCGCTCTATTTTGGGAAACATCAAAGTTTTGGTACTTCCTGACCAGGTAGCCGTACCCAAAGCTTACGAAGCCTTTAATCCTGATGGCACGTTAAAAGATCCTAAACAGCAACAATCTATTGAAAAGCTAGGCGATGACTTAACAAAGATATTGCTGAAGCTTAATTAAATTCTTCAATTTGACAGTAGATAGCGAATACCTATCATTAGCACAAAGATGCCATACAGCTTTTTCATCAACTCACTGCTAATAAACGGCTGATTTGCAAACAATGCCCCGAAGAAGTTACCCACGATTAAACCAACTGCAATAATCAGGGCATATTTGATATTAAGATTACCGTTGCGATGGTAAACCAAGGCTGCTAAAATCCCGATTGGCAAAATTTGAGCAGCCACAGATGTTCCTGTAGCTAACTTCTGATCCAAACCAATTACTAACACCATTGCCGGAATCATAATTGCGCCGCCACCGATACCAAACATTCCACCAGCAATGCCAGAAACTAAACCGATTAACAACAGTTGGATCAAGATATTAGACATAAAAATGGTTGATATATTGCAACTTACAAATTTACCGTATTAGACAAAATAGATTTGGGTAGCATTCCATGCACGCCTTTTTGAGGACTGTTCACAACTTGAGTAATGTGAAAATTCACAGCTAAACTACATAACACGTAAGCATCTTCTGGCGACAAGTTGGTGAAGCGTTCCAGAAAATCAATCATATTTTTTAAAGCCAGTTCTAAAGCTTCATCTAAGGTTTGGGCAAACCCCATTGTAATGATATGAGTTGGAGTTTCGGCAATTGGTGTTGTTAGCTGTAAATCCTTGCGAAGTTTGAGGGTAATTCTACCATTCATGGAAGTTTCAATGGCGGTGACATTTACTTCGCCATCTCCCTGTGCAGAATGCCCATCACCAATAGAAAATAATGCACCTGGTACGAAAATCGGCAAAAATAAACGAGAACCAGCTTGTAATTCCTGGTTGTCGATATTACCACCGTAAGAACCTGGTGGCACAGAAGTTCGAGAGGTTTCTGGAGTAGCGACACCAAGAATCCCAAAAAACGGTTTTAGGGGAATTTTTATGCCAGTACCCGCCGGAAATTCAGCGATATTGTTGACTAAATCTAGAGGAATGAATCTCAATGCAGGTTGAGGAAACTGATGTGGTAAAGCTCCCCAACCTGTACGAATGGCATTAAAGCCAACGGGTACACTAGGTGCGATCGCATCTAATTGTACTTCTAAAACATCCCCTGGTTCGGCATCACGCACATAAATCGGCCCTGTGAGTAAATGCGGCCCCCCAGCAATCTTGCGTTCTGGTAGAAGATTTTGGCAGATGTTGAGAAATTCTGGTGTGACAAATTCAGGTGGTGCTTTGTCGTAAACGTAGTAACCAGTATAAGTTTCCACATCAACCGTATCACCAGAATCAATAGTGAGCGCTGGTTTTAACAGATGGGAGAAACCACCCAGATGCACGGTTTCCTTAGTAGCTTTTAAAATGTAATGACTCATCGCTATTTTGTTTTTAGTTGCGTGGGCAATTGGGCGAACTGGTGTAGAATTTGTAACGGCATAGGAATATTCCCCACTGGATATTACGTCGAAAAAAAACCGCTATAGTAGTCAGCATTATTGCTTAGAATCACCGAAAGAAAATAGAATTAGTCTGTCTCTCCTGCTTGCTGAAGTGCAACAGCGATGACAGTTTCACTGAGTCGAATACCTCTGTTTAACATACGCTCAATAGCTTGTCGCATTAACACAGGATATCCTTCCTTTTTGGCACGCAACAAAATACCAATAGAACCTGTGAGCGTCAGACCACTCAATCTAGCAATCCGTCTGCCAACAGTCTCATCAATACACACAGTTTTAATACTTTCATTTAAAGCTAATTGAATTACAGATGCTTCACCTAAATCCAACGAGTTGAGCAAAAGAGGTGAAATATTAAGTGGAATTTGCCACTTTTGTAGCCAGGTTGCTGCCTCAAATTCTGTGACTGCAAACCCGCTTGCACCTCCAGCAAGTAATTCCTGACAAACTTCAAAAGGAACTAGTACTTGAGTATATAGCTGCAATACATCTAAATTACCAAGAGCCGCTACTAGACTAATTAGAGGAGCAGTATTAATGACGATGATCTCAGTGTTAGGCATTCTCTAGATCGGCAAGAAGTTCATCTTCTGTTAAATCAATCATAGCTACTCCATAATGATGCAAATTAAGTAAAAAAGAAACTCGATCTGTATTTACTAGTGCAGCTGCCATACCAGAAGACAGGCGTTTCATTTCAAATAGTTTTACTGCCATCGCCCATTTAGCCTCTTCTTCAAATTGTTCCCGTGTCTGTTGTAAGGCATCTGGAAGTGTCTCTGGGTAGTTGATTTTGATTTGCAATGACATAGGCCAAATTATTTTTTTGTAAGATAACTTTTCCCTTACTCTACATTGTTAAGTAGTGAATCACCATACTCTGGATCGTGAAATAGCTTACCATCTGCTAAGGTGTAGATAGCTTGTAAGCCACCACCGCCTCAAAGATGCAGCTTTTAGAGATTGTCTCGTTCTCAGTTGAAGACTGGGAATTCTTTTTCAACTTAGGTCAAGCCTCAGATGATTTGATCGCAAATTTAAGCAAGGATAGGAGCAATCATAAATTCTCTGATTGATATCTCAGCCGTCGGTTTAAAAAGCTTTATATTGCGCTGTAAATAATTTTGCGAAAATTCTAAATAGCTAATATCAGCAAAGTATCTTGCTAATTCTAGCTCTGTAGAGCATAGCTGTACTCAAACTCAGCTACTACATCTATTGTTGGATTAGGTAACAAAAAGTATTGACTAAAAGTGTAACTTTAATCGGGTTTTAAAATTTTATATTTACTCATGATTTTTATCGTGAATGAACTATACCGAAAATATTACGAATTACAATTATGAATTAATAATTGATCTGATTATCTCAATAATTTGCTAAACTCCAACTTTGGGGATAGTAAATAAAAACAATTTGAGCAGGGAATTTGGAGGGGTCGCAGAGTGGCTGATGATGAACGCATAGTCAATGCACAACAGATACATCCAAAAGACTTTTCATGGAAACTATGGCCTGTTCTGCCACTCTACCCTTATGGCAGGCGGCAGACAATCCGCAAAGAAGTGGTTAAGGACACAATCTGGAATTTTGACCAGATTCAGGGCATTTTCTACGTTGTTGTGCCGATTCGCATGACTGTAGTTAAACTCGAAGCTGGAGGTCTTCTTATCTATGCGCCTGTTGCACCAACCCCAGAGTGCATCCGGCTTGTGAATGAGTTGGTGGCGGAACACGGTAATGTTGAGTACATTATTCTGCCGACTATCTCCGGTATAGAACACAAAGTCTTTGTCGGCCCCTTCGCCAGATATTTTCCAACTGCACAGGTGTTTGTGGCTCCCCATCAGTGGAGTTTCCCGCTAAATCTGCCCCTTAGCTGGCTTGGTTTACCCCCAAAACGGACTCAGGTACTCCCAGAAGATAGTAGCAAAACCCCTTTTGCTGACGAGTTTGATTATGCAATGCTGGGCCCCATCGACCTTGGCCCTGGTCGATTTGCAGAAGTTGCTTTTTTTCACAAGCGATCGCATACTCTTTTAGTAACCGATTCTGTACTCTCTATCCCAGACGATCCACCTGCGATCGTTTTATTAGATCCATATCCCCTACTATTCCATGCCAAGGATCGTGCTTCTGATATTGTTGCAGACATTCAGGTAAATCGCCGTAAGGGTTGGCAGCGTATCTGTCTGTTTGCTTTGTACTTTCAACCAAGCGCACTAAATATACCCCAATGGAATCAGGTGTTTCAAGATGCCTTGAAAGCCCCAGAACGCTCAAGGAAAGCTTATTTTGGATTGTACCCCTTTCAATGGCATCCAGATTGGCTGCGATCGTTTGATGCCCTGCGAGGTAATGGGCGGTTGTTTGTTGCACCAATTTTACAGACGTTGATTCTCAACCGCGCACCGAAGGAAACTATTGACTGGGCTGATAAAGTTGCAAGTTGGGATTTCGAGTGGATTATTCCTTGCCACTTTGATGCACCGATAAAAGCGCAAGCGTATCAGTTTCGTCAAGCTTTCTCTTTTTTGGAAAAGCAGCCTGCTGTTAGTGGGGGTTTATTCAGCAGTAGCAGCTATCCTTTACCAGAGGAGGATTTTAAACTACTTAAAGAAATCGATGCAGGTTTAAATAAGTTGGGCATTGTGCCAGCAGCAAAGGAGAAGGTGTAAGAGAATTTTTTGTAACTGCTGTGCTAGAGAATCAGAAATTGCTATGACTGCAAAAATATAGTGGTTCGATTTTTGATTTATAAATTAAACTTTGGCATTCAATTAGTTTGCAAATTCTTACCAGAGAACTAAGATTAATTCCTTCTATTGACTGTGGTCTAGTTCATAGATTAGTTGGTTAACTTGAGAATAGCAACTATTAAAGATGAAAAAAGATGAATAAGACATTACTAACGATTTTGATGCTTGCACTGTTACTCTTATTCATCATTTCTCCCTTTGGTACCCTTGCTAGTTTGATGCTGGTAGTGTTAGTTTCAGCATTTTTCTCTTTACTTGGAAACTTATTTCAAGCAATAATTGCTGGTGACACTAACCCAAAAGGGTCATAAGGGACTTCCAAATAAAAAAATATTCCATCGCTTTCAGGGCAGGGAGCAGGGGAAGGGAAAATCGTAGTGAAGTACAAAGATTGGATAATTTATTTTTTGTAGTTTCCTAAACGCAAAATCAAAATCAAGAGAGGATTTTAAAACTATTTCAAAAATTAATTTTCATCTTAAAAGAGATGCTACCAACTCGATTGATTATTTCGCTACCAAGAACGACTTCAAAGCCAAACCTTTTATATAAACTCAAGGCTGAATTTGTCGATCTGATACTAAGTGATATTGATGAATAAGATGTTTGGGCTGCTGCTAACAAATGTGTGAGTAACTGCGTTCCTATACCTTTATTTCTATGTTGGGGAAGAATGGCAATAGCTAGTTCAGGAGTTTGATCGTCAACATAGCCATATCCTTTATTTTCACCTGTCAATAGACGCAGCCATGCAGATCCTACTGGCTGATTACTAGTTTCTAGAATAGCGATAAAGCCGCTATCATCTTTACATCCCCAATTTTTAACATATTTTGCCAAATCAGGATTATTTATAGCATCCTGCACTGTCAGATTACCTTCTTTTTCCATATGCGCTGCTTCATAAAGCATAAGCCAGAGAAAAGGCTCATCTTCCTGTATCAATGGACGAATAGAATAATCCATAACTCATGCCCCCAAGTCCGCTTTTGTAAAATTTAGGATAATTTACTTAGCGGTGTTGGTAAACCGTCAATGCTGACAAGATTTTTCTTCTGTTGATATTCTCTAACTCCCTCTTCACCTTTTTTACTAGCCCAGTTTACTAAAGTCTGGCGCTGACCCTTATATTCATAAAGTGGTACGCCAAAACCACAAGAAGTCTGTACTTTTTCAATATCAGCGACGATAATTTGGCGAGTTCCAGGCATTGGTAAAAACAGAGAGTACAGAGAGTCCCAGTCTGGAGAACTCGGTAAAATCGTGGTTCCTTGACCGTAAAGACGCAGGATACACGCAGGTTCTTCAAAGGCGCAAAACATGAAGGTTATCCGCCCATTTTCTTGCAAATGGGCTGAGGTTTCGTTACCACTGCCTGTAAGGTCTACGTAACCTACTTGCTTGGGAGAGAGAACGCGAAAGCATCCTAAACCTTTAGGAGATAGATTAACATGACCCGTAGGACTCAAGGGTGCAGAGCCAACAAAGAAAAGGTGTTGAGCTGCAATAAAGTCTTGCAGCTCGTCTGTAATACAGTCAAAAAGTTTAGACATAGACTGTCTGATTTATATTCACATACAAATTTCTCATCTTCTCAGCCTATGCTTTAGCTAAATATCTAGCAAGGCCCAATTGCCGATGTCTGAGCAAATGGGAGTTTGGAGTTAGGAAAAGTATTAAGTAAGTGGGCGTAAATAATTGTCTTTGAGATAAGGAAATAGGTATAAGGATTTTAGCCTAGTTCCTTTTTATTTACATAGTTTGATTTTATTGTGCCAACTTACTTACTGTCTCATATACCGACTAGCCATTTGGATGGCATCAGCAATATCTACATCACCATCGCCGTCAGCATCCAAGAAGGAATTCAGTACAGGGTTTCCGCCAGCTTGGGGATTTTGAGCATTTGCACCTGATTGCAAAAAATTCAGGACTAAAGGTACTGCTAAAGGTAGCAATTGTTGAACTATACCAGCATCCAATCCAGTGCGCTGGGCAGCAACCTGAGCTACCTGTTGTTGTATTTCAGGAGAAAACAGTGAATTGACGGCTTGGGGGTTAGGTGAAGTCCCAGCATATTGATTCACTAAACTTTGCGCGGCTTCATTACCATCTCTGGCTTGCTTGTCTTGTAAAGCGGAACGCACTTGACCACCCACAATTGACAAGACTGATTGAATGGTAGAAGGGTCTGCACCAGTACTTTGGCTTAATTGTTGTACAGTGTTAATAATTCCTCCCAGTTGCCCTAAGCTTCCCTGTTGATTGGGATTAGCAACTGCACCAAGAATCTGATCGAAAAGTCCCATAAATTTATTTCTCCCTTTGTTCTCAAAAAGCTTGCCAAAACTGGCTTGAAGTGTTTGTGTAGGCAAACTTTCGTCAGTCCCCTAAAAGATTTAAACACGCAACCTTATACTTGCTGTTGATTATTATGAAAAAATTAACTTTGAAAAGCTACTAACTCAAGGATGAGAAATGGGCAGAGCGATACCTGCGGTGGGCAGAGCCAACGCAAACTCTGTACCCTTATCTAACTCAGATTGGCAGGTAATCTTACCTTGATGTTTTTCTACCACAATTTGATATGCGATCGCTAGCCCTAAACCAGTACCAATGCCTCGTGGTTTGGTGGTAAAAAATGTTTCAAATATCTTTTTCTGATTTTCTGGTGAAATACCAGGGCCGTTGTCGGCAATTCGCACTATCACCAAATTATTCTCCCAGCATTCTGTAATAATAGTGATTTCAGGGAGAAATTCGGGATTTTCATCTGATTTTTGCTCCAAAGCATCAAGTGCGTTGCTGAGAAGATTCATAAATACTTGATAAAGTAAACCTGTATAACCTGGAATCGCGGGAATGTCTCCATAGCTGCGAACAAGGTTAATGCCATTTTTCAGGCGATTATTCAGAATCAATAATGTACTATCTAGACAAGCGTGTAGGTCGACTAACTGTGCTTCTCCATCGTCTAAACGAGAGAAATCTTTCAAACTTCGGACAATTTCTCGCGTGCGTTCAGCGCCAATTTTCATTGAATTAAAGAGTTTTGGCAAATCGACTTCTAGAAACTCCAAATCAATTTCTTCTGCTAGATTTTGTACATCAGTGGAAGGCTGAGGAACTTCGGCTTTATATACTTGCAGTAATGCGAATAAATCGTCAGTATAGGTTTTCGCGTGTACGAGGTTGCCAGAAATGAAATTTACAGGATTATTAATTTCGTGGGCAACACCAGCCAGCATTCTTCCCAAACTAGACATTTTTTCACTTTGAATTAGTCGGATTTGGGACTCAGCTTGTTGTTCTTCTAAAAGGTGCTTCACCTGTCGAATTAGCTGGTTAAGGGAATTAGTTAAAGCTCCAACTTCATCTTGGGTAATTACGGGCGCTTGCAAGTCAAAATTGGCTTCTTGGCTAACTCTCTGGGCGATATTTGTCACCGCTTTAATCGGATAAGCAATGATTGTACTGGTGTAGAAAGCTAGGATAGCAGCGATCGCTACTGACAGCAGCATACTACCAAGAATAATCTGAGCTTGGATGAGTGCAGCCTGATTCTGGGCTAGATGAGCTTCCTCTTGGCGTTTTTGAAGTGTTTTTGCAAAGTCGGTTAACTCATGGGCAAATTGATAAAACTTTAGAGCATCCTGACTTTGGCTGAATTTGGAGATTAATTGCTCTGCTTTTATAGCTCCCTCCGACTGTGAACTTAATGGCAAAATTTGCCGAATCAGCGACCTGAGTTGTTCAAAATATTCGGCTATTTTGCTGTTATGCTTTGTAAGCAGAGCTTGTAAATCCTCTTGGGAAATGCTTTGACTAAATTCTTGTGCCTGAGAAATCAACGTTTCTGCATCCGCTAGATCGGTTTTGAAATTAGAGATTCCCCTTTGTAACGCTTGCGGCTGCTGCAAAAAAGGCACTATTTCTTTCTGGTGGATCTGTATTTCCAACAGTTTGCCTTGTAAACTACTTAACAAGCTTCCTTCTTCGTCTACCAATATAATCTGCTGTTTGGCTTGTTGAAAGTAGCGATCGCCTATTACCAACCCTGCTGTCGTTCCTAAAACTGCAACTCCCAAAGCCAAACCGTATCCATAAAAAATTTTTTGCCGAATACTAAGGCGATGGAATCTTTGTTGAACCCAGTTAAAATATTTTAATTTAGGTATCGCAGTCATGGTATTACTCGCTGTTGAATTTTTTACTAGGTGGTTTTCATCAAAGACAAGAAATCCAGCCGCAAATGAGAGAGAACATATTTAATCGAAAATGCGCTCTCAGTTTATCAAAAGGGACTTTTTTCTACCCTGGTCAAAAATACTGAAACTATGAAGATTAGAAGTATCTGCCTACTGAATAAGGAGGGGTAGAAGAAGGGGAGGGGAAGCAAGGAGAGTGTGGGGAGTGTGGGGAGTGTGGGGGGTAAGACTTTTTCCCCGTCCTCCCACACCTCCCACGCCTCCCACACTCCTTAATTTCTCACTAGTGAGAAATCAAGGTGAAACTATTAAGATCAGAAGCATCTACCTACTGAAATACCCACTAATCTTTCCTAGCCATGCCTCTGTCGCGCATAGTAACGCTAATTGTTGGTCTGATAGTCATTTTGGGGCTAGCCCTATGGCTAATTGATTCCCTATCACGCCTCTATTGGCAATTGTCCTATTCGCCGTTGCTTGGCAATTTGCTGCTGTTGCTGCTGATTGTTCTTATAGGAGCCTTGGTAGCGGCTTTTGTCTATTATGTATTGGTAATTCAATCTGGGGAAAAGCGATCGCGCCGCAACCCCAAGCGAGTAACTGCGGCGCAAATTCCTGCTGCTAAATCTGACGCTGCTTCTACAACTCTCCAAGCTGTGCGCCAACAGGTAGCGCAAATTCAAGATGAAGTCACACGTCAGGCTTTATTAAGTCGATCGCGCGAGATTGAAGCGAACTTAGCACGCGGTGAAATTCAAGTAGTGGTATTTGGTACGGGGAGTGCTGGCAAAACTTCCCTAGTGAATGCGATTATGGGACGCATGGTGGGTCAAGTGGATGCACCGATGGGTACAACCCAGGTTGGAGAAACCTATTGTCTGCGGTTGAAGGGATTAGAACGCAAGATTTTAATTACAGATACGCCAGGGATTTTAGAAGCGGGTGTGGCGGGAACGGAACGGGAACAAATGGCGCGAGAACTGGCAACAGAAGCAGATTTGCTGTTGTTTGTGGTGGATAATGACTTACGACGCTCAGAATATGAGCCGTTGCGGGGATTGGCTGAAATTGGTAAGCGATCGCTCCTAGTTCTCAACAAAACCGATTTATATACAGATGAAGATAAAGAATCCATCCTCGCTAGGTTGCGTCAACGGGTACGGGGATTTATTGCTACTAATGATGTAGTGGCGATCGCAGCTAATCCCCAATCTGCACAACTAGAAACCGGCGAAACCTACCAGCCGGAACCCGATATTGTCCCTTTACTGCGGCGCACAGCTGCTGTTTTACGCGCCGAAGGTGAAGATTTGGTGGCGGATAACATTCTTTTGCAATCTCTGCGATTGGGAGACGAGGCGCGAAAACTTATCGATGGTCAGCGTCGCCGTCAAGCTGACAAAATCGTAGAACGATTTCAGTGGATTGGCGCTGGTGTGGTGTCAGTCACGCCAATACCAGTTGTGGATTTATTGGCGACAGCCGCAGTCAACGCTCAAATGGTTGTGGAAATTGGCAGAGTCTACGGCTGTGAATTGAATATGGAACGGGGACGAGAGTTAGCCCTTTCTTTAGCGAAAACTATTGCTAGTTTGGGCATTGTCAAGGGAGCAATTCAATTATTATCTACAGCGTTGCAACTCAATGTTGCCACCTTTCTTATTGGTAGGGCGATTCAAGGTGTGACAGCAGCTTATTTAACGCGAATTGCTGGTAAAAGTTTTATTGAATATTTTCGTCACGATCAAGATTGGGGTGACGGTGGAATGACGGAAGTTGTTCAGAAACAGTTTCAAATTAATCGCCGAGATGAATTTATTAAAGCTTTTATTCAAGAAGCGATCGCGCGCGTGGTGAAGCCGTTACAAGATAAATCTGAAGTAGTTGAACAAGATGAAGAAATCAATAGTTAAACAATTAAAAATTCAAAAACAAATGCGCTTCCTGTTATTAGGTGGGCAGAAGTCAAGTCGCTTCGCTCCAATTAAAAATTAAAAATGTAAAATTAGAAATTGCAAGACGCGACGCTCCTGCGTCGCTAACGCGGACTCGCTCTAAGCGAAGCCATGCCGAAGGCTTTACGCTGCGCTATCAGTGGGGGCTTGTACCCAAAATTAATTAATTAATTAAAAATTATTATTCTTCACTAATTTTTAATTTAATTTTTAATTAAAAAAAGGTCAAGGTAAAAGAATAATCGCTCAAACAGCAACTCTTTAAGACAGATATTTAAAGTGTATTAGTGCCATTTTATTGCTGTTGTAATTTAGCCAAAAGATGGTAATGCACATAACGCATTATCAAATTTTTTATTTTTCCTTAAGTTGTTTAGGTAAGATTCTTTTTCACAAATAATTGAGGAAGGTTAAGTAAAACCTATAAAATATAAAATATCTATCTGAATATATTATATATCGTGTTAACTGTCTTAAGTGTCTTAACTGTTCTTGCATTCTTATTAAAAGTCTGAGACGTTAAGAAAGATAAAGTGTGGTGTTATGCATTCCAATCAATTTGGAGAGCTTAAACAATGGCAACCACAACAACTAGCAAACTAAAGTCTACTTACAAGTCACAGCAAGCATCTGGAACGTTTAAACAAGTCTTTATTAGTTCCGCTTGCTGAAATTAGCTATGAAAAGTTTTGTCCTATAAATATCTGCTCAAAAAATAAATTCTAATGATTTTTGGTAGTCCATACCCTGACATTTTTATCCCTAAACAGCCACTGACAGAATTTGTATTGCAACGAGCAATAGAGTTAGCGGACAAACCAGCCCTCATTGAAGGGCTAACTAACAGCATAATAACATATAAACAACTAGCAGACTTCATTAGTCGAGTTGCTGGTAGGTTTGCGGCGCGCGGCTTCTGCAAGGGTGATGTATTGGCTATTTACAGCCCTAACCTTCCCGAATATGCGATCGCTTTCCATGCCGTAGCAACTTTAGGTGGGATCATCACTACAATCAACCCATCTCATACAGCAAAAGAGCTTACATATCAACTCAATGATGCTGGTACAAAATATCTCATCACCATCCCAGACCTTGTAGGGCATGCATTAGAAGCGATTGGTCAGTCAAAGGTAGAGGAAGTATTTGTATTTGGTGAAGCAGCTGGAGCTACCTCATTTTCTGTGCTTTTAGAAGGTGAAGGAGAGACACCACAAGTACAGATCAATCCACAAAAAGATTTGATAGCCTTGCTCTACTCTAGTGGCACTACTGGTATGCCTAAAGGTGTAATGCACACTCACCATTCATTTGTGGCCAATTTTCACCAATTCCAAAACTGCGAACCAGTCAGTGAGGCTGATGCAATTATCGGAGTTTTACCTTTTTTTCACGCCTACGGACTGGTAATGCTGAATTATAGCCTGGCTTGCGGTGCTACTGTTGTGACGATGCCGCACTTTGATTTAGAGGCCTTTCTAAGCCTGATTGAAAAGCATAAAATCACCCGTATCCACATCGTTCCGCCAATTTTGCTGGCATTAGCAAAGCAGCCAATAGTAGATAAATACGATCTTTCGAGCTTGCGGGTGCTGACTTCTGGGGCAGCACCACTAAGCCATCAATTGATCGAGGAGTGCGAACAGCGTCTTCCTAATTGCGTTGTAAAGCAAGCATACGGAACGACAGAAACCTTTGTGACCACCTATACTCCAGATGAACGTGAAAAAATCAAGCCTGGTTCAGTAGGTCAATGTCTCCCTCATGTGGAATGTCAAATCGTAGATGTCGATACCCAACAACCATTAGGTTTTAATCAAGCAGGGGAGTTGTGGGTACGGGGGCCACAGCTTATGAAAGGCTATTTGAATAATCCCGACGCAACTGCCAGCACAATTGATCGAGATGGTTGGTCTCACACCGGCGATATTGTCTATATTGACGAAGACGGCTACTTTTACATAGTCGATCGCATCAAAGAATTGATTAAGTGTAATGGCTACTCCATAGCACCAGCCGAATTAGAAGCAGTCTTGTTGAGTCATCCCGCGATCGCTGATACTTGTGTAGTCAAGAGTCCTCATCCTAGTAGTGGGGAAGTTCCCAAAGCTTTTGTCGTACTAAAAGCCGCTGCCACTGCACAGGAAATTATGGAGTTTGTCGCTGGGCAAGTTGCACCACATAAAATGATCCGCAGACTTGAATTTGTGGACAAAATTCCCAAATCACCTTCTGGCAAAATTTTGCGCCGCATATTGGCAGAACAAGAACTGATAAAGATTAAAGAAGCATCCTCCGACGAGCAGCCATTGCAGCAACAACTGGAGTTTCTACAACAGTTAGATAATGCTTGTTACAGTCAACGTCAAGAGCTATTAATTGCTTACATTCAAGAGCAATTTGCCAAAGTTTTAGGTATCAATACATCTCATCATCTGGATATAGAAAAGCCTTTGCATGAACTGAGGCTTGATTCTCTAATGAATATCGATTTGAAGAATCGTATTGATACTGAATTAGGGGTAGATATACCCATAGAAATGTTTCTGGGTAACTCCAATATCAACCAATTGGTAAATTTGTTACTTCAGCAACTAGCAGCAAAAAACACAATTATCGCAAAAAAATCGCCTGCTGAGTTAACAATAGATTTAAATTCAGAGGTTGTTTTGGACTCTACTATATTTCCTGAATATCCATCTGAGTCATTTGTAACTGAGCCTGCTGCTATTTTATTAACTGGAGCTACAGGTTTTTTAGGAGCTTTTTTACTGCAAGAACTGCTATTAAAAACCCAGGCGGATGTTTATTGCTTGGTACGTTCTACTGATGCTGAATCAGGGAAGATGAGGATTCAAAATAACTTAGAATCCTATGGAATTTGGTATGATAATTTTGCTGATAGAATTATTCCTGTGTTGGGTGATTTATCTCAACCACTGTTAGGTTTGTCATCACAAGATTTTCAAAATATCAGCAGCCTTATTGATGTGATTTATCACAACGCTGCTTGGATTAACTATGTTTATCCCTACTCAGCATTAAAGCCTACCAATGTTTTGGGAACTCAGGAAATATTGAGATTGGCGAGTTATGTAAAAATCAAGCCCGTACATTATATTTCTACTATTGCTGTTTTTGAGTCACCAGCTTATGCAGGAAAAGTCGTAAGTGAATCCGATCGACTTGCTCATAGTGAGGGAATGAAACTAGCTTATTCCCAGAGTAAATGGGTGGGAGAAAAATTAGTGATGTTAGCACGTGATCGCGGTATTCCAGTTGTGATTTATAGACCACCATTTATTTCCGGTCATAGTCAAACAGGCGCCTGGTATAAAAATGATGTAATTTGCCGCACCATCAAAGGCTGTATACAAATGGGGAGTATGACAGACATCACTGACACCTTGGATTTAGCCCCTGTGGATTACCTCAGCCAAAGTATTGTGTATTTATCACAGCAAAAAGATTCTCTTGGCAAGGCTTTTCACTTAAATAATCCTCAACCTATTTCTTGGAGAGAACTAACAGATTTTATTTGCAGTTTTGGTTATCCAGTGAAGCATATTGACTATAAAGATTGGGAAATACAGGTAAATGATTCCGTCCGCTCTAAAGAAAACCCTTTATATCATCTCTTACCTTTTTATCAAAAGCAGTTGTCTCAAGAAAAACTAGGTATTTCAGAGTGGTATCAGCAATCAACTTACCCAAAAATTAGTTGTTTGATGACACAGAATGCCCTATCAGTTAGTTCCATAGTGTGTCCGCCTGTAAATGCTCAACTGCTCAATACTTATTTCTCGTATTTTATTCGTAGTGGTTGGCTTGGCTTAGTTACAAAATAGCGAAAGAGAAGGAAGTAATTCAAAATAAAAAACCTAGCATAGGCTATTTGATTTGAATTTTTCTGATTGCTTTTCAATAGCTCAAGAAACCTTATTAGAAACCACTTTGTTCATTAGGTGTTTATGTTTCAAGCTCAATTACAACATCCTACAAGAAAAAATGAGATGCAGACTACACAAACATTAAAGCAAATGATCGCTGGTGCTTGGATTACCCAAGGTATTTATGTGATTGCTCAACTTGGTATTGCCGATTTACTCAAAGATGGTTCTAAAAATTATGCTGAATTAGCAACAGCAACTGGTGTAGATGCCCGATCGCTCTACCGACTACTACGCGCCCTTGCCAGTGTTGGTATATTTGCTGAAGGTAATTCAGGCTACTTTGAATTGACACCTGTTGCCGAAAGTTTGCAAAGCGATCGCACCGATTCCTTACGTGGTTATGCTATCAAGTCTGGTCAAGCCTGGGAATGGCAACCTTGGGGACATCTACTTGAAAGTATCAAAACCGGAAAACCTGTATTCAAAAATATCTTCGGAATGGAGAGATTTGATTACCTAGCCACTGACCCTTCAGCTTCTAAAATATACACTCAAGCTATAAGTAGTATTTCTGGTGAACAAGATGCGGCGATCGCAGCTGGTTACGACTTCTCATCCATCCACAACTTAATTGAGGTTGGAGGTGGAAATGGTACTTTAATGACCTCGATTCTTAAAGCAAATTTGACAATGCAGGGGATTTTATTTGATTTACCCCATGTAGTTGCACAAGCCAAGCCTTTGATAGAAGACTTGGGACTACAAAATCGTTGTCAATTAGTTGGCGGGAACTTCTTTGAGTCAGTACCCACAGGTGGAGATGCTTACTTGCTGCGGTATATTGTTCACGATTGGGATGATGAAAGAGCGATCGCCATCCTGAAAAATTGCTACCAAGCGATGCAGCCTAACGGCAGATTGCTGCTAGTCGAAATGGTTATACCTCAAGGCAATGAACCATTCTTTGGCAAACTCCTCGACTTGCAGATGCTCGTGAATTATGGCGGCCGTGAACGGACTGAAGCTGAGTATCAAGTCCTATTAGAAACAGCAGGCTTCTCATTGACAAAAATTTATCCAGTAGCACCTCCAATCAGCATGATTGAGGCTATTCGTCTATGAAACGGAATAGGTAACGGGCAACAGACAACAGGAAAACTAAGTCTCCGTTCCCGCCACCAAGAGGCTTGGTAAATCATTTGTTAGCAGAACACTCATAGTCTTAAGGTAAATGAAATGAAGCAAAATTTGATTGAAACTTTACTAGATATTTCAGAACAGGAAAAAGAGCGGCTTTTAGCAGCCATCCAAATTGATGCTATTACTGAAAGTCCATATCTAGAAAAGGAATCAACAGAATCCCAAGAGTACAGACAATTTTTCCAATCACTCTTCCAAGAAATACTTCATTTTGAAGACAACGATCAGCAAATGCTTTTTGAACTAGCAAGATATGTGCGTCACAAGTATTTGGAAAATAAAGGAAATTTGAGAGGTGTGATTGAGATTACTAATGCTTGCG
Source organism: Nostoc sp. FACHB-133 (assembly GCF_014698055.1). NCBI lineage: Bacteria > Bacillati > Cyanobacteriota > Cyanophyceae > Nostocales > Nostocaceae > Nostoc > Nostoc sp. FACHB-133. Next base: position 19,732 of record NZ_JACJSH010000022.1, read on the forward strand.
AAAGGAGTTGTAATTATTGTCCAATGAGAATTGAAAATGAAGAATTAGGAGATCGTTATAATTTTTCTAGCGAAAAAATATTAGAAACCGCTATAGAAATCAAAGAAGCGAAAATTCCCATTGTATTCATTCAAGCAGGTGAAATCAAAGCAACGACTAAAACCGTATCTAGAGCCATACCTAAAATTAGACAGCTTTTTGAGAATAACGTCATCATCCTTCTGAATCTTGGCGATAAACCTAAAGAAGATTACACAATACTCAAAGAAGCTGGTGCAAATCAATACATTATTAAATTTGAAACGAGCAATTGGAATTTACACAACCAGGCTAGAGGATATAGTTTATCCGATCGCCTAGATAGAATCGATGATTTATTAAGTTTAGGATATGAGGTGGGAAGCGGAACAATTGTCGGTTTAAAAGCAGTAAATGCTAATGGAAAAATCGAAATTGAACAAACTCCAAAGATGCTGGCGAATGACCTTCTACTTGCCATAAAGAAGAAAATTCAGATGTGTAGTGCATCTCCTTTTGTACCTGGTAAAGGTACTCCACTAGCTCAAATGAGTCCGGGCAACGCCAGTATGACTTTAAATTGGATGGCTTTAGCCAGAATTATGATGCCAAAAGTTATGATACCTAGTGTAAGCGCTCTTAATGTTTTATTAGGACAAGATGGTCAATTAAAAGGACTGCAAGCAGGGGCAAATACGATCACCGTGAATTTTACCCCTCCCAACTATCAAGACCAGTACGCTATTTACAGTAAACAAAAACGGTACAAAGTCAAATACGAGTATGCTTTAGATATCATGGAAAAAGCAGGTATCGAGCCAACTTTACTGCCTAATGTGCCTAGCCAAAGCTTTTTATCTTCTCAAAAGTAGAATTTTATTTATCTTAAAAACTAGAAATCTAGTTAATTAAACAGTAGCCTTGAAAGCTTAAAAGCTACTGCTTGCCATGCTATTTTTTAAAATAAATAAAATAGAATAAATAACATTTTTTAATAATCATAATAGCTATTTATGTAATAATAAAAATTGACAAACATAAATAAATTCAAGTAATCCTAGGTCATAATCATGACAACAAATACAGCAAAAATAGAGACGGATTTAGGCATTAAATGGTTGTTCAATGAACAGTTTGGCTTTTCAGAAATTCCATTAAACGCATCTTATGAAGCTTACTTTAAAGCGATGCTTATTTGTGCTAATGGTGATGGCACATTGGCAGATGCAGAAAGAGATTGGGTGATTGGATATGCCTCTGCCTATAACCGCGATTCTGAAGTTATTGAAAAGCTCAAAGCTTACAAAGCTGACGAAGATTTAGAAACAGTATTTAAAGGAGATCCTGTCATCAGTGAAACAAGACGTTCCTTAATTCTTGATGCCATACAAACTTGTGCTGCTGATGGCGAATATAGCGAAAAAGAACGGGCTATTGTCCTCAAAGCAGCCAAAATACTCAATATTTCCAAAGATGAGTTGAAAAAGATTGAAGAAATCTATTTAGAGACAGTTAAACTCCGTGAAAAACGTATAGCAGCTCTGTTTCCCAACGGTTTACCTTACTAAATAAACTCTTATCTTACAAGATATAAATTCAGTAAGTTGATTGTATTTCTCTCGGTTAGTAGTCCGTTTTATTAATTATTTCGGGCTACCATATCCCCGAATTCTTCAATAATTCGAGGATATGGTAGCCTTTTTTTTTGATACTTCTACCCAAAACGATGAATATACTAATTATCCTGGGTGAAATCATATTTTTAATAGTCATTTTCTCGCTATTTAACTGGCTCATTGGCATAATCTTCAAGCAGGTCGCTAAAGTTTCTTGGCTGTAAGGAAAAACTGCAATTATCAGCTTACTGCACCGGAATATCAGCAGATGGTTAATTAATCTCCCTGTTAAGAATGCAGCATAGTCAATACTTCGCAAAGAAGTTGTGAAGTATTGGCTTTAATAAAAAATTATCTTTTTTTACGCAAAAATACTTAAAAAATTAAACTTGTATTTAAGGTATCAAAACTCTCTTGATTTATTTCTAAAGCATTCCGGAAACAGGAGGGAATGTCAGAAAAACTAAATAATAAGGACTTACTGAGTAACCAGGTCATGACCAACCACATAATCGGTAAATTATTACAAGAGCGTTACCAAATTGTCCAAAGCCTGGGTGCAGGGGTATTTGGACAAACATACATAGCTGTAGACGTAGATTTTCCCCAGAATCCTAAATGTGTTATTAAGCAGATAAAAGTTAGCAGTTTCGAACCTGGCTACTTGGAGATGCTGAGGTTAATGTTTCTAACTGAAACTGAAACCCTCAAGCTTCTAGGAAGCCATCAACAAATTCCTGAATTTATCGCCTGTTTTGAAGAAAACAGCCAGTTTTATTTAGTACAAGAGCTAATTGAAGGACATGCGCTGACTGCGGAATTGCCCATTGCTCAACAGTGGGGGTGTCTGTGGAGTGAAAGGGAAGTTGTACAATTCCTGATAGATGTCTTAAGTATTCTAGAATTTGTTCACTCTCAAGGCGTGATCCATTGTGACATCAAACCAGAAAACTTGATTAGACGTAATAGCGATGGCAAGTTAGTTTTGATTGACTTTGGCTCAATCCAGTCTATCGATTTTGGCATAGGTGCGGAATTGCCGATTTATAGGATTCCTGTCACCTCATTGGGATACATACCACCAGAGCAATTTATTGGACAAACACAGCCTAACAGCGATATTTATGCTTTGGGGATGATTGCTATCCAGGCTTTAACTGGGTTAGAACCATTACAATTAAAAGTTGATCCTCATACTAATGAAATTTTTTGGCGTTCTCAAAACACGCCAGTTAACGATTATCTAGCTGCTGTTCTCAGCCAAATGATCCGTTACGATTCTCAAAATCGCTTCCAGTCTGCGACTGAGGTACTGCGGGTACTTAAACAAATAATATGGGATCAGCCACCAGAAATATTAGAGGAAGATTCTGAATTTTTTCTAGCAGAAGTTGCCATTGAGGATAATGATTTTCAAAATCCTCCATCTGTCACATCATCCCCGTTATTGACAGGAATGAAAGTCGGACTAGCAGCTAATTCTTTATTGATGGGATTTGGTGTATATTCTTTAGTTAATACTGCACCAGCATACTCAGAAACAGATACTTTATATCAAGCAACAAAAGAATATCAAGCTGGAGATTTGCAAGAAGCGATCGCACTTGCTAAATCAATTCCCTCCCACAGCAATGTTTATCCAGAAGCTCAAGCCACAATTGAAGAATGGCAAGAGCAATGGCAAGCTGCTGCACAACAATACCAAATAGCTCAAATAGCTTTTCATGAGAGCCGATGGTCAGATGTTCTTGATGCTGTTTCTCAAATTCCAAATATTTCATATTGGCAATCTAAAACAGATAAACTAGTTCATCAAGCATACGTTAACATTGAAGCACAGACACAAGATTTATTAGCAAAAGCTTACGAAAGTGCCGAGATCAGAGATTTTTCTACTGCATTACAATATCTGCGGGAAATTCCTAAAGAAAGTCGTGCGGGGGCTTTAGTTCAAGAAAAGCTGGCTGAGTACAATCGAAAGCGCCAAATCAGAGCAGCTTATTTTTTACAGAACGCTTACAAAAAAGCATCTATCGGTGATTTTGATCGGGCTGTGAAATTTCTCCGAAATATTCCCCAAGATGCTCTGGTTTATGCTCAAGCTCAAGTTAAATTGAATGAGTATACTCAAAAGCAACGCGTGCAGACTAGCAATCAAAAGATAGCTTCTGCAAAAAGAACAAATTCATTTGTCTCTAAAAATTCAGATACTAACATTGAATATCTTCAGCAAGTAAATTATTTGCAAGAAGTGAATATTCGATAGTTACAGTAATTTTTAGATAAATGTATTTGTTACATAGAGCAATTTTAAGTAGAGATGCGAAATTGTACTGGGCTGGGCTTTACCCCGCTACGCTAACGCATCTCTACAAGTCTAAAATCATTAACAAAAATCCTTAACTAAACCGTATTGGTACATAAAGAAGTGATGGTTGCTTTTATTTAGTCTACAATTCTCATTTATCGAATGGGTAGTTCAATGATAAACTCTATACCTTCACCTGGTTTGGAATCGTATGTAAGCTTGCCATGATGGTTATTAACCACAATTTGGTAAGCAATAGATAGACCAAGCCCTGTTCCTTTACCGACAGGTTTTGTTGTGTAAAAAGCATCGAAGATTTTTGTTTTATCTGCATTGCTTATACCTGGGCCATTGTCAGAAACTCTTAAAATAACATGCTCTCCAATTGCCTCAGTTCTAATTTTAATTATCCCAGGATTTTGATAAAATGTATCAATATCTTTATTTTTATTTGCTTCTTCAATGGCATCGATTGCATTACAAATTAAGTTCATAAAAACTTGATTGATCTCGCCAGGAAAACACTCAACAAGTGGCAAATCCCCATATTCTTTAACTAATTTGATAGCTGGGTAATGAGTATTTCGCTTAAACCGATGTCCGAGAATGAGTAATGTGCTTTCTAACCCTTCATGCAAGTTAGCTAGTTTTTTACCAGCTTCTCTGTGACGCGAGAAGTTATTTAAATATGACACAATTTCTGTAACGCGATCTGTACCAAGTTGCATAGATTGAATAATTTTAGATAAATCATCTAATAAAAATTCAAGATCGCTTTTTTTAATGGCGCTTTGAAGTTCATCTGGTGGATCGGGAAGATATTTTTGATAGAGATGCAATAAACTAACTACTTCTTGTATATACTTTTCAACAAATTGTAAGTTGCCAGCTATAAAATTAATGGGATTATTAACTTCATGAGCAATTCCTGCTGTTAGTTGACCTAAAGCTGCTACCTTTTCTGCTTGAATAAGTTGAGTTTGAGTCTGCTGTAATTCGGCGTTTTTAGCAATCAAGGTTTTTGTCAAATTTCTCAGTTTGAGGTGATTTTCAATCCGCACTAATACTTCTTCATACTGAAAAGGTTTTGTAATGTAGTCTACGGCTCCCAATTGCAAACCTTTGACTTTATCAGCCGTTTCTGAAAGGGCTGTCATAAAAATGACTGGAATATCTTGGACACGAGGATTGCTTTTTAGCTGTTTACAGGTTTCAAAACCATCTATACCCGGCATCATTACATCCAGCAAGATTAAATCAGGTAAATCATCATTTTCTAATCGCTGAAGGGCTTTCTCTCCACTGCGGGCTGCCCAAACTTCAAAGCTAGACTGATCCAGAAAGCTGGATAAAACTTGTAAATTGGCAGGGTTATCGTCAACAACTAAAACAATTCCCCTAGAAGGGGCATAATTGATAGAATTATTTTGGTTTTCAATAATAGTTTTTATACTGTTTCTACCGCATATTTAGTCAAAAAATTTATAATTAAATCTTCATCAAATTGCCTTGCTAATTGCCGTAGTTCGTTAGCAAATGGTGCAAAAGTTGTATCTGTTTCTTCTAGTTGATCGGCCCACTTGAGAATGGCATTAAAGTTACCTCTACTGGCTAAAGTGACTAGTTCTTGCAACACCTGGGGGGAAGGAAGGATTAATTGAGCAGTTGCTGTCTTTCCATCTTTGGCTTTTTCTCCATCAGGCTGAGATTGCTTGTAAATCCATACCAAATTTAAGTATTGTTCTAGTTGATGCAATAATTTATCTACTTGTATGGGTTTGCTCAAGAAAGCATTACCTCCAGCTTGCAGACTGCGATTTTGGTCGGCTTCAAAGACACTAGCGGAAGAAACGATAATTAATACATCCTGAATTTCTGAAGTGTGACGCAGGTGTTTAATTAATTCAAACCCATCCATTTCTGGCATCAGCAAATCTGTGATGATTAAGTTTGGCTTGAGGGCGATCGCTTTTTCTAAACCTTCTTTACCGTTACTGGCTTCAACCACATTAAAACCCAGTGGTTGCAGTAAGTTTGTAATCACTGTGCGATTCTCCCAGCGATCGTCAACCATCAGGATGGTGTAGGGGCCACCCTCAAAGCCAATGATTTGTTTCTCTGAGGCAGTCATCGCAGATTGTACCCAGTCAGTCGCTTCGGGTATCTCTAACTCAAACGAAAAGCTACTCCCCTTACCAATCTGACTCTGAACATGGATATCGCTACCCATCATTTGTACCAACTGCCGAGTAATAGCTAAACCCAGCCCTGTACCTTCAGCTTGGCGCTTTTTCTCACCGACTTGTTCAAATGGTAAGAAAATCTGGCTCAATTCTGCGGGAGTTATCCCAATTCCTGTGTCTTCTACAGTAAAGCGAAGGCGATGTTTTATTATCTGCCCATCATTGGGAGGTTGATCGATTACTTCAATATTGAAAGTAACCTGACCTTCATCTGTAAATTTGATGGCATTTCCCAGCAGATTCAATAGTGCCTGACGTAATCTTTTGACATCGACATAAACCCCTGTAGGCAAATTGATCGCAGGTTTATAGATAAACGAAATGCCCTTTTGTTTTGCCCGAATGTGGCATATTTCGACAATTCCTTGAAGAAAGGAGGGGAAATGCACATAATAAGGATGCAGTTCTAACTTTTTTGCTTCAATTTTGGAGAGATCCAAAATGTCATTAATTAAAGTCAGCAGATGAGAGCCACATTGTTCAATAATATTGACGTGATATTGCTCTTGCTTAGGTAAAGCTGGGGAACGCAGTAAAATTTGGGCACAACCGAGAATGCCATTTAAAGGTGTTCGCAGTTCATGACTCATGTTTGCTAAAAATTCGCTTTTAGCATAGTTGGCTGTATCAGCCGCAGCTTTAGATTTTTTCAGTTCACGTTGTTCAAATGCTTGGACTTGCCACAAGACAGTAATCATGGTGAGTGTCAGTCCACCGACAATTAAGGCAATCAAATCGAGGAATTGCAATTGAGATTCAATATTTTGGCGGGGAATCACCAAAGCTACAGACCAATTAGCAGCTTGCAACGGCAGATAAGCTACATACTGTTTAGTGCCGTCAATTTCCATTAACTCAATTCCCTGTTGTTTGTTTACCATCCTCTGAGCGATCGCATTTAAATTGCGATCGCCAATTTTCAACAGCCTGAGTGCTGGTTTTTCTACGGTTGACATTAACGCCGAGTTAGGATGGACAATCGCTTGTCCTTGGGAATTGAGAGCAAAAGTATAGCTGTTCGTGCCGTATTGCAGGGAATTAACAACCTCTGCAATGTGATCGACTCTCACATTGCCTTGGAAGACTCCAATCGGTGAACTACTGCTAGCAGAATTTGACGAGATCGGGGTGGCGATCGCTATTAAAGGAATTCCTGTAGAACGGCTGATGAAAGGGTCAGAAATGTTGCTCTTTCCTGCAATTGCTTTTTGAAAGTAGTCTCTATCCTGAATATTTTTATTTGTTCGACCAACTTTTGTATTGGAAAATGAACCATCTGGGTTGACTATTTGGAAAAAGAAAAATTCATTGATCCGCTTGACTTCTGACTTTAAATAGGGTTCTGCTACAGACCAGTTTAAGGAGCGGACAGTTAAAGTATTCGCCAGGGTTTGTACCTCCGCTTGGCGAAGATGTAACCACTCTTCAATTTCACTATCCCCTCTCTGTACCTCTAAAAAAGCGCTATGTCTCAAATCTTTGAGCATCAGATTTCTAGTGGCTTGATAGCTGAAATAGGCAGAAATACTAAATATAAGGGTAGTGCCACCAAGAATAAATCGAATCAATAAATTGCGCGACGGATGATTTTCTCTGTCAGATGCCGATAGGCTGGAGTTTTGTTGTATCAAGGGTTAGCTCCTTAATTACATAATTCGGTAAGAAAAAATTCTCGGTTATGTTTAGATTTCCCCAGAAATTACCGATGCTCACAGCTTTTGGTAAAATAAACCAGAAATTTATAGGAATGCCATGAATTATAAGTTTTTATCTCAAAATATTCTTTACAATCAACTAAAATTCCAACTATTGCTTCTAATTAAGTGTTGTTAACAATTCGTAATTATTAATTACGAATTGTTTAGTATATTAGGGCGTTGTCTGCGGTGGATTAATAGGATTAGGAACTGGGATAACTGGCACAATTATAGGCTTTGGTTTCTCGCCTTGCAGTTTAATCTGGGCTTGATTGCGGCCATCTATAGCTTGTTGGTAATTAGGCTTGTATTTTATTGCTTGATCGTAAGACGCGATCGCATCTTGATAGCGTTTCAAATTTAGTAGAGCATTGCCTCTGCTATACCAGCTTTCAGAATGGTCTGGTTTATAACGAACGGCCTTATTATAAGATGCTAGTGCATCTTCATATTTTTGCAGAATGTATTGTGAATTTCCCAGATTGTACCAGAGTTGATAATCTTTTGACTTAAGTGTTGCGGCTTTATTATAAGATTTTATTGCTTCTTCATAGCGTTGGTTTTGATGCAGCGACCAGCCCAAGTTATACCATGCTTGATAGTTACTAGGATTGTATTTAATGACTTGATTAAAAGATTCAATTGCTTCTGGATAACGTCGTAAGTTGAGTAGGGTATTCCCTCTTGAAAACCAGGCTTGATAATAATTTGACTTGTACTGTACAGCCTTATCATAAGCTGTAAATGCATCTTGGTAGCGTTGCAAATTGACTAATGCATTCCCTAAATTATACCAAGCTTGCTCATAGTCTGGTTTTAAATCAACGACTTTTTGGTATGCTGCGATCGATTCTTCATATCGGTTAGAGTTCTGTAAAGCTAATCCTTTCTTGTACCAAGCTTCATAATTATCTGATTTTAATTCAATCGCTTTTTCATAAGCTTTAATTGCTTGGTCATATTGCTTTAAGCTACTAAAAGCTTCACCCTTAGCATTCCAGACTTCTGAGCTTTCATTATTTAACTGTAAGGCTTTGTCAAAAGATGCGATCGCTTCTTGATATCGCTGTAGACTTGCCAATACAAAGCCGCGTCCACTCCAAGCTTCAAAATAATCTGGCTTAATTTGGATTGCTCTATCATACGCAGCTAATGCTTCTTTAGATTTTTTTAATTTATACAGCGTTTTGCCTTGGCCATTCCATCCTTGAGCATAATCTGGTCTAATATTAACGGCTTTTTCATATACTTCTAATGCGTCTTGATAGCGTTGCAAATCAAAAAGTGTATTTCCTTCCTTGGATAATTCTATAGCGTTATTTGAATTAATGTGATTCAAAATAAATATTGATGCTACTCCACTTATCCCCACTAAAAATATTGTTAGTAAAACTTTACCTAAAATCCCTTTTCTCGGTTGTGGTTTAGTTAGATTTTTGGGAAGAGAAATAGGAGTTAACGCTATTGTTTCAGCCGGCGGTAGTGTTAACTCTTTCAGCGCTTTTAATGCTACTGTAGCCGAAGGATAGCGTTGTCGAAAGTCGTAGCACACCATTTTATCTAAGAATTGAGCAAATTCTTGCGTTACTGTGGCTTTATCGCGCCAGATAATTTCATTAGTCTCAGCATCTTTTACTATTTCCTCTGGTAATAATCCAGTGAGAGCTTGAATAGCAATGATTCCCGTAGCATAAATATCACTGCTTAATTTTGGCGTACCATGAGCTTGTTCTCCAGGAATATATCCAGGCGTACCTATGGCAACAGTACCTTTAGTTGAACCTTCGGGAGTAATTACTTGGGTAGTAATTTGTTTAACCGCACCAAAATCAATTAAGATTAATTTGCCATCCGGGTGTCGTCTGAGGATATTTCGGGGATTGACATCACGGTGAATTACATTCTGTTGATGGACAAATTCTAGAATTGTCAAAAGTTCTTGTAAAAGCGAAATTACTTGCTCTTGGCTAAGGGTTTTACCTGGTATTAATTCTTGACTCAGGTCATGACCTTCGATCAATTCCTGTACTAGATAAAATTCGGCATTTTCCTCAAAATAAGCTAAAAGTTGGGGAATGCGATCGTGAGTTCCTAATTTATACAGAACTTGTGCTTCTGTATCAAATAAACGCCTAGCCGTCTCTAAAGTTACCGGATCGTTTGCCTGGGGTTTGAGTTTTTTGACCACACATTGAGGTGAACCGGGTAATTGAGTATCATAAGCAACAAAGGTTTCACCAAAACCCCCTCCTCCCAAGTTACTAATAATTTGGTATCTTCCAACAAGTGTGTTTCCTAGCATCTCGTTTGCCTACTTAAGTGCGATGCGATCTGATTTCAATCTTGCCACACGTTAAGGGTTATAGGGGGAATGGGGAATAGGGAATGGGGAACAGAGGAGCAGATAAGAATATTTGGTGTTTCTTAATTATGAATTAGTATGATTCCTATTAGTGATAATATTCGTTGTTGGAATAAGCCGATTATTAATTATTGGCTAATTGGCATTAATATTGCCGTATTTTTATGGGAAATCCAACTAGAATTTATTGATACATTGGGCTATTTTGTCAATAGTTGGGGTGTGATTCCAGCGCAGATTAGTGGGGCAATTACAAATGTATTCTTTAACAACAACTCTGCTGCTTGGATAATTGTAATTTGGCGGGTATTTTCACTACTTTTTGGAATATTTCTGCACGGTAGTTTTAGCCAGATATTGGGAAATCTACTATTTCTGTGGGTTTTTGGTAAAACTGTAGAAAATATCTTGGGACACAGACGCTATCTTGGATTTTATCTGGCGGCTGGCATCTTAACAGGGGTCGTACAAATTCTAGCTGCACCGAGTTTGACAGTACCATTAATTGGGGGCAATGGCGCGATCGCAGCTATTTTAGGGGCATACATTATGAAGTTTCCTAAAGCTAAAATTGACACCATTTTACCGTTAATTATTGTGTATCTTCCTATCGAACTTCCCGCCTTTGTCTATATATTTTGGTGGTTTGTGCAACAGTTATTTTATGGTATCGGCAGTTTAAATATTCCCCCCATTGGCGTAAATCAATCGGGTGTTGTCTTCTGGGGGCAGGTTGTGGGATTATTTATTGGTGCAGCTTTCATACGATTGAAGAAATAATTGATTTGTCTTAATCTTTAGACATGGTTCTTAAATACCAGAGGATATCTTTTGGTTAAAACTCTTATGTGCCTTTTGATGGATTGCATTTTTTCGCTTAAAAATTCATACTGCTAAAACTAGGGTATGCCTACTCTTCAAGTCGGTGTTATTTTTAGTTGTTAGCGGTTTATTAAAATGCCAAATATTGATAAAATTAATTCTAACCTTACTGATGAATTAGCAGTTTTACGGCAGCGTGTAGCTGAGTTAGAGCAAGCAGAAATATTTTATCAGCAAAGGCAAGTAGCACTAGAAGAGCAATTAAGAAAACTGGCAACATCGGCACAAAGTTCGCATATTTCAGTTTTAGAATATGAGATTGAATGCCATCTGGAGCAGGAGAAGTCTACAGGCTTTAATCTGACAACAGATGTGGCAGTGACTTTACAGGAACTCCAACAAGAAATTGCACAGCGACAGCAGTTAGAAGTAATCCTGAAAGATAGTGAAGAACGGCTGAGACTGGCTCTAGATGTTTCTCAGATGGGCTTATGGGATTGGAATATTTTAACCAACCAAGTCATCTGGTCTGAAAATTATGAACTGCTTTTTGGTCTACTTCCAAGTAATTTTGATGGGCCTTATGAAACATTTCAAAAGTGCGTTTATCCTGAAGATAAGCAATCTGTAATGCAACGGATCAGCTACGCTTTGGCACAAAAAACTGACTACAACGATGAATTTCGGATAATTCGCTCAGACCAAAGTGTACATTGGATTTCTGCCAAGGGAAAATTTATCTATGATGAGCAAGGACAAGCGGTGCGAATGATCGGCGTTTGTATGGAAACTACTGTGTGCAAACAGGCTGAAGAAAGCACTCGTGAACTAACCACACAAGTCCAAGAACAGGCAAATGTTTTAAATGCCATCCTCACCGCTTCAGTAGATCACATTTATATCTTTAATCGCAGAGGTTGCTATCAGTATGTTAGTCGTGATGCAGCTACTATATTAGGTTTTAAACCCCAGGATCTTGTCGGAAAGACTTTGCAAGACCTGGATTTACCCACAGAGCTTGTAGAACAGGTAGACAATCAACTAAAAGCTGTGATTAAAAATGGGCAGCCCATCAAGGATGAGTGCAAATATGTAAGTGCTAATGGAGTGCATTATTATGAATACATTCTGACACCATTACGGAATTTAAAGCAAAGTATTGAAGGCGTAATTACTGTTTCTCGTGATATTACCGAACACAAACGGGCAGAAAAATCATTACGCGAAAGTGAAGCTCGATTTCGGCGTTTGTTTGAGTCTAACCTAATCGGGGTTGCTTTTTGGAATGTCGATGGCTTCGTTATTGATGCCAATGATGCCTTTCTTCAACTAGCTGGCTACACTCACGAGGAGTTTACTCTTTCAGGTAAAGTTAATTGGCGAGAACTCACTCCTATTGAATACAAGTATTTAGACGATCGCGCCATTTTAGAGGTGCAAACCACTGGAGTTTCCAAAATTTACGAGAAAGAGTACATCCACCGCAATGGTAAGCGAGTCCCAATTGTTTTAGGGATAGCCTTGCTAAATGACTCCCAAGAACATGGTGTTGCTTTTGTACTAGATATTACCGATCGCAAGTTGGCTGAAAAAGAATGCGATCGCCTCCTCCAATGCGAAAGAACAGCACGCCAAGAAGCAGAGATCGCCAACCAAATTAAAGATGAGTTTCTGGCAGTTCTCTCTCATGAACTGCGAACCCCACTCAACCCTATTCTGGGATGGTCGAAAATGTTACGGACTCGCAAGTTTGATGAACAAACCACTAACCGCGCCTTGGAAACCATTGAACGCAACGCCAAGTTACAAACCCAGTTAATTGAAGATTTGTTGGATGTGTCTCGCATTCTCCAAGGAAAATTAAACTTAAATATCTGTCCAGTGAACTTGGTAATGGTAGTTGAAGCAGCACTAGAAACGGTACGGCTAGCAGCAGAAGCTAAATCAATTGAAATTCAGACCATATTTGATGCCAGTTTAGGACAAGTTATGGGCGATCCAAATCGGCTCCAGCAAGTTGTGTGGAATCTACTTTCTAATGCGGTAAAATTTACACCAACCGGAGGACGAGTAGGAATTCGACTCATGGAAGCTAGTAATCAGATTCAAATTCAAGTCAGCGATACAGGTAAGGGAATTAACCCAGACTTTTTACCATTCGTGTTTGATTACTTTCGCCAAGCTGATGGCACAACTACACGCACATTTGGCGGACTAGGTTTAGGATTAGCGATCGTGCGTAAGGTTGTAGAAATGCACGGGGGAAAAGTTCAAGCCGAAAGTCCTGGAGAAGGATTGGGTGCAACCTTCACTGTTGAACTACCGCTTTTGGTGAGAAGTGAACAAGTTCGGCGGGAAGAGAATGAGTCTTTAGATTCTCAGCCTGAATCCTCACTCCTTTCAGACACTCAAGTTTTAGTGGTGGACGATGAACCAGATATCCGCGACTTAGTGAGCTTCATTTTGCAAGACTACGGTGTACAAGTAACCGCTGTATCCTCAGCACAGGAAGCATTAAAAGCGCTATCTGAGTCGATACCAGATGTTTTAATTAGTGATATTGGAATGCCAAAGACAGACGGTTATATGCTGATGCAGGAAGTGCGATCGCGATCGCCGCAAGAAGGAGGAAGCGTACCAGCGATCGCCCTGACAGCTTATGCAGGCGAAATGAATCAGCAGCAAGCACTAGCAGCCGGATTTCAAATGCATATTTCTAAACCAGTAGATCCAGATGTATTGGTGAAAGCGATCGTTGATTTGATTGAGTAGTCATTAAACTTCTTGGCATTTGTGGGGGAAGGGGTAAAGGGAAAAGGGGAAAGGAATAAAATTTCCCCTTTCCCTTTACCCTTTAACCTTTCCCCGACATCTTGCAAAAGTTACTTTTGCAAGATGTCTGTCTATTGGTCATTGGTCATTGGTACATACCGAGTGTTTTGTGGGCGAAAAAAACTTTTTTGTTAAGGATTAGTTCTTTGGGCGCATAGTATCTCAAGGACTCATTAACAATGCAATTCGAAACAATAGCATTGTCAGTCAAAACAATCGCATTGTCAGCCGAAACAATCGCATTTTCGGTCAAAACAATAGTATTGTCAGTCAAAACAATCGCATTGTTAGTCAAAACAATGGCATTGTCAGCCGAAACAATCGCATTGTTACCAATAAAACAAGGATTACTGTGCCCAAAGCGTGTATTGCTTCCATTCGAGAACCGCTATATAACACTACTAACGGTACTAGTTATCACTTTGAGAATCGCTATAAGATTAGTAAAAGGGTCTTCTACGTTTGAATAGAAATGATTGAGCAACGTGATGCTGACTCACCAACAACTGATTCTCAGCAATTGAGTGAACCGACCGATAAAGCAACTACCAAGTCGGTCGATAATTCTTGGACAAACCGCATTGGTGGTGTCTGGAACACAGCAACAACACGTTTAACCAAACTCCTACCCGTAGAACAACTGGCACAAACGGTTGTTGAATGGTTTAGCGTCAGTGAAACTCAGGTTGCAGAGATTTTAGAGAAAATTCGAGCCGAATTGCCAACCACAGAAGCATTGCTAATTGGTAAACCCCAAGCCGGGAAAAGTTCAATTGTGCGGGGATTGACAGGAGTTTCGGCTGAGATTATTGGTCAGGGTTTTCGTCCGCACACGCAACACACGCAACGCTATGCCTATCCTTCCAATGACCTGCCGTTACTAGTTTTTACTGACACGGTGGGACTAGGTGATGTCAACCAAGATACTCAAACAATCATTCAGGAGTTAGTTGGCGATTTACAAAAGGAAACTGCTTCTGCCAGAATCCTCCTGTTGACGGTCAAAATCAATGATTTTGCAACTGACACACTCCGACAAATTGCTCAAAAGTTACGCCAGCAGTATCCAAATATTCCCTGTCTGCTAGTAGTTACTTGCTTGCATGAGGTTTATCCTGCTGATATTGTCGATCATCCTGCCTATCCACCAGATTATCAAGAAGTCAACCGCGCATTTGCGGCAATGCAGCAAGCCTTCGCCGGGATAACTGACCGCTCTGTACTAATTGACTTTACCCTAGAAGAAGATGGCTACGATCCGGTATTTTATGGCTTAGAAGCACTGCGAGATTCTTTAGCAGAACTACTCCCACAAGCAGAAGCACAGGCGATTTATCAGCTATTAGATCGAGAAGAAGCCGGAAAGCAACTTGGCAACCTTTACCGAGATGCAGCACGCCGTTATATTTTGCCATTTGCGATTATGTCTGCCACCCTCGCGGCTGTACCTCTGCCTTTTGCCACAATGCCTGTACTAACTGCCTTGCAAGTATCAATGGTGGGTCTGTTGGGTAAATTATATGGACAGACAATTACACCATCACAGGCGGGGGGTGTTGTTAGTGCGATCGCAGGTGGTTTCTTAGCACAGGCAATTGCACGAGAATTAATTAAATTTATACCAGGTTTTGGGAGTGCGATCGCAGCGTCTTGGGCAGCCGCTTACACCTGGGCACTAGGGGAAGCAGCCTGCGTTTATTTTGGTGATTTAATGGGAGGTAAGAAACCCGATCCCCAAAGAATTCAGTTAGTGATGCAAGAAGCGTTTCAGGCGGCGCAAGAACGGTTTAAGATAGTTCGTAATCTCTAAGGTCAGTTTATCTGAGGTAATTACCACAGGTTCTTTAGCCAAACTAGCCAAATCTCTAATAGCTCCCAGATATCCTTGCTTTTGGTTTTGCCAATGCTGATTGATACCTCAAGCTAACTGGCAAGGACTCTGCTTTGTCATTGGTAAGGACTTTAAGCCTCATAACATAATTTTGTTGATTTCTAGCAACTTACTTAGGGGGACAATAAATTATGATTCAAGCTTTACGTAAACTAGTAACTTTTGAAGATTTTGCAGCATGGCGGCCCGAGGGCAGAAGATACGAATTACATGATGGCGTGATTGTTGAAATGGCACAACCAACGGGCGACCATGAAGATGTTGTCGGTTTTTTGGCGCTAGAAATATCTGCTGATATTAAGCGTCTAAATTTACTTTATTACATTCCAAAAACTGTATTAGTAAAACCACTTGAAGGTGAATCAGCTTATTCACCAGACATATTAATAATCAATCGGCCAAATTTAGTGAATGAGCCTTTATGGAAAAAGGAATCGACTGTATCTCAAGCGGCATCTATTCCATTAGTTATTGAAGTTGTTAGTAGTAATTGGCGGGATGATTACTACAAAAAATTAGCTGATTATGAAGCTATAGGTATTCCTGAATATTGGATTATAGATTACGCGGCTATAGGCGCTAGAAAGTTTATTGGCAATCCTAAACTGCCTACTATATCCATTTATCAATTAATCGATGGTGAGTACCAAGTTACTCAATTTAGAGGTAGCGATCCCATCGTCTCGCCTACTTTCCCAGAGTTAAATTTAACTGCTGAACAGATTTTTAAAGCTAGCTAAAATCTAAAATTCTGTCACCTGCCCTCTGTTAGACTTAACCTGTCCGCGCTTAGTTTTGTAGTCAAGCCGCTTTCTTTGAGAACTGCGAGTTGGTTTCGTGGGTTTGCGTTTTATCGTCACGACAACTGCACTTTGAATGAGTTCTTGAAGTCGTGTCAAAGCTGATTCCCGATTGTTTTCTTGACTTCGGTGTTCCTGCGCTTTAATGACAACAACTCCTTCTTGGGTAATGCGTCGATCGTTCAGCTTTAAAAGCTGTTCTTTATAATAATCTGGTAATGATGAAGCGACAATATCGAAGCGTAAGTGAATCGCTGTGGAAACCTTATTTACATTCTGGCCTCCTGCTCCTTGCGAACGAATCGCACTAATTTCAATATCACTCTGGGGGATTATAACTTTATTGGAAATTTGCAGCATCGCTCACAAGGCAAAAAAGGAACTTTTCAATTTGGGATAAAAATTTTTACTCGGTTTGTTCGGGAAAATCTATTACTACATTTAGGTCTTCATTGTTATCCAAATTCACCTCTAAAGTTTTTCCTTCTATTGTCACTTTATCACCCGGTACTAGTCGCCGCCCTCGTCGGGTTTCCAGCATACCGTTTACTTGGACATCGCCACCTTGAATCATTAGCTTGGCTTGTCCTCCAGTTGGCACTATACCCATCAACTTTAAATATTGGTTTAACTTAATTGTGTTGTCTCGAATTTTCTTCATACTAAATAAAACTACATCATCTTAATTGTACCCTGGTGTTATCAAGGCAAAGTGTGAATCTATTGCGCCACATCACCAACTAAGTACAGTATTTCATTAATTCGGTACCAATTAATTTGGCAACAAGTAAGTCGGTGAGAATAATCTAAACTATATTAAATAATGTAAAAAATATTGAAATTAATTTGTAGTGAGGGTTTCAGGATTTGCTACAAACCTTTAATTATTTACGCCATCTTTTAATGATAATACGCCCTGATAGCTTTACAAAGGATTATATTACAACGCAAATCAACCTTTGGGCTGATTTTACGAACTGGTGGTGGAGTGTAGGCATAGACATCGCTAAAACGAAAAACAGAAATGCCAGTTTATTATCTATAATGTTGATCGACAAAATTTCCAGATATTAGGTGAACAAACTAGTCTGGAAAGTTCTTTTAGTGTGTTCAGGGGACTGGATCTATGATTAAGCTCGGTTTATTGGTACAGTCCCAGAATAACTCTTTGGGTATCGGCAAAGTTACGGAAATATCTGATACCAATGCAAACGTTGAGTATTTTTGCTCTATAGGGCAACGTCTTCAAAAAACTTTACCTTTAAGTTCGCTCTCTGAGGTCAGGCTTGAACCACAGGCTCGATGCTATATTAAGTACCAAACTCAGGATAAATGGATAGTTGGGAGAGTTTTCATTTGGGATGAAGATACAGAAATGTATCAAATTGATTTACCAGATAAGAAAACTGCGATCGCTACTGAAGAAGACATTTACGTTCGTTGTAATCTCCCAAATACAGACCCCATCGAAACTCTAGCGATGAAGGGTCACGAAACGCCTTACTTCCACGACAAAAGATTGGCTTTCGTCAAATCCTTGATTAAGCAACGTGCTGTCAGTCGCGGGATGACAGGACTGATTTCGGCAAATATTAATCTTTATCCTCACCAGGTTGAAGTAGTGCGGCGGGTACTGGAAGACCCAATTCAACGCTACTTGCTAGCAGACGAGGTGGGACTCGGAAAAACCATCGAAGCGGGTGCAATTCTGCGTCAATTCCTCTTAGATGAACCGAAAAGGGGTGCGGTGGTATTAGTTCCGCAATACTTGCTCAAACAATGGCGGACTGAGTTAGAAAACAAATTTTACATTTCCCATTTTGGCAAACGGGTAGCGGTGCTGGCGGTTGAAGATATCCATAAAATCAACCTGAAGGCGAGAATAGGCTGCTTAATTTTAGATGAAGCTCATCATATTGCAGCAATGGCGACTTCCAAGGATGCAACAGTGCGCCAGCGTTTTCAGACTTGTAAAGAACTGGCTCATAAAAGCGATCGCTTACTTTTATTATCCGCCACTCCTGTTCTCAATCATGAGCAAGATTTCTTGGCAATGTTGCACTTGCTCGACCCAGCAACCTATAAAATTGGTGATTTAGCAGGTTTTCGCGCCAAAGTTGAAAGCCGTCAGGAAATTGGTAGACTTCTGCTTTCTTTCAAAGAAGATGCTGAACCCGTTGTTCTCAAAAGCAACTTACAGCAACTACGAAACCTGTTAGCTGAGGATGAGTATTTCTTGAAGCTGGCGGATGATTTAGAAAATTGTTTACAAACAAATTCTCCAGAGCAAGATCAAATCGTCCAAGGGATTCGTACTCACGTCAGCGATATCTATCGACTACACCGCCGAATGCTTCGCAACCGTCGCGCGGCAGTGGAAGATGTGATATTTGACCGCAATTTTACACCCAAAGAAGAGTACGATTTAGACGAGCGATCGCCTGATATCCACGAACTGCTGAATCAATGGCGGAGTGTTGCTCCTGCTGAAAAGCCATATCAGCGAATTTTTCTGCTGTTATTTCTAGCGGCTGGTACTTGGTTAGGCATTTTAGAGCAGGTAATTACCGCCCGCTTAACTGGTAAGCCTCATGCTAAACTCATCCAGGAGTTTAAAGAAGATGATATTCGCCTATTAACTACAACCCCCAAATTCTCAGGGGAAGAAGAGATTCTGCAATCCTTCCTTAAAATTATTCGTCAACCCCAAGAAGACGGAGGACGGACGGAAAATTTGAAAACTGTACTGCTGAATCAGCTAGGTACATACTTCAAAATTCCCGCAAACGTTCGGAAGAATCAAAAGGAATTCATCACGAGAATACAGCAGAGAATCAAGAGGCCAATTACTGGCGATATTCTGCCCAAATTTATTGTATTCACCAGTTTTGCCCAAAGTTGTGGCGAAATAGTCCGGTATTTGTCTGATACCTTTGGTGCAGAGACAATCGCCAAACATCAATTTGGAGAATCACCAGACAAAGTTGAGGAAGGCTTAAATAAGTTTAGGAATAACCCAAACTGCTTTATTCTAGTATGCGATCGCTCAGGAGAAGAAGGGCTTAATCTCCAATTTGCCGATTGGTTAATTCATTTTGACCTTCCTTGGTCGCCTAATCAACTAGAGCAAAGACTTGGCAGACTTGACCGCATTGGCAGCAAAATTGGAGTCCAATCTTGTGTCTTGATTGGCCCTTATTTGGAAGATAGCCCTCACAATGCTTGGTATCAAGTATTAAAAGATGGATTTGGTATTTTCCAGCAATCAATTGCGAGTTTACAGTTTTATGTAGATGATAAACTTGCAGAATTAGAAACAGCTTTGTTTCAATCAAGTGCTGCTGGATTGTTAGAGATGATTTCACCAATTCAAGAGCAAATTGAAGCCGAAATTGCAAAAATTAGCGAACAAAATGCTCTAGATGAAATTGACGCTAACGATGAAATTGCCACCGAGTATTTTCAAGACCTCGATAATTATGATGCTTGTCATCTAGAAATGAAACGAGCAATTGAAGGTTGGATTTGTGAGGCACTGGGATTTAGAGGACTCAATAACCCCGACTCATCAGAGATGCGACGTTATCAACCCTCAACGCGGACATTAGTTCCCATAAATGAGTTAAAAAACCGTTTTGCTGATAGTTACCTAGACCAATTTGGTACTTATAATCGCAGGGTGGCAAACCAGAATCCTGGTATTAAACTCTTTCGAGTTGGGGAAGGATTTGTCGAAGCACTCTGGAACTATATAAACTGGGATGACCGAGGTGAAGCCTTTGCAATGTGGCGCACTGATTCATCTTGGGATGCAAAAGAAGGGAAAGAATGGTTCGGTTTCCAATGCAATTATGTAGTCGAGGCAAATTTAAGAATTGCCAAGCAAGTTTTACTAGATAACAAACTCGATAGTTCTCAATTCAAAAACTTGCAACGACGTGTTGATGCTCTATTTCCGCCAATTATAGAAACTATCTATGTTGATGGTCGCAATGAGCCAATCCGCGTTGTTGAAGATAAAGCTCTCTTAAGTATTCTGCAACGTTCATATAAAGATAAAAACAATAATCAAGGACGAGATTACAATCTGGCAAAAGAGCGCTTAGGAATTATTGACGATTTTGTTGACCCTAGTAAATGGCAAAATTTCTGCTATCAAGTACGTAACACTTCTGCGGAATTACTTTCAAATCGTCCCGATTTTATTGACTTGTGCCAAAGTTGTGCTAAAGTCGCCGAAAAGAAATTAGCCAATAGAGTAGAGCAATTTCGCCTGCGTTTGAACCAACAAAGTTGGGATAATGCTCTTGCAGAAGAATTGAAGATAGAAACTGCTTTAAATGCAGCCATTCTAGAAGGGATTCGCCAGCCCCAGATTAGGCTTGATTCTGTCGGTTTTATTGTTGTATCGGGGCGATCGCTTGTGCAATTTGAATGATACTATGTGAGTTTAAATAGCCTTAGTCAGTATACTAACCCCACCCGGTAAAAGAGGTGGGGTTTTTTACGACTTCCAAATAAAAGTATTTTTATTTAAATAGCTTGTATTTTTTATTACTACAAGTGTTTTAATACAGGTTTAAGAAAAGTAATGATATTTTTGACTTTCCCGGAAAAATAAGTAAGTATTAACACTTGTGATACAGAAACAAAGTGATGATTGTGAAAGTCGAAGATGAAACGTTCAAATCGCCTTGCTTGGATGGGAGCGATCGCACTAGTTGCGATCGTTTTGCTTACTTTGTTAGTGGCTCCCAATAATACAAAAATTAGCACTGGCTCTACTTATAACCGCGCCTCTGATGGGTATGGTGCTTGGTATGCTTTTATGCAACAGCAGGGAATTTCTATCAAGCGTTGGCAAAAACCTTTTAGTGATATTCAGCCAGAAAATAGCCCAGTTACCTTTCTACAGGTAAGCGCCTATCCAAGGGAGACAGCATTGAATGGTCAAGAGCGCGAATGGGTAGAAAAAGGGAATACTTTGGTAATTTTGGGTGCGGGGGCGCGAGTTACAGAAGCAGAGTTTAGCACTATGCAAAAATCTCCTCAAGGTGATATCAAAATTGATACACGTAGACGATATCAGAAAGCCAACTCCAAGCAAGTTGATTTAGGCGATCGCTTTGGTGCTGTTGTCTGGGAAAAAAGTTACAACCAGGGAAAGGTAATTTTTTCTACCACTCCTTATTTAGCCGCCAACGCTTATCAAGACTATTTAAGTAATTTCCAGTATTTAGCTAATTTAGTAACTGAAAAAGGTAACACAGTAATTGTTGATGAATACATCCACGGCTATAAAGATGCTGATGTCAGAAAAAAAGAAAGCGAAGGTAATTTATCTAGCTTTTTTGCTAAAACTCCTTTATTTCCAATATTAGTGCAGGTAAGTATTCTGCTATTGGTGCTAACTTGGGCCCAGAATCGCCGCTTTGGGAAGCCAGTGGCTTTAGATACACCAGTTACAGATAATAGCGAAGCATACATCCAAGCTTTAGCAGGAGTCTTGCAGAAAGCTGATAGCACCGACTTTGTTGTCGAGATGGTGGGTAAACAAGAACAGCTCCAACTACAAAAAGCCTTGGGATTAGGACAAGTACTTTTAGAACCTCAAGCCTTAATCAATTTCTGGAAAGAAAAAACAGGCACAAGTGCAGCAGAACTAGATGCAGTTTTAAAGCTACAATCCCACAAACAACCCATCAGTGAGCGAGAACTGTTAAGCTGGTTGGGCAAATGGCAAAACATTAGATTAATTCGTAATTCGTAATGACGCGACGCTCCTGCGTCGCTAACGCTTCGCTATCGCGGACTCGCTACCGCTACGCTAACGTAATTCGTAATTAATTTTTGGAATTATGCATAATATTTCTGTATTGGTTATTTATCAATAAAAAAAATGAGCGAAACTCATCCTATCTTAATTCGCCTTGGTCAAGGTCTTAATCAAGTAGTTGTTGGACAATCGAGCCTAATACAACAACTTTTAGTAGCACTACTAGCGGGTGGGCACGTAATTTTAGAAGGAGTCCCAGGAACTGGTAAAACTCTCCTGGTAAAAGTATTAGCACAGTTAATTCAAGGGGATTTTCGCCGAATTCAACTAACACCAGATGTCTTACCTTCAGATATTACTGGGACAAATATCTTTGACTTGAATAGCCGCAATTTCACTTTGAAAAAAGGGCCAATATTTACCGAAGTTCTGCTAGCAGACGAAATCAACCGGACTCCTCCCAAGACACAAGCGGCGTTGCTGGAAGCGATGGAAGAGATGCAGGTAACATTGGATGGTGAAAGTTTGCCCTTACCAGATTTATTTTGGGTGATTGCAACCCAAAATCCCCTGGAATTTGAGGGGACTTATCCTTTACCAGAAGCGCAATTGGATAGATTTTTATTTAAGTTAGTGGTAGATTACCCAGATCAAGCTGCGGAAAAGCAAATGTTACTCAATCGTCAGGCTGGCTTTTCAGCAAGGCGTTTGGATATTAGCCGTTTGAAACCGATAGCAACAGTAGCCGACATCTTACAAGCACGACAAGCAGTTAAAGAAGTTAAAGTATCAGAAGCGATCGTTGATTATTTGTTAGCCTTGGTGAGAATATCGCGTCAATATCCCGATTTAACCTTGGGTGCATCACCTCGCGCCGCCGGTGCTTGGTTGCAGACATCTCAAGCATTAGCGTGGTTAGCTGGCAGAGATTTTGTCACGCCAGATGATGTAAAAGCAGTTGCATCACCATTGCTGCGTCATCGCCTCATTTTGAAACCAGAAGCAATGCTGGATGGTTTACAAATGGATGCAGTAATTGCGTCGGTAATTAATCAAGTACCAGTTCCAAGGTGAAAAAATTCTTGCTATATTCCAGGCTATTTGGAAAGTAGACCCAAAAGGAAGCTCAAACTAACTGCCTCCACAAGTTATAAAGTATGTGTAGATGAAACAGCGAGTATATTGAGAAAAAAATCTGTATGGCAAGCTACCAAGAAACCGTAACTAGTGACGAATCCATTAATGAGCTAATCGCCGAGACAACAGGCATTAACCATCTGGAGGTGATTGAAAATGTCATCGACTCTTTGGAACAAGATGATAGTGCGATGGTTAGTCATACTCCAGAGGGTGGCTATCTCTGGAAGTTTAAGTACGGAAGTGTGCAGGTATATGTCCAACTCAACGGTACAACCGATGAAGACACCATAACGGTTTGGTCTGCGGTGCTAAATTTACCTGCTAAAGATGAACCCAGATTGCTGCGTTATCTGTTGGAGTTGAACTGCTCCAGCACTTTTGAAGCGCGTTTTGGTATTATAGAAAACAAAGTGGTTGTGATTTCAACACGCACCTTAGCGGAGTTATCTCCCGGCGAAGTGTCTCGGCTGATTACCATTGTGGCAACAATCGCTGATAACAACGATGAAGCTTTACAAACTGAATTTGGTGCAACTTAAGGAATTTTGGATTTTGGATTGGGCTTATACTGCATTAGATGTATAGCAAGCAGGTGTGGCGACTAATTCCTTTGCTAGAGGCGGCTGGTAATGTGCAGATGGCCATTGACAACTGGTTACTAGAACAGCACCAGTCTGGAAAACATCCGTCCACTTTGCGCTTTTATACCTGGTCGCCATCTGCCATTTCTCTTGGCTATCATCAACGACAATACCCTGAATATTGGCAAAATTTGACTTGGCAAGGGCAGAAATTGGATTTAGTGCAACGTCCTACTGGCGGACGGGCGGTATTACACCAAGGTGATTTAACTTACACTGTAGTCACATCTGGAATTACGGGTAGTCGCCTCCAGGTGTATGAAAAGATTTGTGAGTTTTTGATTCAAGGGTGGCGATCGCTCGGCGTAGAATTACATTACGGTACAGAAGGGCGAGGTTACATCCACAACCCTAACTGTTTTGGCACAGCAACCAGTGCAGATTTAGTTTTGCCAGATGGTACCAAACTCATTGGTAGCGCTCAACTGCGACGTAGTGGAGCAATTTTGCAACATGGTTCCATCCGTTTGCAACCCGATGCTGAACTGTTTGCTCAAGTATTTGGTGCAGAATCTTTTACGACTGTACAACTACCTCAAAGTCTGAGTGTGGAAAAGATTATTGCAGATTTAATCACCGCAGCTAGTGATTGTTTTAATATACACATAGAGTTGCAACCACTCTCACTCTCTGAGTGGAAAGAAATTTTGGCAAAAATATGATTTTCCTACTAATTAATTTCTGGAGATGAGTTGGAAACAGACAGCTAAACTGACTCCACTGAAGAAGCACCGAAACGATAGCCTTTGCCGTAGACTGTATGAATTAGTGTAGTTTCTCTACCTACCTCAATCTTACGACGCAACAAACGAATTAATGCTGCAATCACATTACTACTGGGTTGTTCTGACTCTTGCCACAAATTTTCCATAATTTGGGCATGAGTCATTAGTTGTCCAGTGTGTTCCATAAAATATTGCAGCAACTGGCTTTCTTTTTGCGATAACTCAATTATTCGTCCTTGGCGATAGGCGACTTGATTTTCACAATCGAGTTCTAAATCAGCGACAGTTAAACGTCCGGTGGTGGTTTCATAGGTTTGGGAACCAGAACGACGCAATAAAGCCCGGACTCTAGCTAGTAACTCCCGTAGTTCAAAAGGTTTAACTAAATAGTCATCAGCACCAGCATCTAAACCTTGTACGCGGTCATCGAGAGTATCTTTAGCTGTGAGAAACAGCACGGGAGTGGTTTTGCCTTGTCGTCGCAATTGCTGACAAATTTCTAACCCCGTTTTTCCTGGTAGCATCCAATCTAAAATTAGTAGGTCATAACTGCCTGCTTGTGCATATTCGCTGCCAATTGTGCCATCGAAAGCGGCATCCACAATATAACCCTCACGAGTCAACAAGCGACTCAAGGGTTCAGTTAGTTCAACTTCATCATCAACTAATAAAATTCTCATGCTGCTGTGGTAAGCATATAGAGATATTATTCAACTGCTGGATCGCCAAGGATATTAAGAAAAAGAATGCTGACTGTTGCATTGCCAAAAGGGGAACTCCTTAAAAATAGCATCCGCTTGCTACAATCTGTGGGATTAGATTTTAGCGCTTTTTTAGATTCAGGAACTCGCCAACTTCAAATTCCTGATACTAAGGGAATTGCAAAAGCTTTGTTGGTGCGGGCGCAGGATGTGCCTGTCTATGTAGAATATGGTCAAGCACAACTGGGTGTTGTTGGTTACGATGTGCTGCGGGAGAAGCAGCCGCAAGTTGCCCACTTGGTAGATTTGCAGTTTGGGTATTGTCGGATGTCAGTGGCGGTACAAGCATCGAGTTCTTACCGATCGCCTTTAGATTTACCACCACATGGTAGAGTTGCTTCAAAATATGTAAATTGCGCTCGTGAATATTTCCACAGTCTAGATTTACCCGTGGAAATCGTACCGTTGTATGGTTCAGTGGAATTAGGCCCGATTACTGGAATGTCAGAAGCGATCGTGGATTTGGTTTCTACAGGGCGGACTATGCGCGAAAATGGTTTAATTGAAATCGCGACCCTGTATGAAAGCACGGCGCGGTTGATTGCCCATCCTCTGAGTTACCGTATGAACACAGGTAATGTGAGTGATTTAATTGCCAAGCTGCGGGAAGCAGTTTTGGTAGAGGTTTAACAGTTAAGTTGGTCGGCGCAATTAAAGCTAACTGTCATTTGTCATTTGTCATTTGTCATCAGTAAGGGTTTTAAGCCTATTTACGTTTCGTAACATACTTGAGTTTTTTCGCGCCAGCTTACTTACAGCAGAATTCAGAAGTAAAATCATGATTTTCATCAACAAAATCATGATTTTCATCAACAAAATCATGATTTTTCTCACCATAACCTTTGATGTAGTGACAAATGGCTAGCAGATAGTTTGCAACAATTAAATCTCATCATGCAGACTAAATTTGTTTACACTAGGATTAGTGCGATGGCGTACCCGCCTGCCGTAGAAGTACGACAAAATTGAAACAGAATTCCCTGAACAGCCAAAGGCGGGGAAATGACTAAGAATTGTTAATAAAAGTTAAGCTACTCTTGAGACAGCCATGCTGTTGACTGAAAATATTACATTTAGATTTTTTAATAAAAATTAATGAAAGCTGGACACGTTGATACAGAAATGGCGCGGTTAGAAGCCCTCCGTCAGTATCAAATTCTTGACACCGAACCCGAAGAAGCTTACGACAATCTTGCTCAGTTAGCAGCATTTATTTGTGGTACTTCTATCTCTTTGGTAAATTTCATTGATGAAAACCGTCAATGGTTTAAGGCAAAAGTAGGTTTAGATGTATCAGAAATGCCCCGGAGTATTGGGTTATCTTACCTTTGCCAAGAGCGACGTAATGTTGTGGTGGTTCCTGATACCCTAGCTGATGAAAAATTGGCAAATAATCCGGTAGTAACTGGCTATCCTTATGTACGTTTTTATGCAGGTGTACCCTTAATTACTCCCAAGGGAGATATGCTGGGAACTCTGTGTGTAATTGACCAAGTTCCAAAAGAATTGAGCCAAAAACAAGTGGAGGCGCTTGTGGCTCTGAGTCGCTTGGTAATCGACCAACTAGAACTTAGGCGTTATGTAACTGAGGTATCTCAAGTTACTGAAAAGCTCATGGCCCAAGAGCAAGCAGCCCGCGTCCAGTCTGAAGCTGCGAGAACCCGCATCCATAATCTTCTTGAAAGCATCACTGATGGGTTTTTTGCCCTGGATAAAAAGTCGCGATTCACCTACATTAATGGTCAAGCAGAACGGCTGTTGCGAAAAAAACAAAATGAGCTTCTGGGTAAAAACATCTGGGAAGTGTTTCCAGAAATCATCGGCACAACATTTTACCGTGAGTATCACAGGGCTATCTTAGAACAGGTGAGTGTGGAATTTGAGGAGTTTTATCCACCATTAAACTGCTGGCTTCAAGTCCATGCCTATCCTGCAAAAGACGGCTTGTCTATTTATTTTCAAGACATTACTGAACGGCGGCGAACAGTAGAAGCACTACGAGAAAGTGAAGAACGTTGGCAATTAGCATTACATGGTAATAATGATGGCATTTGGGATTGGAACTTCAAGACTAATGAAGTGTTCTTCTCAACTCGGTGGAAGGAAATGCTCGGTTATAAAGACCACGAAGTTTCCATCGGTTGGGACGAATGGATAAAACGAATCCACCCCGATGAGCGAGATTGGGTACTTCAAGCCTTCCAAGACCACTTTGCCAAGAAAACACCGTTTTATGTCTGTGAATATCGAGTCCAGTGCCAAGACGGCAGCTATAAATGGATTCTAGATCGAGGACAGGCACTTTGGGACGCATTGGGTGATATAGTTCGCATGGTGGGTTCTTATACAGATATCACAGATCGCAAGCGGGCAGATGAAGAATTAAAGCGGCAGAATTTGCGATCGCAATTATTTGCAGAAATCACCCTGAAAATTCGAGAATCTTTACAAATAGATGAAATTCTCGAAACCACAGTGACAGAGGTACAAAAATTATTAAACGCTGACCGAGTTTTAATTTTTCGACTGGAAGCTGATGGTTCGGGAACAGTGATACAAGAGGCGGTGCTGCCTGGTTGGCCCGTAATTTTGGGACAAAATCTTAACGATACCTGCTTTACAGAACAATACCTAGAGAGATATCGTCAAGGAAGAGTCGGTGCCATTGAAGACATTGAAGCTGCTGACATTCAACCATGCCATCGAGAATTTCTTCAGCAGTTTGCTGTGAGAGCTAACCTTGTGGTACCGATTATTGGCAGGGACAGAATTTGGGGATTGTTGCTGGCTCATCAGTGTGCCGCACCTCGAAAGTGGAATAACTTTGAGACGGAGTTGTTAAAGCAACTAGCTAACCAAATTGGCATTGCTTTATCTCAAGCACAACTATTAGAAAAAGAAATCCAACAAAGTCAAGAACTCGTCCGTTCTAATGCAGAATTGGAACAGTTTGCTTATGTGGCTTCTCATGACTTGCAAGAGCCTTTACGGATGGTAACAAGTTATTTACAGCTACTAGAGCGAAGATACAAAAATCAACTTGATGCCAATGCCGATCAGTTTATCACCTACGCAGTAGATGGGGCGCGGCGAATGCAGACCCTAATCAACGATTTGTTGAACTATTCCCGCGTCAGCACCCGTGGACAGCCCTTTAAATTAGTTGATTGCGATGTAATCTTACAGCAAGCGATCGCTAATCTCCAAATTGCGATCGCAGATAGTCAGGCAATTGTCACTTACGATTCGCTTCCTGAAGTGATGGCTGATACTACCCAACTCACACAAGTATTTCAAAACCTGATTGGCAACGCGATCAAATTTTGCCAGAATCAGCAGCCACAAATTCACATTGGGGTAGCCAAGCCAAATCCAAACTCAGACGAAGAAAGTTTAAATTCTATACCATTGGCAGATGAATGGTTATTCTCGATACGTGATAATGGGATTGGTTTGGAATCCCAGTATGCAGAACGTATTTTTATAATTTTTCAGCGCTTGCACGGTAGAGACAAGTATCCTGGTACTGGAATTGGTCTGGCAATTTGTAAAAAAATTATAGAACGTCACGGCGGCAGGATCTGGGTTGAATCGAAACCGGGTCAAGGCTCGACTTTCTACTTCACAATTCCAGATAGAGCAGGTAAGCAATCGTGAGCGTTATAACAGCGATTATGCCTATTGAGGTTTTGTTAGTAGAGGACAATCCTGGCGATGCCCAACTTACACGCATCGCCCTAGAAGATAGTAAAATCTCGATTAACCTCAACGTCGTCGAAGATGGTGTGGAGGCGATGGCATTCTTGCGAAAACAAGAAAAATATGTTAAAGCAGTCCATCCCGATATTGTGTTGCTCGATTTAAATCTCCCCAGAAAAGATGGGCGGGAGGTACTGGCAGAAATCAAAGGAGATGAAAAGCTCAAGCGAATTCCTGTGGTAATTCTGACGACTTCCCAAGCTGAAGAAGACATCCTCAAAGCATATAATTTATGTGCAAACTGTTATATAACTAAGCCAGTAGATTTCGATCAATTCGTTAAAATTGTACAATCAATAGAAAATTTTTGGTTTGCGATCGTAAAACTGCCACCGGAGTAGTGGAAATGGCAGGTAAAAATATTAAAGTCTTGTTAGTAGAAGATAACCCTGGTGATGTTTTTTTATTACAGGAGCTTTTAAAGGAAGTTACCACAGTTGTAGTTGATTTGATGCCCGTTGAGCGGCTTTCAGAAGCAATTAACTACTTAGCAAAAGAAATTTTTGATGTAATTCTACTAGACCTCTCGCTGCCAGATAGCCAGGGGCTAGAAACCTTTGTCATCGCTCACCATCAGGCTAAAGCTACTCCCATAATTGTGCTGACAGGTATAAACGATGAAACCCTAGCAATTAGGGCGATGCAAGAAGGAGCGCAGGATTATTTGGTGAAAGGGCAAGTAACTGGCGACTTGTTGGTACGTTCCATGCGTTATGCCATCGAACGTCAACGGGCAGACGACGCATTGCGCCATAGTGAGGAGCGATTTCGGGTGGCCCTCAAAAACTCTCCCATCTTTGTCTACAACCAAGATATAGATTTACGCTACACCTGGGTTTACAATCCGCCATCTGGATTGACAGTTGAAGAAATATTGGGCAAACAAGACTTGGATCTTATCCCAGGTGAAGATGCTCAACGTCTTACCACAATTAAACGTGGGGTGCTAACCACTGGTATAGGAACGCGAGAGGAAGTATCAATTACAATCAAAGATACAACTCGATATTACGATTTGACAGTTGAGCCATTGCGGAATGAGTCGCAAGAAATTCTCGGTGTGACATGCGCGAGTATTGATATTAGCGAACGACAAGCTGCGCTACGCGAACGCAAATTGGCAGAAGAAAAAATCCGCGAACAAGCAGCATTACTTGATGTCACCACAGATGCCATTTGCGTGCGAGATTTAAACAATCAAATTATTTTCTGGAACAAAGGTGCAGAAACACTTTACGGCTGGAAAGCTACAGAAGCTTGGGGCAAAAATGCTACTGAGCTTTTGTATGACGAACCTTCCCCAGAAATCGAAGCGGCTCTTTTACAAGCTACTAGTAAAGGTAAGTGGCAGGGAGAGTTAACTAAACTGACTAAAATGGGTAAGGAAATCCTTGTTGCTAGTCGCTGGAGTTTGGTGTACGGCGAACAAGGAAAACCTAAAGCGATTCTCACCGTTGACACAGATATTACCGATAAAAAACATCTAGAAGCCCAATTATTTCGCGCCCAACGCTTGGAAAGTATTGGCACCTTAGCTAGTGGCATTGCTCACGACCTCAACAATATCCTGACACCTATTCTGGCAGGAGCGCAACTTTTACCACTCAAATTTCCTGATGCAGATGAGCGGACTCGCCATCTACTGGAAATTTTGGAAATCAACGCTAGACGCGGGGCTGATTTAGTCAAACAGGTGCTGTCCTTTGCACGGGGTGTAGAAGGAAAGCGTATCACTTTGCAACTCAGACATCTGATTGTGGAAGTTGCCAAGATTCTTAAAGAGACATTTCCCAAATCCATACAAATCAGTACCGATGTCCTGCAAGATTTGTGGATGGTTTCTGGAGATAGCACCCAACTGCATCAAGTATTAATGAACCTCTGCGTTAACGCCCGCGATGCAATGCCAAATGGCGGTAATTTGAGTATTCTTGCTGAAAATTTGTTGATTGATGAAAATTATGCACGCATGAACCTGGAAGCCAAAGAGGGGCCTTACATAGTAATTACTGTCTCCGATACTGGAGTTGGGATTCCTAAAGAAATCTTAGATAGAATTTTCGAGCCATTCTTTACCACAAAAGATGTTGGAAAAGGCACAGGGTTAGGACTTTCCACCGTGCTGGGGATCATTAAAAGCCACGGTGGTTTTGTGAACGTCTATAGCGAACTGGGAAGTGGCACCAGCTTTAAAGTTTACTTGCCAGCAGTGAAGGGAATGGAAACATTTACTCCCGAAGAATTGCCACCACAGAAGGGACATGGAGAATTGATTTTGATTGTGGATGATGAAGTTGCCATTCAAGAGATTACCAAAACATCACTGGAAACTCATAACTACAAAACCCTAATTGCCAATGATGGCATTGAAGCGATCGCGGTATACGCTCAAAACCGGGATAAAATTAGTGCCGTACTGATGGATATTATGCTACCTTCACTCGATGGTTTAACTGCCATCCGTACCCTGCAAAAAATTAACCCCAAAGTCAGAATTATTGCCAGCAGTGGACTTATGTCTGAAAATAAGCTCAGTTCAATAGCTGCTGTTGGTGTCAATACATTTTTGGTCAAGCCCTATACTGTCAACGAATTATTGGTTTCTTTACAGAAAGTACTATCGGGAGCTAACTAAATACGTAATTACACTTGATGAAAATTTCGGTTCTTATATATACATGGTGGGTGGGAGTAACTGAGCGATATGTCCTTTGATAACCTATGTAAACTGCTATCTGAAAAGAGATTGCTGGTTTATTTGCGTTTATTTGCGATCGCCTAACAACTGCCTTAAGGAGTGTCAAGGTATACAGTGCGATGGCGTACCCGCCCACCGTAGGCGATCGCAATTTGCTATAAGTTAACCATTATCTGATTGATAACGGTCACTTAATTAATTACCCCTACACATTAAATCGGAACAACATTACATCCCCTTCTTGCACAACATACTCTTTTCCTTCACTGCGAACCAACCCTTTTTCTTTCGCAGCATTCATCGAACCAGTTGTTACCAAATCTTTATAAGCGACAGTTTCAGCGCGAATAAATCCCCGCTCAAAATCACTGTGGATTACACCAGCAGCTTGAGGTGCAGACATTCCGGCATTAATTGTCCAAGCGCGGGTTTCTTTGGGGCCGCAGGTAAAATATGTCCGCAAGCCGAGAAGCGAGTAAGTTGCCCGAATCAACGATTTCAAACCGCCTTCTTCCACACCTAAAGACGCAAGAAAATCAGCTTTATCTTCCTCTGGTAATTCCACTAATTCAGCTTCAACTTGAGCCGAAACTATCACAACTTGGGCATTTTCTGTTGCTGCGATTTGCCGCACTGTTTCCACAAAATGATTACCAGTTGCCAACTCATCCTCAGATACATTCGCGGCGTAGATAATCGGTTTATAAGTGAGCAAATCCAGCCCTTTAATAATTACTTCTTCTTCTTCATTCAAACTTACCTGACGCACCGATTTACCTTCATTTAAAGCCGCAGCTAATTTTTCTAAAACTGTGATTTCAAACTGTGCATCTTTGTTGGTACGAGCTTGTTTGCGAGTGCGATCAATTCGCCGCTCAATTTGTGATAAATCTGATAAACCCAATTCTATATTAATGATTTCAATATCTCGTGCTGGATCAACAGAACCAGCAACGTGGATAATATCGTCATTTTCAAAACAACGTACCACATGAACAATCGCATCAACTTCTCGGATGTGGGACAGGAATTGATTTCCTAGTCCCTCACCCTGACTTGCACCTTTAACTAAACCGGCAATATCTACAAATTCCACCCGCGCCGGGATAGTTTGTACCGAAGTGGCAATCTTAGCAAGAATATTTAACCGTTCATCCGGTACTGCGACAACGCCGACATTCGGTTCAATCGTGCAAAAAGGGAAGTTAGCTGCTTCTGCCTTAGCATTAGCAACTACAGCATTAAATAAAGTAGATTTTCCGACGTTGGGAAGTCCGACAATTCCGGCTCTTAGCATTTTGGATTTTAGATTTGAGATTTTGGATTACATTACCAAGGTAATCTAAACAGGTTCCGGTATGGTTTGGGGAATTGGCCCTGGAACCGTCTGAGGAATGGGAGCAGGTACTGGTTCTGGTACAGGCCCCGGTAACGGTTGAGGAATCGCTGGCCCCGGCACAGGTTCGGGACTAGGTAGCGGATTCGGGCCAGGAGTAGGAATTTGTGGTTCGGGTATAGAAATCGCAGTAAGATTTAGCATGGTAAGTCTAAATTAAATTATTCAACCTTCCCAAGGTAGATGACAACCTCATCTGTTGACATCTCCCCAAATATCTATACCCACGAACACATCCTTTAATAATTTACCGCTCCTCTCATTCTCTGCGTCCCTCTGCGCTTCCCTTTGCGCCCCTCTGCGTTTAAATTTCACCCCTCAATTCCCCACTATTTGCACAAAACTACTCCTCCTTAACCTTTTCCACCACCTCTGGGACTGGATCGTAACCACCTGGATGAAACGGATGACAGCGCAAAATCCGCCGAGTTGCCATCCAGCTACCACGTAACACTCCAAATCGTTCAATAGCTTCAATAGCATACATCGAACAAGTTGGTTGAAAGCGACAAGTCGGGAGAAACAACGGCGAGATAAACATTCGGTAGCCCCGAATCAGCCAAATAAATAATAGTTTCATTGCAGTTACCTAAATCTTATAAATTAGTAACAGAGGTAAAATTTTTCATTTTCTTACATCTTTGTTGATTACATTTTCTGACTTCACCTCAATTCCGATTTTATGGCTGCAAATTGCGATTACTGCAATTTGGGTGTTACTCATCCTTCTGATTGCAGGGGTGGTAAACCGCTTTGCCAACAAGCCAGAAATCGTGCGGAAGATAGTTCATATTGGCACTGGTAACGTGATTTTACTTGCTTGGTGGCTAGATATCCCCGCCAGTGTAGGGATTACAGCTTCCATTCTAGCGAGTGCAATCACCTTATTATCCTACCGATTGCCTATTCTTCCTGGTATTAATAGCGTTGGGCGGCAAAGTTTCGGGACATTTTTTTACTCTGTTAGTTTCGGTATTTTAGTTGCCAGCTTCTGGTACTTACAACAACCCCAGTACGCAGCACTAGGAATTTTGATCATGACTTGGGGAGATGGACTAGCAGCTTTAATTGGACAACGCTTTGGTACACACAAGTATAAAGTCTTTGGCACACAAAAAAGTTGGGAAGGCTCCCTAACTATGATGTTTGTTAGCTATTTGATCAGTATTTTGATTTTAGTTGGAACTCAAGGAAACAGTTGGCAAACTTGGGTAATATCACTCGCGGTTGCATTTATCGCTACAGTTTTAGAGGCTTTTTCTTTTTTGGGTATTGACAATTTGACAGTCCCTTTGGGTAGTGCAGCCCTTGCCTTCTTTTTAAGTCAGTTAGTCTATTTCTAATTAAGCAAACAAGAGATATTTGCCCGATACGTTTCTCTAAATATCTAATAGTCTGTCAAATATATTTTGATGGATAAAGGAACGAACCACAAAGGACGCAAAGAGCGCTAAGGAAGAAGGAAAGAAGAAAAATTGAAAGATTTACTTATCCGTCAATTAGTTCTTGACAGACTTGTTTTGCTAACTGGAGATGAACGCGCCGAACAGGAACGACAACGCGCCGAACAAGCTGAACAACGCACCCAAATTTTAGCAGAACGGCTACGAGCTATGGGCATTGATCCCGAAACTCTCTAGGACACTCATGTAAAAACGCGAAAATTTTGCGTCTTTATATAAACGAAGAATGAGCGCAATTTGTAAACTCATTTATCCTGTGCCAAACCTTATCTAATAAATCAGGATCATTCGCATCAAACCATTCAATTTGGGAATATGCGCGAAACCAAGTGCGTTGTCGCTTGGCAAATTGTCGTGTATGCAAAACTATTAACTCTTTCGCTTCATCTAAGGAAATATCCCCAGCTAAATATTGTTTGATTTCTTGATAGCCCAAAGTATTCAACAAAGACAAATCAGCGCCATATTTTTGACAAAGATATTCCACCTCCACAACCAAACCATCTGCTATCATTTGGTCAGTACGCTGTTTAATCCGATTCCCCAACTTTTCAACATTGCAATCCAAACCTATTTGCAAAATTGGATAATTCGGCGGATTCTCCCCTTGTTGTTCGGAAATCGGGCATCCAGTAACATAATATACCTCTAAGGCTCTTAGAGTTCGTACTGAATCATTAGCATGAATTTTTTGTGCTGCAACGGGGTCAACTTGTTGTAACATGGCGTAGAGTTGTGGTTGACCGAGAGATTCAAGTTGCGATCGCAATTCAATTTGTGGTGCAACTCTCGGAATTTTCATCCCTTGAACAATGGAACGGATATATAAACCAGTACCACCAACTAGCAAAAGTGGCGTAACATCAACAGAAGCAATTAACGCTTGTGTTTGTTCCTGGTAGTCTGCTACTGTCATCGTGTCTGTGGGATCGCAGATATCTATTAAATAGTGCGGCACTAATTTTTGTTCAGCCACAGTTGGTTTTGCCGTCCCAATATCAAACTTACGGTAAACTTGACGAGAATCGGCACTAATAATTACAGAACCAAACCGCATCGCCAAAGCCAAAGCCAAACTCGACTTACCCGTTGCCGTCGCCCCACAAATCACAATTAATTTAGTCATTAGTCATTAGTCATTAATTTTCTTCTCTTTCTCCCATGCCCACGTTTGCCCTTATTGCATGGTAGTGCAACCCTAGTATAAACTTCTCTTGAAAATGCCCTACAGACGCTAGCAAGGCTTTTGTGTTACAATTTTGGAGTGTTTTTGCTTTTATTTATTTTTAGGCGAGTTTAACCCCACGCATCAGGAGAGTTTACATGACGAGCAGTTACAGTGCCGATCAGATTCAAGTTCTGGAAGGTCTGGAAGCCGTCCGCAAACGACCAGGAATGTACATTGGTACCACCGGGCCGCGAGGACTCCACCATTTAGTTTACGAGGTGGTGGACAATTCAATAGATGAGGCTTTGGCGGGTCATTGCACTCATATAGAGGTGGATATCAACGCTGATGGTTCCGTAACTGTAACAGATGATGGTCGCGGTATTCCCGTTGATACTCACTCGCGCACCGGGAAATCAGCTTTAGAAACCGTGATGACGGTACTACACGCTGGTGGTAAGTTTGGCGGCGGTGGCTACAAGGTTTCTGGAGGATTGCACGGGGTTGGTATTTCTGTTGTTAATGCCCTATCTGAAGTTGTAGAAGTTACAGTTTG
The DNA here is from genome assembly GCF_014698055.1 of Nostoc sp. FACHB-133. Taxonomy (NCBI): domain Bacteria; kingdom Bacillati; phylum Cyanobacteriota; class Cyanophyceae; order Nostocales; family Nostocaceae; genus Nostoc; species Nostoc sp. FACHB-133. The sequence goes on from NZ_JACJSH010000022.1 coordinate 56,404, forward strand.
GCGAGATAAAAAGGTTCATCTCCAACGCTATGAACGCGGTATCCCAGTTACCGAACTGCAAACCAAGCCTTACAAAGAAGAGAGAACTGGAACTTCTGTCACTTTCAAGCCAGATACCCAAATCTTTACAACTAGCATTGAGTTTGATTACATCACTTTATCAGGTCGCCTACGGGAGTTGGCGTATCTGAATGCAGGTGTCAAAATTACCTTTACCGATAATCGTCTAGAACTACTAAAAAGCGATACACCGAAGGTAGAATCCTACAATTACAAGGGTGGGATCAAAGAGTACATTGCTTACATGAACCGTGAGAAGCAACCCCTGCATGAAGAAATTATCTATGTACAGGGCGAACGCAACAACGTACAAGTGGAAGTTTCTTTGCAATGGTGTACTGATGCTTATACGGATAATGTGTTAGGTTTTGCTAACAATATTCGTACCGTGGATGGTGGTACGCACTTAGAAGGGTTGAAGGCGGTTTTGACGCGGACATTAAATGCGATCGCCCGCAAGCGCAATAAAATTAAAGAGAATGAACCTAATCTCAGTGGCGAACACGTCCGAGAAGGTTTGACTGCGGTAATTTCCGTTAAAGTCCCAGATCCAGAATTTGAAGGACAAACCAAAACCAAACTCGGTAACACCGAAGTACGGGGGATTGTCGATTCTCTGGTGGGAGAAGTTCTCACTGAATATCTAGAATTTCATCCGGCGATCGCAGATTCAATTTTAGATAAAGCTATCCAAGCTTTCAAAGCCGCAGAAGCAGCGCGTCATGCGCGGGAATTAGTTCGACGCAAATCTGTACTAGAATCTTCACCATTACCTGGTAAATTAGCAGATTGTAGTTCTCGCGATCCTAGCGAATCTGAGATATTCATCGTGGAAGGGGACTCAGCAGGCGGGAGTGCAAAACAGGGACGCGATCGCCGCACTCAAGCTATCTTGCCTCTACGTGGTAAAATTCTTAACATTGAAAAAACCGATGACGCTAAAATTTATAAAAATAACGAAGTTCAATCGTTAATTACAGCCCTCGGTTTAGGTGTCAAAGGTGATGAATTCGATTCCAACCAACTGCGTTATCACCGCATAGTCATCATGACGGATGCTGACGTAGATGGAGCGCACATCCGTACTTTGTTGTTAACATTCTTCTATCGATATCAACGAGCGCTCATCGAACAAGGCTTTATTTATATTGCTTGTCCCCCACTGTTTAAAGTAGAACGGGGACGTAATCATGAGTACTGCTATAGCGATCGCGAAAAGAATCAAGCGATCGCCAAATTCCCTGCTAACGCCAACTATACCATCCAACGCTTCAAAGGTTTGGGTGAAATGATGCCACAACAACTCTGGGATACCACCATGAACCCAGAAACCCGCAAAATGAAGCAAGTCGAAATTGAGGACGCAGCCGAAGCCGATCGCATCTTCACAATCTTAATGGGCGATCGTGTCGCACCCAGACGAGAATTTATCGAAACTTATGGTTCTAAACTCAACTTCACCGATTTAGATATTTAATATCAATTCCCTACCACGACTCTAATAATTTGTAACATTGGTAATGAGTGATACGTTTTCACCCATTACCTTTTTTATATCCTAGGCTTCTATAAAAATACTTCTTTTGGGTGATGACAAAGCAAGATTTCATAAATGCTTTATCCCCCTGTGCCTCTGCGGTAGCCTTCGGCAAGCCGCTTCTCTACGAGAGGCTACGCCAACGCGTCTATGTTATTCCGTAACTCTTAGGTAAATTTGAAATTAGTCAACATCATATAATTTGCTTATTGTCAATATCTGATGAAAATTCAATCTTCTAGTGTTAGCAACAGTACCAACTTTGTTGGAATGCTAGTTATAACAATACTTTTTGCACTTACTAGCTGATTAATTTTGTCCACCAACTAGAAACACATTTGTTATGCTTTAAGAAAATCACTGAATATCATCTATCAAACAGCAATTAATAAGTATCTTGAGGATTTCTCATCATAAGATGACAGAAACTTACCGAAAGAAAAGTATTGAAATTTACAATTAAGTTACGCAATCCAGCTTTGTAACTAAAATCATCAGGTAATTTTCTGGGTTCTCTCGGCTTGAGAGAATGGCTACTGGAAGCACACACCATCTGGCTGAAAACTTGTTAATATCTTCATGTGCTGCCGTAGCGATCACTATTGTATCGTATGTATCTAATGAAGTTTTGCCAGAAATAGGACTATACTGGCAAATTCACAGGACAAATTGTTTTTGAATTGATTAAAATATCCTTGTATACAATAAGAAAAGTTTGTCAAGTTTCATAGGGCTGAAATCGCCACAGTGCGCTAACGTGTGAATAAGGCCGAATTAGTTAAACCTAAATTGATCTGCCATCAGGTCGATATGCTACAGCCTCAACTCCTCAGTTAAGGTAATTAGTAAGCAGAAGGTTAACTCTTTTAAGGCAAGCACCGCCACCCTGGTTGTATTTACCCAATCGGAAGACTAGCTTTAATCTCAGGAATGCGTAATTTATGAAGGAAATGTAAAAATGGGTAGATTAATACTTGTCGTCTGAGTTAACATACAATGCACTCTTTCTAAGTAATTAATGTTGTGTAAAATACATGAAATCGAGCAGGAGCAAGCGTACTTACTTTGTAATGTAATAAGAACGTCACTGCGATTCCGAAAAGTGGAGAAAAAATTTCAGGGTATAACTCTTGTTTTTAATGTCTTTTTGGTAATAGTGGCTAATAATTACTCTGGGAGTTCATGATTAATACACAAAAAGAGTGCAATTTCTGTGAAACAGGCTACAATCGGAAGAGTCTTTATAAGAAAATCTGCCAGCAGTCTGAACTCATTAGTATAGAGTGGCAAATTTTTTCAGAAAGACGAGTATTTTTTTTGACCAGTTAGTTGAAAGCAATATGTGATAGCAACACATATAACATTTACTAGGGTGAGCAAATCACTTTTAGAAATAGCTTAAACTAAAGTAAAAAAACCTCCTACCGGAGGTGCAAAAGATCCGAAAATATTTCTGGCAAATCTGCCAAAAAGCTTATTTTCGGTTGACAATTGGCTCGTTTAAAAGAGCAGTAAACACATCTTGAGTAATTGATTCTGCAAGGAGCATGAGGAACGCGGCATGAACCAGGCTAACAACGTACTCGAAAGCATATATCAGCCTGACCTAGAAATAATGAATCAGCCTGAGCTCGAGTTAGAAGAACTCTTAATAGATGATGAAGAGGACTTGCTTATCATCGATGAAGGTGACGATGAATTTTTAGAGCCTCAGTCTGATGAGGACGACGCAAAGTCTGGAAAAGCCGCTAAATCGCGTCGTCGGACACAAAGCAAGAAAAAGCATTACACAGAAGATTCCATTCGGCTTTACTTGCAAGAAATTGGTAGAATTCGGCTGTTGCGGGCAGACGAAGAAATCGAATTGGCGCGGAAAATCGCCGATTTGCTGGAATTAGAGAGGGTGCGGGAAAGACTCTCAGAACAGTTGGATCGCGATCCTCGAGATAGTGAATGGGCAGAAGCAGTACAACTGCCCTTACCAGCTTTTCGTTATCGCCTGCATGTTGGTCGCAGAGCGAAAGATAAGATGGTGCAATCTAACCTCCGTCTTGTGGTTTCAATTGCTAAGAAGTACATGAATCGTGGTTTGTCGTTCCAAGACTTAATTCAGGAAGGCAGTCTCGGTTTGATTCGTGCCGCTGAAAAGTTTGACCACGAAAAAGGCTATAAGTTCTCCACTTATGCTACATGGTGGATTCGTCAAGCAATTACCCGCGCGATCGCAGATCAATCCCGCACAATTCGTCTTCCAGTTCACCTTTACGAAACCATCTCTCGGATTAAGAAAACTACCAAGTTACTTTCTCAAGAAATGGGTCGCAAACCTACCGAGGAAGAAATTGCCACTCGGATGGAAATGACCATTGAGAAATTGCGGTTTATAGCAAAATCTGCCCAGTTGCCTATTTCATTAGAAACGCCTATTGGTAAAGAAGAAGATTCTCGATTGGGCGATTTTATTGAATCTGATGGTGAGACACCAGAAGACCAAGTTTCCAAAAATCTTCTGCGCGAAGACCTGGAAAAAGTCCTCGACAGTCTCAGTCCCCGTGAACGCGATGTCCTCAGACTGCGTTACGGCTTGGATGATGGTCGGATGAAGACCCTTGAGGAAATCGGCCAGATTTTCAACGTTACCCGCGAACGGATTCGTCAAATTGAGGCGAAGGCACTTCGTAAGTTACGCCACCCAAATCGTAACAGCGTTCTCAAAGAGTATATCCGGTAGTCAATTAGTCATTAGTCATTGGTCATTAGTAAATAAACAAATGACAAATGACAAATGACAAAACAATAAAAAACCTGGTAGTGAATTAGCACTCCAGGTTTTTTTATTTATAGGTCATCTTAAATATTAAAACTTATTATAGGATGCCCCAAAAATGTAGGAAGCCTTGACCAGAAAAAACTTCAACCAAAATAGCTGCTGAAAAGCCAATCATTGCCAAGCGACCGTTCCAAATCTCTGCTTGTGGGGTAAAGCCCCAGCGCCAAGCGTTACGATCTTCAATTACAGGAGTAGTGACTTTTGTTGTGCTTGCATTTGTCATGGTTCGGACTCCAAACTTTATTTTTAAGGTTTATTGCCTTATGTAAACTAATATAACAAATATTTTTAGAAAGGCAACATTTTTTATACTTTTGTTTCTATATCTTGACATAAATCGACATAGCTATTTACATAGCTATTTATATAGATTAAAACATCAGTCTTCAGTGAGATTTACAGAGATCGAAGAAATGTTGTCTAGACTTTTACCTTTATAGACTAATATATCTTATTAAGATTAATTATCAAGTAATTTAGTTACATTGCTTTATTTTGGAATAATTTCGGATTCTAAAATGGAAATTTATTGATAATCTAAATCATTACTAGCCCATTTCCATTTCTTTTGAAGTCGAAACAAAACCAAGCTGCCCGTACCTCAGTGGAATGAAGCCAGAGATGTTTTGCCTCAGTTTCTCTCACAAACAAAGCAGATAATTTCCTTTAATAAAGCTGTTGCAATTCCCTGTCCTCGCCACATCGGAATTGTATAAACGTTCAGAATGTAGGCTTCTAAACCTGAGAGATTGCTGTTGTTCAGTTAAGGGCCACTGGCAAAAATTTTGGGTTTTTAAGACGCGATAAATCGCCGTCTCTACAAGTGTTTTGGTTTTATCTGAACTGTATTGTGTTATGAGGCGGTCGTTGAAAAAATACCAAGCCGCTAGTGGCAAAAATTTGACAATCCACTTCAGGTACCCAAGATAAAAACTCACCCGACGGCATTTTTTCGCCAATATATTTTCGAGTTGCTTCTGCTAGGTTTGTGGTGTCAGAGTCACCTTTAATATCGCTAGCCTCCCGCAGGAGTTAGAGATGCAATTGGATTAGCGCCTCTAAATTCTGCAAGTTAGCTTGTCACAAGTTGAAAATCACTCTGATTTACGATCGCACTTCAGCCACGGTGATGATTTTTTCATCGCGGTTGAGTTGGATGATACTTTCACCTTTGACATCCCGGCCTAAAATCGGCACTGTTTCCACAGGTATCCGCACTACCCGTTCCTTATTCGTCACTAAAGCTACCTCGCCAGATGTGTTGGCGTAGCCCGCCGTTCGCGTAGCGTCTCGTAGAGAAGGCATCGCTATGACCATACCAGCTAAATTATCAGTTTTGCTAGCAAATTTTAGCGCTTGCGTCCCTAAATCGCCGCGATTAGCCGCTCTTAACTGACTCGCAGCCATGCGCTTGGCATATCCTTCTTGAGTAACTAGCAGCAGATGGTCATCTTTACCGACAGTCACACAGCCAACCATTTGCTGATTTTTCAATAACCGAAACGCTTGTAAACCCATCGCTGTGCGACCCATAATCGGTAATTGTTCATCATTGGTTGCAAAGCGCAGCAGTCGCCCACCAGAACTAGCTAAAATCAGATGCGCTCCTGGAGCAGTGAACTGGGTAAATGACAATTCATCATCGTCTTTGAGCTTTAAAATCGTGATTCCGCGCCGCGTCAAGTTTGTGAATTCTCCCAGAGACAGACGCTTAATTCGTCCCTGTTTTGTTAAGAGAATCATCTGCTGAGTTTCAAGATTATCCGGCAGCAAAAAGCGGCTGACTACAGCTTCTTGAGCGCCTTGAGCAGTATTACTGAGCATAGTAATCAAAGGTTTTCCCCGTGGAGAACGCCCAGTAGTTGGCGGAATTTCCCCTACATTCACAGGATAGACTTTGCCGCCACCGGTTAGTATTAGCAAGTCTTTTTGGGTGTCAGTCAACACGGTTTGGATAATAAAGTCATTATCATGCAAACCATTTTCAGCTTTTGACTTTCTCCCAGATGGTTGGGTGCGACGGACATAACCCCGTTGGGTAAATTCTAAAATTGCTTCTTCTGCCGGTTCAGAAGATTTAAGTTCCTCCTCCTCGGCCCTAGACTTCTGCTCCTCGGCCCTAGACTTTTGCTCCTCTCCAATTTTTGTTCGCCGGGGATCGCTGTACTTGCGCTTGAGCGATCGCAAATCTTTTTTCAGCGCCTTGAGTAATTCGCGGCGATCGTTGAGTAATTGCTCCAATAAGCTAATTTGTCCACTGATCTGCTCAAATTCCTGCTGCAAATTTTGCTGTTCTAAACTGGTGAGGCGACGCAATGGCATAGCCAAAATTGCATCTCCTTGTACCTCACTCAAATCCAGTCGGCTACAAAGATTTATTTTTGCCGTACTCCCATCGGGAGCTTGCCGCAAAATTTGAATTACCTCATCCAAATTAGACAGCGCTTTCAGCAAACCTTCTACCAAATGCACACGACTTTGGGCCTTCCCCAACTCGTAATTGTAGCGACGGTTCAGCGTCTCTTCCCGGAATTTCAAAAACTCCTGCAACAGTTGGCGCAAACTTAACTGGCGGGGTTGTCCATCCACTATTGCTAGGAGAATTGCCCCAAACGTCATTTGCAAAGCAGTTTGGTGATATAAATGCTGGAGAACTTCTTGGGGATTGGTATCGCGTTTGAGTTCAATTACTACTCGCATCCCTTCGCGATCGCTCTCATCTCGCAGATCAGAAATTCCTTGCAAACGACCTTGATTTACTAAGTCTGCTACCTTCTCAATCCAGGCTGCCTTATTCACTTGATATGGCAATTCTGTAATGATAATTGCCGTCCGTCGCTTGCTTCCCCTACTGGCTGGAATTTCTTCTAGAGTCGCAACTCCCCGCAGCAGAATTCCACCTTTACCTGTGGTGTATGCTTCCCGAATTCCAGTCTCACCAATTATTTCTCCACCGGTGGGAAAGTCTGGCCCTGGAATTAGCTCGAATAACTTTTCATCTGGCAAATCTGGATTGTCGATTAAGGCAATTAACCCATCCACAATTTCCCCCAAGTTGTGGGGTGGTACATTTGTCGCCATTCCCACGGCGATCCCAGAACAGCCATTGAGCAACAGAAATGGCAATTGAGCAGGTAGCACCGTTGGTTCTTGCTGGGAATTATCAAAGTTCCCGACAAATTCCACCGTCTCTTCGCCGATTTCTGTCAGCATTCCCTCATGACTGATGGGTGCGAGGCGTGTTTCTGTGTAACGCATCGCTGCTGGCGGGTCATTATCGACGCTACCAAAGTTACCGTGTCCTGCTAGCAAAGGATAGCGGCTAGAAAAATCCTGCACTAGCCTGACTAAGGCATCATAAACTGATTGGTCGCCGTGGGGATGGTATTTACCCAACACATCACCCACTACACGGGCACATTTTCGATAGGGTCTATCTGGTACTAAACCGAGTTCGTGCATTGCATACAAAATGCGCCGATGCACTGGTTTTAAGCCATCACGCACGTCTGGTAGCGCTCGCCCGACAATCACGCTCATGGCATATTCGAGATAAGACCGTTGCATCTCGGTGTGCAGGGCTGTTGGAATTACCTGTCCCGTTGAGAGAAGGTTTAACTGTTTTGCCATGAGTTTTTTCCCTGAAATTTAACTACACAAAAGTTGGCGGAACTCAATATTGCAGCAACCACAGCATAACGGATGAAATGGGATTCCTAACAAAATATTGATAGTCATAGAAGAAAAAGCAGTAGTATCATCCTTGATGACAAGGAGGTACATACACTATTAAAAAGGAAACAGATAGCAGGTAGCTGTTTTAATCGAATGATAATCTGCTGCACATTTAATTTGTATAGGCTTTATAGCCAGGATACCTGCCATGACTGCATTTTTTCATTTTTAATTTTGAATTGCTTAATCCCCTCACCTCTACCTCTATAACTAAAATTCTCATGAAAACTGTTTTAATTGTCGAAGACGATCTAATTAATGCTCGCGTTTTTTCCAAGATTTTGTCCAAGCGCGGCGGCTTGGGAGTGAAACATACTGAAAATGTGGAAGAAGTAATAAAAATTGCCCAATCAGGAGAAGCCGACCTGATTTTAATGGATGTTTCTCTATCCAGAAGTGTTTACCAAGGGAAATCTGTTGATGGAATCAAGATTACACAGATGTTAAAATCCGATCCAAAAACAGCGAACTTACCTGTTATTTTGGTGACGGCACATGCTATGGAAGGCGATCGCGAGAATTTTCTCAAGCAAAGCGGCGCTGATGGCTACATTTCTAAACCAGTTGTTGACCATCAACAGTTTGTTGACCAAATCCTCGCACTTCTACCCACAGACGGCCAATCGTAATTGACGACTGATTCCAGGAATATTCGCCCGCAAAGGTTTTTGGGCGACTATTTCCTGTATTTAGTTAGTATAGATGTACTACGAAAAGGTACTATTAGGCAAGTAGTAATAGGAAAGTCAATTGACAATGGGGAATTGGGAATTGGGAATTGGGAATTGGGCATTGGGCATTGGGCATTGGGCATTGGGCATTGGGCATTGAGCATTGAGCATGAAGAAGAGACAAGGACTTGTTCAATAATTCCCCCTTGTCCCCCTGTCTCCCCTGCCTCCCCTGCACCCTGCTCCCCACTCCTATTGAGTAGGCTGTTTTCCAGGGGCTGATGATGAGTTTTCTGGTTGCTGTAATGCTGCTTGAATACGGGGTAATTCTAGGAATTTTTTCGTATCAGACAATAGGCGATCGCCCCAGAGATTTTCTTTAAGAAAATTCAAATTAGCATAGCGCTGATCGATGCGGAGTGCAGCTTCTCCCATTGTTAGACCTTGTTGGCGATCACCTTTGGTATACAGTGCTACTGCCAAAGCTAATAAAGGTTCTGCGGCTTGCTTATCAAGGGTTACAGCAGATTGCCATCGTTTAATTGCTTCAGAGGTATTACCCTGTTCGTAGTTGATTAAGCCAATATTGTTGAGCGCTGGCCAGAATTTTTTATCTTGAGAGACTGCTTTATCGTACTGTGCGATCGCATCTGGCAATTTACCCAGTAGATAGTAAGCATTACCCAAATCAAATAACCCTTCTGGATCGTTGGGTTTTAACTTCAAGCCGTCTTGGTAATTGACAACCGCTGCTTGATAATTTTTCTGCTGAAAATTAGCTGAACCCAAAGCAAACAAAATATCACCATTTTTGGGGTTGAGAGATTGCGCTTTTTTCAGACTAGCGATCGCCCCGTCAAACTCTTTGGTTTGGAGTTGCAATCCACCTAAAAGCAACCAGACTTTATCGTTCTTCGGAGCCAGTTGACTAGCCAGCCGCGCTCGTGGCAAAGCTAATTCAACCTGTTGAAACTGAGCTAGTTGAGCCGCCTCTTGTGCCAGGCTCAATCCCTGCTTCTCTAACTTTGTCCCATCTAGTTGCAGTGTATGGGGTATTAATGCCTGCGCGTTAGCGGCTTTTGGCATACTCCACAAACTACAGACCATTAGCAAAGAAATCAAACGAACATGTTTAGGCACATTACCGCCTTTAAGCCACTAATCAAAGAATCTTTCAGCTAGCTTAAACGATCTCCGCTCTTGACGGCAGCAAAATATTACGTCATTAGTTATTGACATTCCCATCACAAGGGCAATATATTAATAAGTAATTACTCACTTATTTATGGCTCGTGTACCCAAAATCACCAATCAGCAGATATTAGAAGCGGCTCGTCAAGTTTTCCTGCAACAAGGATTTGGTGCTTCAACCTTAGAAATTGCTCAACAGGCAGGTATTTCTGAAGCTTCAATTTTCAAGCGATTCTCAACGAAAGAAGAATTATTTTTTGCGGCGATGGGAATTCCAGAAAAACCCGTGTGGGTGAGCGAGTTGGAATCTCTTAGTGGCAAAGGCAATCTCAAAGAAAACCTAATCAATATTTGCCTCCAGATTATGGAATTTTATCGTGAGGTGCTGCCTCAGATTGTGATGCTGCGATCGCGAGGCAATACGTTTCCAGAACTTGGAGGTAAAGAACCAAGACCCATACAAGATTTCAAAGCACTGACCGCTTTTCTAGAGTATGAAATCAACCAAAATCGCCTTCGCCCTTGTGATCCCCAGACAGTGGCTCATATTTTACTCGGATCGTTGATGAACTATGTTTTCTTAGAGCAGATTTCGTCTCAAAAAAGTATAAAAGAAGACGATTTTGTAATAAAAACTTACTTAAAGCCTGAAGATCGTGGTACAGAAGTATCAGCATTTATCCAAAATTTTGTGGATATTATCTGGCAAGGAATTGCACCAATACAGGATTAAATTTAAAAAGATTGGGCAATAAATATTAATTATTCTCCCTCATCTCCCCATTAAAAACTGATGACTTTGGTCATACATAAGTCTCGAATTACTAATGACTTTTGTCATACATTGGTTTCAACTTTTTGATCGATAATTATTATGTATGAATTTATACGATGAGGTAAATATCAAACATATTGATACCCGAATAAAAGCAACTATCTAAGTATTGCTGAATCTAAACCTCAGCAGAATAGAAATTTAATACCTATAAGGAGTTAATTTCATGTTGAAACCAAACCGTGTGTCGATAGTCCTAGCTGCTGCTGCTCTGATAATTGTTCCCACTCTTTTGACTGCACCTGCAAGTGCCCAGACGAAAGTCTATGTTGTTGGCGATCGCGATCAAAATTGGGATCGTGACGGCAGATCCTATCCTGGAGAAGTTCGAAACCTTAGAGATCGGGATAATAATTGGAACCGCGACGGCAGATCCTATCCTGTAGAAGTCCGAAACCCTAGAGATCGGGATAATTGGAACCGCGACGGTAGATCCTACCCTAGAGAAGTCAGAAACTCTAGAGATCGGGACAATTGGAACCGCGACAACCAATCCTATAGCAGAGTAGTCAGACTTGGTAATGGTGACATTAGATATCCCAACGGGCAAATTATTTCTGCTAGATCCATAGTTAGACTGCGTAACCAAGGTTACTTCAGACTTCCCAACGGAGATATTCTTCTTCCCAGTCAAGAAATTGTTCCTGCTGGAAGATTAGTGAGAGTGCGTGATGATTATTTCAGACTTCCTAGTGGGCTGGTACTGCAAATAAATCTTTAAAACACTAAACACTCAAAATCATTGTCAGTATAAGGCTACCAGGCTATAGTTTAGCCGTGAATAACTGGCTCGGTAGCCGTTCCTTATAGACAAAATGGATATGAAAATTGATACACCAAATGCCGTAGATTCATCAGTTTTAGTTCCAGAGGTAAAGAAAAAAAAGGGCAAACGAAATTGGCTCTCTTGGCTAATTGCTTTTTGCCTATTGGGTGGAATTGGCTATGCAGTTTATTACCAAGTAGCCGTTGTTTCTCAGCAACAAGCCAGTCGTCGGGTACTGACAAGACCTGTACAAAGGCAAAGTTTAACAATCACAGTTTCAGCAAACGGAACAGTGAAACCTGAGCGCTCAATCAACCTCAGCCCGAAAAATTCCGGTATCTTGAAAACACTGCTAGCGAAAGAAGGGGATCTCGTCAAACAAGGACAGATTGTCGCTTACATGGATGATTCCAACTTGCGGGGGCAACTCACCTCTGCTCAAGGACAATTGGCACAAGCCGAGGCGAATTTGCAAAAAGCGATCGCAGGTAATCGTCCTCAAGATATTGCTCAAGCACAAGGAGTATTAGACGAAGCCCAGGCGAATCTGCAAAAGGTACAAGCAGGCAATCGCTCTCAAGATATTGCTCAAGCACAGGCACGCTTGCAAAGCGCTCAAGCCACTCTTCGCCAAGCAGAAGATGATTTTGTTCGTAATCAACAGCTTTACAATGCAGGCGGTATATCCCTTCAGACTCTTAACCAAAACCGTGCCACTCGTGACAGCGCCCAAGCTAGTGTAAATGAAGCACAGCAAGCACTGGGATTGCAAAAAGCTGGGTCACGTCCAGAAGACATCGAGCAAGCACAAGCTGTAGTGAAGCAGAGACAGCAAGCTTTGGCACTTCTGAAAGCAGGAACGCGCCAAGAAGATATTAATGCAGCCCGCGCCCAGGTAACATCTGCTCGTGGTTCGCTACAAAACATCCAAGCCGAAATCAATGACACAATTATTCGCGCCCCTTTTGATGGGGTGGTGACAAAGAAATTTGCCGATCCCGGCGCTTTTGTAACACCCACAACTGCTAGTAGTGAAGTAGCTTCCTCTTCTTCTTCTTCGATCTTGTCTCTAGCTTCAACCAATGAAGTTGTCGCAAATTTAGCGGAAACAAATATTTCCAAAATCAGCCTTGGTCAAAAAGTTTCGATTACAGCAGATGCCTACCCAGGAAAAACCTTTGAAGGTAAAGTCAGCCAAATCGCAGCCCAAGCAATAGTAGAGCAAAACGTCACCAGTTTTGAAGTGAGAGTATCACTTTCTGACCCTGAAAGACTACTGCGTTCTGGGATGAATGCGGAAGTAGATTTTCAAATCGGTCAGGTTGAAAATGTTTTAGTAGTACCAACTGCGTCAGTTGTGCGACAACAAAATGCCACAGGTGTGTTTGTGACTGGAGCAGATAACAAACCTGTCTTTACTCGCATCGAGACTGGAGTCACCGCAAATAACTTTACCGAAGTTAAGTCTGGATTGACAGGAAACGAGAGAGTATTACTCAGTTTCCCACCAGGGTCACGTCCGCAATCAACACCACGAGGAGGAGTTTTCCCTGGTATGGGAGGAGGTGGTGGAACTGGCGGTGGCGGAAGAGGAGCCGGTGGCGGCGGTGGTCGTTCAGGCGGTGGTTCTCCTTAAAGTGAGTTTTAAATAAAACCTTATGTTTAAGATATTTAAGGGCTTTTACAAAGCTAAGAAGACCCGCACAGTACCGTTGCTGGAAATCTTGACAATGGCAGCAGAGACATTGTGGAGTAACAAATTACGCACAGGTCTAACGATGTTGGGCGTGATTATTGGGATTTCATCAGTCATTGCCATTACTTCTGTTGGTCAGGGAGTGCAAAAGGGCGTAGAACAACAGATACAAGCATTGGGTACAGATGTGATCCAAATCTTGGCGGGTGCTGCAAGAAGCGGGAATGTCCGTCAAGGAGTAGGTTCTAGCAGCACCTTGACCTGGGAAGATGCAAAAGCGATCGCTACACAAGCACCATCAGCCCAGATGGTTTCTGCTTATCTCCAACGGACTGCTCAAGTTGTGTATGCAGGACAGAACACCTCAACAACCATTTATGGCACAGATTTAAATTATCCAGAAGTCAGAAATACTCACCCCCAGCAAGGGAGATATTTTACTCAAGAAGAACTAGATACTGTCGCACAGGTAGCTATTCTTGGCCCTACAGTTCAAACCACGCTCTTTGGACAGGGTGTAAATCCTATCGGCGAGAAAATTCGCATTCAGGGAGAGGCTTATCAAGTGATTGGGGTGATGGAACCTAAAGGCTCTCAGGGCCCGATGGATCGAGATGACCAGGTTTTCATTCCTCTAACTAGTATGTCGAAGAGACTAGTAGGGAACAATGCTTTGGTAGGCGTTTCTGTAAATGGAATTTTAGTCAAAGGCGCTAATCAGGAGCAGTTAGAAGCTGCTCAGTTTCAAGTTACCAATCTCTTACGTCTGCGTCACAACATTTATCCGCCACAAGCTGATGATTTTCGGCTAACTAATCAAGCTGATATTGTTAGTACTTTTACTAGTGTTGTAGGCTTATTTACAGTAATGGTGGTAGCGATCGCTGGCATTTCGTTAGTGGTTGGTGGAATTGGTATTGCCAACATTATGCTAGTTTCCGTAGTTGAGCGGACGCGAGAGATCGGGATTCGTAAAGCTGTAGGAGCCACCAATTCAGCAATCCTTAATCAATTTTTAGCCGAAGCGATCGTAATTTCCATTGTTGGCGGAGGTATTGGGATGGCCACTGGGATTTTATTAGCCTTTATAGCTTCAAGTATTTTCAAATTTCCCTTTGTTATTTCTTTCTTGTCGATTATTGCTGGATTTGTACTCTCATTGAGTGTTGGCTTAGTCGCTGGGGTAATTCCAGCACGAAACGCATCTAAATTAGATCCAATTAATGCTTTAAGAAGCGACTAAATAATTCGTAATTCGTAATGACGCTCGCGGACTTGCTACCGCTACGCTAACGTAATTCGTAATTACAAACTCCTGTAAGGACGCGATTAATCGTGTCTCTACTCTTAACTCCTAACTCCTAACTTTTAAATCTTATGGCAACAATGATTTGGATGGAATCTATTACTAAAACCTATCACTTGGGAGAAGTTAGTGTTCCAATACTCAAGGGAATTCAACTCTCTATAGAGGAAGGGGAATATGTCTCGATTATGGGTGCGTCAGGTTCGGGTAAATCCACGCTCATGAATATTTTGGGATGTCTGGATCGTCCGACAACTGGAGACTATATTTTTGAAGGGAGAAACCTGACAACTTTTGATGATGATGAATTAGCGTATATTCGCAACCAAAGGATAGGTTTTGTTTTTCAACAATTTAACCTATTGGCGAGGGCGACAGCACTGGAAAACGTTATGTTACCAATGGTTTACGCTAACTTACCCAAGCCAAAACGCCGGGAAAGGGCATTAGAAGCCCTGGAAAAGGTAGGATTACAGGGACGCATAGCTAACCGTCCTAGTCAACTATCTGGGGGACAACAACAACGGGTAGCGATCGCTCGTGCTTTAGTCAACCGACCTGCATTAGTTTTGGCAGATGAGCCAACAGGAGCTTTAGATACTGAAACTTCTCATGAGGTGATGAATTTGCTGACAGAACTTAATGACCAAGGAATCACAATTGTAATTGTCACTCATGAACCAGATATTGCTGCTCAAACCAAAAGGATTATTCGAGTTCAGGATGGCTTGATTGTTGGCTAATTTGTTAATATCAAATCTTAGAGGAGGAATTTAAAATTTCTATTTCTATTTCTATTTCTATAGGTCAATCAGGATAAAAACTTTTGATTGTATCCTCAAAAAACCTAATTAATGACTACATCTAGATTATGAATTTTAGCTTATTATTTGTGCATTCTACCTGGGTTGGTGTTGCGTTTGCGATTCTTTTTCCAGCTTTAGCAAGTGCTGTAACTCCCCCAAAACCGCAGAATAACTCAAGCTCTGTGCAGGTTCCCGATTACCTCAACCCTAATCCCAATCCTCTGCAATTTCCTACTAAACCCCAGGAAGTAAGGATTCAGGGAACTGTGCCAATCACTTTGGCACAAGCTTTGGAACTAGCACGACGCAATAATCGAGATTTACAGGTAGCAATATTACAGCTAGAACGCAGTCGTTCAGCTCTACGCGAATCTCAAGCTGCCTTATTTCCTACTTTGGGAATCAACAGTAATTTGACTAATAGTGGTAATGGTTTTACTAATAATTCATCTCAATCCAGTACCTCTTTTAATGGTTCAGCACAACTAAATTACAACCTCTATACCTCCGGTAATCGACAAGGGGCAATCCAAGCAGCTGAAGAACAACTACGTGTGGATGAATTGAATGTTGAAAGTCAGTCTTTGACAATTAGGTTGAATGCCACGACTCAATACTACGATTTGCAACAAGCAGATGAACAAGTAAGAATTAACCGAGCTGCTGTGGAGAATGCCCAGGCTAGTTTGCGGGATACTCAAGCCAGAGAACAGGCGGGAGTGGGTACGCGGTTCGATGTGCTACAGGCTCAGGTGAATTTAGCAAACGCCCAACAACAACTCACTAATGCTATCTCGCAGCAGCAAATTGCCCGTCGCCAGCTTGCCACCACGTTAAGTTTGTCGCAGTCTGTTGATATCAGTACCGCAGATCCTGTACAGTTAGTGGGTCTTTGGCCGCAGACCGTAGAACAAAGTATTGTCCAAGCGTTTCAAAATCGTCCAGAATTGCAACAGCAATTAGCACAACGTAATATTAGTGAGCAACAGCGACGACAAGCACTTTCACAGTTAGGGCCGCAAATTAGTTTGGTCGGTAACTACAACCTCCTAGATCGCTATGATGATGGTGTCAGCATTACTGATGGCTATTCAGTGGGTCTCCAAGGAAATCTCACTTTGTTTGATGGAGGAGCAGCAAGAGCAAGGGCGGCTCAGTCAAGAGCTAATATTGCGATCGCCGAGAGTCAATTTGCCAGCCAGCGTGACCAAATTCGCTTTAATGTAGAACAATTCTATTCTCAATTGCAATCTAATTTAAATAATGTGCAGACTTCTAGTGTGGCTTTAAATCAAGCCAGGGAAGCTCTGAATTTAGCAAGGTTGAGGTTCCAAGCTGGTGTGGGCACTCAAACAGAGGTGATCTCTGCTGAAAATGACCTGACAAGAGCAGAAGGTAATCGAGTCACAGCTATTTTGGATTACAATCGCGCTTTAGCTAATTTGCAAAGATCAGTTACTTCTAGAGGATCAAGCTAAGATCAGCCCCTTTGGGGCTTCTATTTGTGGATAGGACTATATCATCACGTCGCTATTAAGTACAACTTCATAGAGAATTAGTATTAGCCACGGACAGAATGCTGGAGTTTCCATTAAGGAAATTCATTCTACCTGTTATGCCTTCTTACCTGTTACTGGTTCAGCTATGTTTTCCATATCGACCAGATTCCATTTTAAACCTTTACTCCTATATATACGTTTCTGCAAATTTGGATAGTCACCGATATCATGGTCTAGCCTTTGACCAACTACTATACATTTGAATATAGAATTGCCCGTGTTTGTCAGCTTATGCGGCTGACCACCAGCGCGATATCCAATAAAATCTCCTGCTTTAACTGGATAAATGCTTTCTCCAATTGTTGCCTCAGCTTCTCCCTCAAGAACGTATACGCACTCTTCTTCGTGATAGTGCATGTGAAGCTCCGTTGATTCACGTCCAGGCTCTACTTCAATGATGTGGAAACCGATATTTTTTAAACCTGTCAAATCTCCTAAAGACTTATTCAGTCTGCGAGCATTGGAGTTGAGAAAATGTGTTTTTTCTAGTCCTTCATAAGACTCAATCTCTTCTTTGGTAACTAAATACTTTTCCATTTCTCGATACCAAGGTGCTAAGAAAATTTGATGGTGAACAAGCAAAGGGCCTAAAGATGAATTAAGACGGAAGTTAAAATAGGTTCAAGGGTTCCATCTCAGTAGAAGGAATCGCTTCTATTTGTGGATGGGATTATATCATCACCTCCTTATTAAGTGCAAGTTAATAAAGAATTGGTATCAGTCGTAATCTAGCTAAAGCTGAGAACGCCTATGGCGTAGTAATTACTGCTACTGGGCAATGGGCTTTACTTAAAATTGCATCTACTCTGTGACCGAAGAAAACGCGACCAGTAACCATTCGGATATTACTCCCTAAAATAATTAGGTCAACTTCTTGGGTTTGGGCAAACTTGAGGATTTCCCTTTCTGGGCTGGTTCCTTGAAGAATATAGGTTTTGACATCAGCACCCAGATTGCGGCCAATTGCTGCTTGTTGTTCAAGCAGATCGTGAGCAATTTCCTTCACTGGAGTTAGCGATCGCTGTTCGTATAGAATATATTCAACTTGTGGCAAATTAATCACGTTCACGATCATCACTAATGCTCCCGTTTGAGCAGCGATCGTACTTGCCATCTCTACAGCATTTTTGCTATATTCTGTCCCCACAGTTGGCACCAGAATCTTTGTCAGCTTTTGTTGAGCGATTTTGCATATCTCGCCTTTAGCTTGGGGTAGGTGCGACTTGACCACCATCGTTGCACATGGCGCTTCTTGTACTACCCGATCTACAAGCAAATTGAACAATGTTTTCTGAGGACGTATCTGTTCAGAAGCTCCTAATACGATCAAGTCATAGTTTTTGTTCGCTTCATTCAAAATTACCTCCGCTTTACTACGCCCAGACTCCATTTTTGTTTGCAGGGTCGTATTATCAGGTAGCTGCATTTCCTCAGCAACAGAAGCCAGAGCTTCCTCTGCGGCGGTATCTTTAAGCTGGGTCGCTGCCCGACGGCCTTTCTTTTGGGGCTGCTTGTCACTCAGAGCATATAGAGATGTCACTTCTATCGAGTTTTGGTGAGCCATGTAGCCCACTAATTGCGCTGCGAGTTGGATGTTGGTACCACCACTAGTAGGTATTAAGATACGGTGGATTTGCTTGATAAAGCTGCGGCTATCCTGCTCTTCTTGTTCCAACCGTTGAGCTTCCTCCTCACTCATAACCACTTTTGATAAAGTCCAGCGCAGAAGGGGTGGAGCCATTAGGGAAGTGACGATCGCCACCATAACAATAATTGAGTACATCTGGGGATTCAGGACTCCCAAAGATAAACCAATCGTGGCAACAACAATTTCCATTGCTCCGCGAGCATTCATACCGGAACCCATCGCCAAACCTTCCCAATGACTCAAGCCACCGACGCGAGAACCAAGGTAAGCACCTGTAAATTTGCCAACACAGGCGACAGCGAGAACAATCAAGCCAAATAACAACGTCTGGGGGACTAACAGAGCTAGCAAATTAACTTTCAAGCCAGCTGAAGCAAAGAAAATTGGTGCTAGAAAGCTTGCTGTGAAGACTTCTAGCATGTGTCCAGCTTCATTGCTAAAGCGACGGGATTGACCGGCCAGAATCCCCAGCACGAAAGCACCTAATGCTGCTTCTAGACCTAATGCATGGGTAAGTGCTGCTGCTGAGAGCGAAAGAATCAGCACAACCGACATACTAGCGGCGATTCCACCAACATAGTCATCAACCCAGCGCAAAATCTGATCTACGATGGTACGTCCAATTGTGAAAGCGATCGCTAGAAATAATATAGCCGCACTCACAGAATGGAAAATTGTCCCAAGGTCAAACTTGCCGCTACTAGCTAGACCGGAAACCACAGAAAGTAAAATCCAGCCGATGGTGTCGTCAGTCATCCCAGCCGCTAAGGTTACTTGACCAATGTCACGACGAATCAGGTTTAAGTCCATCAGCACCTTGGCAATCACTGGTACTGCCGAAATACTCATTGCTGTAGCGATAAAAAGACTGAATACTAGTCGCTTTTCTGGGTCGGCTAAAAAACTATCTGGCAATAGCCAGCCCAATCCAAAACCGGTGATAAACGGGACAATAATTCCGCCCAGTGAAATCAGCAGAGCCGTTTTACCCTTACGAAGAATTAGCTTGAGATCCGTCTCCAACCCAGTTACAATCAGCAAAAATAACACACCTAACCAAGAAATCACCGAAAGTAAATTAGACTGTTCTTGACTTTTGGGAAAGATGTGAGCTTGCAAGTCTGGAAGGAGCAAACCAAAAAGAGAGGGGCCAAGCAGCACACCCGCCAATAATTCCCCAACAACAGGCGGGAGGTTAATTCGGCGCATTAACTCACCTAATCCCCGCGCTACGAGCAGTAATAGTGACAGCTGCACCAGCACCAACAGCAACTCATGATGACCGAGAGGTTTAATTAAACCGTCACCTGCTACTTTCTGTGCAGCGAGTACAGGCACTAACATTAGGGACAGGTTTTGCATAATGTCCAAAGGTTGGATTACAAATTTTTAAACGGGCTGTTCAAGTAAATCCTGAAATGTTTATTTCCACATCGGCCTAGAAGCTTAAAGTGTCATGATAATGACTTACGCACAAGAGATCCCCCAACCCGCGACAATTATTAATTGAGGCACAGATGAGTTATAACCACAAGCTTAAAATCTTACCTTTGATAGTAATTTTCCTGTTAATACTTGAATGCTTGCTGGTTGATAAAGCTTCCATAGCATTAGCTGCTTCTTCATCCACCACGGTTTACGAACAGCGTATTATCCATAGTCCAGATGGTATTGGCAAATACTATATGGGGCGAGAAATTGCCAAAGTTATGGGATATACAGGCGCTGGCTGGCTAGAACGTCCCAGCCGAGAGGGAGAGGAACAGCCAACTAAAATAGTTAACGTCCTCAACCTGAAACCTAACGATGTAGTGGCTGATATTGGTGCTGGTACAGGTTACTTGAGCTTTCGCATTGCGCCCTTATTAACAGAGGGGAAGGTGTTGGCTGTAGATGTTCAGCCAGAAATGTTAGAAATAATTGAGTTGTTCAAAAAAGAGAAAAATATCATCAATGTTGAGCCTGTTTTAGCAACCCTTAATGACCCAAACTTACCATCTGAAAGTATCGATTTGGCTTTGATGGTAGATGCTTATCATGAACTTGAGTATCCTCAAGAAGTGATGCAAGGAATTGTGAAAGCACTAAAACCAGGTGGTCGGGTAGTCCTGGTTGAGTACCGGGGTGAAAATCCCTTTATTATGATTAAAGGTCTGCACAAAATGACTCAAAAGCAAGTCCGCAAAGAAATGCAAGCCGTTGGTCTGGTTTGGCGTGAAACTAAAAACTTGTTACCTCAACAGCATTTAATGGTATTTGAGAAACCCAACACTAATTCGTAATTCGTAATGACGCTCCTGCGTCGCTAACGCTGCGCTAACGTAATTCGTAATTAAGGTTTCAAGGGATAATAAAGTAAGACTCCTAGCCAGAGCAGAAAATCATGGTTAACTTATCACTCAAGCAACGAATTCCTCCTTTAGAAAATGGCGATCGCCTCACTCGCTACGAATTTGAACGACGTTATCAGGCAATGCCCCGTCATCAAAAGGCAGAATTAATTGAAGGAGTTGTATATTTGGCATCCCCATTACGCTTTGAAAGTCATGCTGAACCACATGGTCATCTTATCGGCTGGTTGTGGACTTACCAAATTGCCACTCCTGGAGTGAGATTGGGAATTGAGCCAACAGTGCGCTTAGATCGAGACAATGAACCCCAACCAGATGGAGTGTTATTAATCACACCAGCAGCTAAAGGACAATCTCGTTTGAGCGATGATGACTACATAGAAGGTGCGCCAGAACTCGTAATAGAGATAGCGGCTAGCAGTGTTGCTATTGATTTACATGATAAGAAAAAAGTCTATGGTCGTAATGGGGTAAAAGAATATATTGTTTGGCAAATATTTGAAAATAAATTAGATTGGTTTAGCCTGCAACAAGGAGAATATGTATCCTTAGAAGTGGACGCAGATGGAATTATTAAAAGCCAAATATTTCCTGGTTTGTGGTTGTCAATGTCGAATTTACTTGCTGGCAATATGCAGCAAGTATTGGCTGTGTTGCAGTTGGGATTAAATTCGCCAGAACATCAGATATTTGTGCAGCAATAGTAGGAAGGAGAGTAAAATTCTATGACTATAGCGCTTTTTTGATATCAGTCTATTTTTTGGGGAATGAGACTGGCGTTTTTAGTTGCACTATCCCAAACAATCCAGCTAACAGAATTATCTAAATCATCGGGACTATTTGAAACTTTAAAATATAGCTTTTCTTCGCCTTTTCTTTCAATAGCAAAATCGGCATTTTGAGCATAAACAACTATAAAACCTTTATCTCGTAAACAATACATCGCCCAGGCTTTCAATGATTGCTTGTATGGTTCGTGTGGAATTGGCGGTTTTGTGATTGTGTCTTCAATTACTTTAAATATTTGGATGAGTTTCGCGGTCATGGTAGATACTTTTGTTTTTACCCCTAAGTTAACTAGCTTCTGGATCGCAACGAATTTCAATCATAAAGCCATCTGGATCGTAAAAATACACACCTCTACCAGTAGGACGAGTGACTGGGCCATGTGCGATCGCTATTTTATTTTCTCTGATCACTGTCACTGCGCGATCAAATAACTGTGGATCGATGTCAAAAGCCAAATGGTATGCTCTGGTGAATGTCTTCTCTGGATTGGGATCTGGTGGTGATAATTCTGGTTCCCCAAATAAATCCAGTATCGTCCCATCCGGGGTAATAAAGTTCGCTACTTTCCCTGATGCGACAAGTTCCGTCAGAGTTGCGGGTACCTCGTCGCCTGTAAGTTCATGTAAACCCAAGATTGTGCCATAGAAATAGCGGGAAGCTTCCATATCCTGGACATTGAGGGCAATGTGATGCACTTTACGCAAATTTCCTGGCGCAAGGACACTGTTCACAGATTGGGTGCTAGATAGCATAGTAGAAGAAAATCTCCTTACTAGGATAGAAGCTGAACTTTTTACTTAAAGTTTATTATTTCTAATAAAAATCTATCATGCTATTTGATTATTCTTTAGACTTTAAAAATATCGATTTTCGCCAACATCCTGAACTATATCGCGTTGGCAAGGGTGAACAGGGCGTACTTTTGGTAGAACCATACAAATCAGAAATTCTTCCCTACTGGCGGTTCAAAACTCCTGAGATTGCTAGAGAATCAAGTGAAAAAATCTACGAGATGTTTCTTGGTTATCTAAAACAAGATGATTTTATTGGCGCAGATATGGCACGAAAGTTTATCCAAATGGGTTATACTCGCTCTCGCCGTTATGCTAATCATAAAACAGGCAGAAAATATAAACAAAATTTGGAAACTTCAGGTTCGAAAAAAGAGATTCTTCCTTACGAAGAAGACCCTGTTAAAGCCGAGTCAGCAGCAATTTTTAAAGCCAAGTGGATACAAGCAAAGACAAATGAGAAATATCAAGAGCTTTTAACCAAGCATAAACAGATGTATGAAAGCACCTCACCTTTGTAAATCAATATACCTGACCATTAGAAATCGCGGTTCATCTTGCATAATAAACGAAGTCCGCCTGTGCGTTATTGTTTTTCCCTAACCTTGAGAACACTCACAAAGCTAAAGAGGGAAGGCGAACTTGACTTGGAGAATCGAGCGTGTCTTTAGACCTGATAGTGTCAATCTGATTACTACCTTGTTTTATGAGCAGCTATACAAACCTCAACAAAGCCTTGCCGCAGGGTAGTCTCAGGAAAATGGAGGGTTTCCAACCTACGCAGGTGGGTAAAACCTAGTGTAGCTAAGGTTTCTAACTGCCCTTTTAAATGCTAAAATACTTAATGTAAATTAATATGTTACATAAGTTTTACTAGATGTATCTACATACTGTAAGCTTGGGATTCTGGAAAAACAGTGCTTAATTCGACTGTCAACATTATTGAGCAAAAGTTGTAATAATATTTAACATGTGTCTAAGTTGTGTAATTTAGATTAACTATTGCAGAGAAATTCTCTCAGAGTTAGTAAAATGACAAATACAACGACGCAACTATTTTATGGATTAGTTACTCTAGAACTGTAGACTATGTTTTCAGTCCTGAGTTATTTCCGTATTTTGCCTCTGAGGCATACCAATCAAGACCACACCAAATCCTTCATTAAGAGCTCCCACAAATCATAATGCCTGTGATTGAGAAGAAAAGAACTCGCGATCTGCCCCAAATTAACGAACGAATTCGCTTCCCGAAAATTCGGGTCATTGATACTGACGGTGCCCAATTGGGAATTATGCCCCCACAGGAAGCACTACAACT
The DNA here is from genome assembly GCF_014698055.1 of Nostoc sp. FACHB-133. Classification (NCBI taxonomy): domain Bacteria; kingdom Bacillati; phylum Cyanobacteriota; class Cyanophyceae; order Nostocales; family Nostocaceae; genus Nostoc; species Nostoc sp. FACHB-133. The sequence continues at coordinate 80,293 of NZ_JACJSH010000022.1, forward strand.
AGCAGAAGAGAAAGAGTTAGATTTGGTGCTTATAAGTGACAAAGCTGACCCGCCAGTTTGTCGGATTATGGACTACGGGAAATATAAGTTTGAGCAGGAGAAAAAGGCGCGGGAAGCCCGGAAAAAGCAGCACACGGCTGATGTCAAAGAAGTTAAGATGCGTTACAAAATAGAAGAACACGACTACAACGTGCGTGTTAAGCAAGCAGAGCGCTTTTTGAAAGATGGCGATAAAGTCAAAGCGACTGTGATGTTCCGGGGTCGAGAAATTCAACACAGCGATCTAGCAGAAGATTTGCTCAAGCGAATGGCAACGGATTTGGAGCCTTTTGGTGAGCTTCAACAAGCGCCTAAAAAAGAAGGGCGAAACATGATGATGCTTATCTCGCCCAAAAAATAATCCTCTAACTGTTTAATAGACCAAGTTTGAAAACCCCTGGTTAGAAGTCAGGGGTTTTTTCGTTTGGATACAAGATATGCCCAAAGCTTTGAAGTCGTTTAAATTTATCTCAAATCGATAGTCTTGAAGGCTGAGTGGGAAACATAATACTCAGTTGCTCAGGACTTTTGCTATTTCCAGGGGATGGGGGAATGGGAATGGGGAATGGGGAATTGGGAATTGGGCATTGGGCATTGGGCATTGGGCATTGAACATGAAGAAGAGACAAGGACTTGTTCAATAATTCCCCCTTGTCCCCTTGTCCCCCTGTCCCCCTGTCTCCCCTGCCTCCCCTGCCCCCTGCCCCCTGCCTCTATTGCGCGGTGATACTACCAGAAAATAAAACTGCATGGAACTGAAAAATCACTGGTTTGCTGTAAATAAAGTTGTTTTACCACGACTACTACAGTGGGTGAATCTCCGGCCAGAGGAGAGTGAACGAACACAACTAATGTTTATTTTTTACACAACTGTATGTGTAGGATTGCGGTGGGCAGAAGACAGTACGGTGGCGCTGTTTTTGGATGAATATGGGACTCATCTATTGCCGTGGATGTATATTGCCAGTGCCGTTATGAGCGCAGCCCTGGTTTTTTTATACTCTTGGCTGCAAAGGATTTTTCCGTTACGCCAGGTGATTGTAGCGATCGCACCTTGCATGTTGATGCCATTAGTTCTATTAGTTTTATTACGTTGGGGATCTCATGTTTCTTACCTGGTAGTTATTTCGGCCTTTCTGCTGCGGCTATGGGTAGATGCCCTTTATGTAGTCAACGATCTCAACACCTCCATCGTCGCTAACCAAATATTTAACATTCGAGAGATTAAGCGGACTTACCCACTGGTGAGTAGTGGACTTTTGGTAGCAGATGTGATTAGTGGCTTTAGTTTGCCTTGGCTAGTGCAATATACCTCGCTCAATAAGATCATCTTCATTGCCTGTGTAGTGATTTTATTAGGATCGGGGATTTTATTGTATTTAACTAATCACTATCGAGCGGCTTTTCCTGAAACCCCACAAAGACTAATTCCTGAAGAACAAGCTTCACGAGAGCGTTTCATTAAAAGTCCTTTGAAGCGCTATGTTTGGCAATTGTTTGCTTTTGTCGGTCTATTGCAAGTCATTGGGTTATTAATAGATTTTCAATATCTGCGCGAACTCAAATCCAATATGAGCGACCGAGAACTCGCCAGTTTCTTGGGTCTTTTTGGTGGGATGTTGGGACTGTGTGAGTTGTTATTGCAGTGGTTTATTTCCAGCCGACTCATTGAACGGATGGGGGTATTTTTTACAGCGACACTTTTACCAATCACCGTAGGCTTTTCACTACCAGGAGTGCTGGTATTTTTGCATTTAATTCCAGCCATACAATCACAAAGCTTTTTCTGGGGCCTGATAATTGTCAAATTTTGCGATGAACTTCTGCGCTATACCTTTGTCATGAGTAGCGGCCCCATCCTGTACCAACCGATTCCAGAGTCAATTCGCAGCCGGATGCAGACTTTATCTGGCGGAACAGCCGAAGCGATCGCTACAGGTTTGACAGGAGTACTAATTTTTGCAACTCTATTGTTTTGTAACCGCTTTGTACCCGTATCCCTGCAAAAGTGGGTGTTGGTGGCAGAAACAATGCTGATAGCTAGCACCTGTTTAAAAGTAGTTTGGGAATTGCGATCGCGCTACGTTGAACTGTTAGTCTTGAGTGTGGCACGGGGTCAGTTGAGTGCAACCAATGTCGGCTTACGATTCTTTAAGCAAGGTGTAGTCAAAGCCTTGGGAGAAAAAGGCAGCGAGGCTGATAAACGCTCTTGTATTGAACTTTTAGCCCAAATTGACTCTCAAGGAGCTGCGGAAGTTTTAGCACCCCTGTTAGTTAAGTTAACCCCAGATTTGCAGCGCCAAAGTTTGGAAGTAATGCTGACAGCAGGTGCAAATCCCGCTTATCTATCCGCCATTCGTCCTTTGTTAGAACAACCCCAAGAAACTAACCCCGAAGTTTTCGCCCTAGCACTACGTTACGTTTGGCTAGCTGAACCAAATCCCAATTTAAGCATCCTAGAAGAATATCTCAACCCCCGCCAAAACTCACTCATCCGCGCTACTGCCGCCGCTTTAGTCTTACGCCAGGGAACGCCCATGCAAAAGGTAGCAGCTACCCAAACTATGCGCCGGATGTTGACTCATAAGAAAGAACGGGAACGGGTGAATGGAGTCAGAGCGCTTAGAGAAGCAGTTTATTTACAAGCGTTACGGATTCACATCCCGAATTTATTACAAGATGAGTCGTTACGGGTGCGCTGTGCTGTATTGGAAATGATTGCAGCAACCCATTTAGAGGAATACTATTCGGCGCTGATTGCAGCACTTTATTACAAATCAACCCGCACTATAGCAATGTCATCCCTAGTGCGGCTGGAAAATGAAGCGATAGAGATGCTGTTGCGGTTAGCTAACAATATTTACAAACCAGAAGTAGTGCGGATGTACGCTTGGCGTACCATTGCTCAAATTGGTACTCAGGAAGCATTAGAGACTTTATGGGAAAACTTAGAGGCATCCTGGGGTATAACTAGGGATCATATTCTTCGTAGTTTACTAAAAATACATAAACAACCAGGAATTAGAGGTTTAGTAGATCGGTTTTATGAAAGTCGGGTAGAAAATTTAATTGAGCAGGAATTAAAGTTTTTAGGCGAGATTTATGGCGCATATATAGACTTGAAAATATTAGATGAAAAAGAAAATCATCAATCAAGCCAGAGGATTGTGATTGTTTCTGAGTTACTGCAACGCGCCCTTTTAGAATTGGAATTGGATGTCAAAGAGCGGCTGCTACTGTTGCTCAGACTGCTTTACTCACCAGAGAAGATGCAGGCAGCAGCATTTAATCTGCGATCGCTCTCAGTGGTAAACTTAGCACGGGGTTTAGAAATCTTAGAGCATACCGTAACTTTGCCTTGCAAGTCTCTGTTGGTGAATATTTTAGATAACCGACCGCAGTCAGAAAAATTGCAACATCTTGTAGAAGCCAAGATCGTAGAATATGAGAATATGCTAGTTAGCGATCGCCTCCACCGATTGCTGATGTTAGGTAACTTCCTTTCTGATTGGTGTCTAGCTTGTTGTTTCCATTTTGCTCAAGTAACTCGCATCAGACTTACCAGTTCTGAGATTTTAGTAAGTTTGCGTCATCCAACAGGCTTTGTTAGAGAAGCTGCGATCGCATATCTAAATATGGTTTCACATCGCGTCCTCCTGCAAATCTTACCCCAGTTACAAAAAGATCCACATCCTTTGGTGGCCGCTCAAGTTAAAGAGTTACTCGAAAAACACAACTTTAAAAATTTAAAAATCTCGAGAATTAATGAATAGTAGGGGTGTACATCTGTACACCCTTACTACCAATGTATGTGTTTGTTAACCTGTAAAGTGAAGTAAAAATTCCAAGAATATCAGGAACAGCCATGTACGTACTAATAGGTGGAGCAGGCTTAGTGGGCCTAAGTTTAGCCCAAAAACTAGTAGAGCTAGGACATACTGTTGCTGTAATTGATATTGACCCTATTGCTTGCCGTTATGCCCGTGAACAAGTAGGAGCAATGGCTTTTGAAGGCAGTGCTGTGAGTACAGAAGTATTGCTAGAAGCTGGGATTCGCAAAGCAGGCTCCTTGGCAGCTGTATTAAGAAGTGATGCTCTAAACTTGGCAATGGTAACTCTTGCTAAACACTATGGTGTCACCCATATTTTGAGTCGGATGCGCCACCCCGATTTTGCCGAACCACTGCGGATAGCTGGAGCTAACCATATCATCAGTACTGTTGAACTATCAGTTTCAACAATGGTGAATGCCATTGAGTATCCCCAAGTAGAATCAATGATGCATTTTGAGCAAGGACAGATTGAGGTTCTGAAACTTGCCATCCCAAACAATTGCTATGTTGCTGGTCGTAGTGTTGCCGAAATTGCTCAGGATGCCCGATTTCCTAGTGGTTCGCTAATTATTGGTTATCAATCCCATCCCCACGAAGATTTGATGATTCCTAACGGCAGTACAATACTGGAACCTCATTCAACAGTGTTGATTGTGACTAAACCAGGATCTTTACATCAAGTCATTGATTTTATTGAGCAAAGATGTTGAGCGTAGTCTCTACCGAAACTCTTGATTAAGTGGCATTAGCTACCGTTGTATAAAAAATGGGTATAAATAGTTTTAATGAAGCCGTATCCATATATTTTAGCGATCGCTGTTATTTTTCTGGCATCTTGTCAATCAACAAATATTCCACCCAAGTCACAACCCAATACAACTCAAGCAACCCCAGTTCAAAAAATAGTAACGCTAGATAAGAATTTTAAGATAGCAAGCGGTCAAACTGTTTATGTTCCTGTCTATTCACATATCTATCATCATAATAAGCAGGAGATTTTCGAGTTAGCAGTTACACTCAGTATTCGGAATACAGATTTGACCAATCCGATCGTTATTACTTCTGTGCGCTATTACAACTCAGAAGGGAAATTAATTAAACAGTATTTGGAGCGTCCTATTCAACTTGATGCGTTAGCTTCGACAGATTTTTTTATAAATAGAAATGATACTAGTGGAGGTTTAGGCGCAAACTTTATTGTCGAGTGGGTAGCTCAAACAGAAATATCTGAACCTATAGTGGAGGCAGTCATGATTGGTACTGACTTCCAGCAAGGAATTTCTTTTATCAGTCCTGGTAGAGTGATTAAAAGTCAAAATAATAATAAGCGATCGCCTTCGTAATTCGTAATTCGTAATGGGCTACGCCCCGCTACGCTAACGTAATTCGTAATTAAGTTTTTCCTCGTTGCCATGCTTTGTATGAGAATGCATTCATTGAGTCTCTGACTTAATGTTTAACAGGAGGCAGCAGATTTTAATCAATCAGCAAAAGCTCAGAGGTTCATCAACAAAGCTCAAAGGTTCATCGACAAAGCTCAGACTATTCCCCATGCCCAATTCCCAATTCCCAATTCCCAATTCCCAATGCCCCATATTTAATCATCATCCAACTTCAGCAATTGTTCATCAAGATTTTGTATCCGTCCGCGCACAATTTCTTCTGAGAGAATTCGCTTCCGCATTGCCTCATTGAGCGCTCCTTTTTCTGCCAGCAGTAAACGGCGGCGAATGGCATCAAGTTTACCACTGCTGTTACTTTTGCCGTCTAACTCATCAGGACGACGATTATAAAGTTCCCGCAGTATCTTTTCTGCACCAGCAATTCGCACTTGATAAGCTGAACGCATCTCTTCATAAACAGCTTTTGGTAATACACCTGATTTCAACAAGCTATCTAATTCATCTTGTGCTGCCTTACCTGTCATCAACTGGGCTTGCAATTCTTCAACTTGTTGTTGAGTTTCTGAAAATTTAGATAATTTTAAGCGTTTTACCACCCAAGGCAAACTTAAACCCTGTCCCACTAACGACACCAGCACACTACCAAAAACTAAAGCGATCAGAACATCTCGCCCTGGTAGTGTTTCTGGTAAACTCAACGCCAGAGCCATTGAGAGCGAACCTTTGATGTTACCTAAAAAGAGTAAATGTTGCCAGCGCAACGGAATTGGACGGTCAATCAAACGAATCCCTGCTAGCAGAGGATAGACTGTAAGAACTCGCCCAACTTGATAAGCCAAAACTGCAAATATAATTGCAGGTAAAGTTCTCCAGAGGGTTCCCAGGTCTATTTCTACACCAATCAACAGAAAAATAAAGGTGTTGACGGTAAAACTGGCATATTCCCAAAAACTCAACAAGGTGATGCGACTAGAAGCAGAAGTATTCTGAGAAAGCCCTAAATTTCCGAAAATTAATCCCGCGACAACTACAGCCACCGCACCCGATACACCGAGAAATTGCCCAACCTGAAAAGTTCCTAATGCAACTGCAACTGTCAGTAACAAGCTGCTAAGGGCATCATCTAAACGGGCGAATACAGGTATGCTCAAGTAGCCCAAGACTAACCCTACTAAGCAGCCTCCTAAAGAGATAAATAGCAGTTGTTGGATTCCCTCTATAAATGTGAGTGAACCTGTAGAATATACTTGCAAAATTAGGTTGAATGAAACTAAAGCAGCTGCATCATTAAATAAAGTTTCTCCTTCAACGATGGTGGAAAGCCGGGAGGGTACTGGTATTTCCTTAAAGACGGCAATCATGGAAACTGTATCAGTATTTGCCAGAATTACTCCGACAAATAACGCAGGTATCCAACTCAGTCCCAGCCCAAATTTTAACAGGGCGGCAATAATCGCACTGGAAAGCACAGCCCCAGGGCCAGCTAGCAGGGCAATTGGTTTAAACGTGCTGCGTAGGCGGCTGACATCTGTATTAATGCCAGCTTCAAAGATGAGAATTGGCAAGAAAAGATTCAAAACAAGGGTTGGATTTAAACCAATCGGACGAGATAATAGCTCAGTGATTGGTAAACCTGCCAATACTAAACCCGTCACATAAGGGATTCGCAACCACCGGGATAGCAAAGCTACTCCTGTAGCAAGCAGCAAAAGAATAATTGAAACTTTGACTAATTGAGTTACATCCACTATTACGTTCTAAAAAGTTATCTTGACTTTATTGATGCTACATTAGCAACGTCAAAGTGTGGGTTCTGGTTTTCAATAAAGAGCCGCAATGGAAGACTCAAAGTTGGTAAGCGCTCAAAAAATTATGACTGCGGAAACAGTAGCCGAAATCGGCTATCGTGGTCGTTTGAAAACAAAACTCTTGTAGTTCCTGGAATTAAAAATAAGCTTCTTGCTGAATCCGTAAAATTTACTCCCAGAAAGCTAGTCACTAAACTAGTCAGAAATATGCAGAAAAGTAAATAAGTTGTAACATAGCAATCCTAAATCAAACGCGCAGAAACAAGATCCCCGACTTCTTAAAGAAGTCGGGGATCTGCGGGTTGCAATTCTCACAAGTCTTTAATTACGAATTACGTTAGCGTAGCGGGGCGTAGCCCATTACGAATTATTTTAATCCCCTTGCGGATGTTCATCCCACAAGGCTGTTATTTCCCGTAAACTCTGATGATTCCCATTACCCAAAATCAGATGATCTAGTACCGGAATGCCCAAAAGCTGCGCCCCTGCTAACAACTGGCGCGTCAATTCTATATCTTCCTGGCTAGGTTCAAGGTTTCCAGAAGGGTGATTGTGGGCAACTATTGCCCGCGTTGCACCTTGACGAATAACTTCCCGGAAAATATCACGCGGAGAGGCTAGGGTTTCGGTTGCTGTGCCAATGGTAATTACTTGCGTACCTAGCAAGCGATTCTTAACATCTAATAGCACCACTGCAAAACGTTCTTGTGTCTGCCACATCAAATCTTGACTGAGGGTAGCGGCAGCAGCAAGTGGGCTATCAATTAATGTTCCGTCATTCGGTCGAGATTGAAAGGCGCGTTTGCCCAATTCAATTGCTGCTAATATACTTGTTGCCTTTGCCGGGCCAACACCAGAAATTAGCATCAACTCTGCGGGGCTAACTTCTCGCAAAACCGCCAAAGGATCGCGTTGGTGTTTGCCTAATTCGCTCAAAATAAATTGTCCCAAACCCACAGCAGATAGTTTTCCTGGACCTTGACCAGTGCCTAGAAGAATTGCGATTAACTCTGCTGTGGCTAAAATTTTGGCACCATGCGTCATTAATCGCTCACGCGGACGCTCATTTGTAGGTAGGTCAGCAATTCTGAGGCAATAGGTCATAAACAAAGAAAATCGTCACCACACATCAAACTATCCTTAGTTATCCCTCGTTTGCTTCCCAAATCATCTTTATTTGAGAAAATCTTTAACCTTGGTAAGTTTGTGTGGGTAATTTCATTTGCAACTTTCAAAGGGAAAACTAAAAATAATATGATTTAGGGCGATGCCTACGGCGGTAAACTACGCTATGTTTGACGATATATTCAACAATCTCAAAGGTTTCATTGACTCTAAAATTCAAGAAGTCGGTAACGATTTGCAAAAGCGCTTCGGCATTCCTGAACCCACAGAGCCATTTGTGCTGATTCGTCGATTCACAACTGCCGATTCCACAGTGACAAGGGGAGGTCTTGCAATTGTCGGAGAAAGCTGGCGAATTGAAGCCTATGACGACAATACTCAGCATTTAATGATTAGTACAGATCCTTTGCGAAATGTCATCTTGTTTGAAGTTGCATCGCCCGATGTCCAAGAGTGTGTTCTTGCTTGTCAATTTAACGCGAAAGCGCTAGACACAGAAAAACCAATTAAAGTGAGTTTAGGTTTACGTAGACCAGGACAATGGGGTGAAATGAGAACAACTTCATGGTCTACAGGAGTTTCACCAACGGAAAATTTTAAGTCTTACGAAGCGCGTGCCCATTTTAAAAAAGAAGCCGATGCTGCCAAAGTTCAAATTAGTGTGCAATTTGAGAGTAGTGGCATTCTTGAGATTAGAGATATTGAACTGCTGCAAGCCCCCGTCAAGCCACAATCATGAGCAATATCTAAAGTTTGAGTAGCATAAGTATAGTGCGATCGCATAATTCAACAGCCCAACACTATACGCGATCGCAAACTCGTAAAACCCCTCCATCTTCGCTGATTATTGATAAATTTGCGTTGCTTTCAGCATGTGGTAGGTAATGATTAGCTGGGTGAGAGCTAGGGGGTAACTTTGCAATGTCTCCCCGGTTGTACCAGCAATTTTACCCAGTTCAGGATTACTTTCGCGATCGCAAAGGTTTCGGAGATGGGGCATATCAGAACAAATAATATGCTCTAATTTATTCACCTGTTCTAAGGTGGCATGACCATCAACTTCTAAGACATCTACAGGCTTACTCATATCCCTGTCTAATCCCAGACGGATGGCTGAGTCAGAATTGCCATAGCTAGAATTGGTAATTACAGTGAAATCTGGATGGGGAATTGTCGGACGCAGTACCAGTCTGACATTCAGGTGTCCATTGGTTTCATCGTCTTCATCAGTCGGTGGATAGAAACTAATGACTATATCAGACCATTGCCTTTGTGGACGAATAAACTGTGCCGAGTCTGGTTCGCGCTTTTCTAGTTCTGCTAGGACTTGTTCAGCTGTGTAGCCCCGTTTTTGCGTATCTCGCTTGACTTTCCACTTAGCACGGACTTGTTCAGGAGGCGCAAGATAAACTTTAACATCGTAAGAATCACGGGCGGCACGAGTAGAATAACCGAGTAATCCTTCGATAATCACAAATTTACTGGGCTTGATATACTGCGGTGGCTCGAATGTGCCTGTTTTATGACTATAAACTGGCTTGAGAATGGGCTGTCCTGTGCGTAGCAGCGACAGGTGTTGCTGCATAATATCTAGATGGTTGCAGTCAGGGTGGAGGGCAGTGATGCCAATTTCTGCACGTTGTTGGCGATCGTAACGGTGGTAATCATCTGTACAGATGATTGTGACATTTTCTGGGCCGAGTGCCTGAGCGATTCCCCGCGTTAGTGTTGTTTTCCCAGCAGCGCTGTCGCCGACAATACCAAGGATTATTGGACGGCTCATCATACCTCCCAGAATAAAAGTAAGTTTATTAATACAATTTCCCTACAATAGTTTTAATTCTAGAAGGGTTTAGGCAAGTAACTCAAGCAAAGCCTTGGTATGCAATATCTCTACATATAAAATATCTGTGCGCTGGTTTATTGCAATCTACATAGCTGATGAGTCAAAAGAGGCAAGGGAGCAGGGGACAGGGGGAAAGGGAAAAAGTTAAAAGGGAAAGAACTTTATATATCGTGCCTTTCACTCCTTTTGCCCTTAACCTTTTCCCTTTAACCGAGCAGTATTGGGTCAGGTTGGCTTACCATACCTGACCTAACATCATCTTTTACTGAGCGGTATCACTATTAAACTAGAGCGTACACTTTCGCTTCCCAGGGGAAGATGCCTTCTCTACCTACCCATTCTGATGGAACTATCCGCTCTTGAGTAATTTCCTTCCACTGCTTGCCAACTGGGGTTGCAGGCCAATTCGGGACTCTGTACTCAGAATCAGGAGGAGTACCGTAGTCAGAGAAATTCGCCACTACAACTACTAATTGATCGGCTTTATTACCACGTTGCCAGACTAGAACTCGCTTACCCTCATTAAAGTCAACATGAATAAATTTAGTATCATTCACAGCTAAAGCATGAGAAGTTTTACGCAAGCGAACTAACCTCGCAACATATTGGAAAATTCGTTGCCGCCAATCATCTTTTACACGGCTGTAGTTAACTGGGTCAATTTGCTTATGATCATCTGTTGGAGGCAAATCTTGTTGATCGGCAAATTCATCTCCGGCAAGGATCATGGGAATTCCTACAGAGGTCAGCAGGGAAACAAATGCTAACTTAATACGCGGTTCAGTATCAGCAATTCCATTACTAACCAAGTAGCTAAAGAAACGCTCGTTACCATAACCGCCAACATCATGGGAAGTTATATAGTTTACTGCCTGAGAACCATCTGTAAAGCCTAAGTTTCGGCAATCAATTAGTTTGCGGATACTCCACTCAAAGCTGGGTTCATCCCAGGCATTTTTACCTAAAATCACTTGTCGGATAATTTGCTTGAACTTTTCATTCCAAAGTCCATCGAGACGATTTTGTTGGATGAGAGATAGGGGTACACTCAACTCTTCGCCAACTACGAGGAAGCGATCGCCACTTCCGCCTCTTTTGTCCCAAAGGGTGCGGGCAAAATCCTTAAATTCCTGCAAAAAGTCATAGTTGGCAATATTGTTCACGCTATCCAACCGCAGACCATCAACCCGATAGTATTCTAACCAATGGGCAATATGGGCTTTTAAGTATTCACGAGCTGGCACAAGCCTGGACTTTTGCCCAGTAATGGGATTATAGCCCTCTACCCAATAGTTGTACTTAAATAAATCCCCACCAAAGCCATCTCTTGACCCTTGTTCTGGATCGCCACTGGCCCATTTGATGTAAAATTCCAAAAAATTAACGTTATGGTAAGGATTATTCCGCGAGAATGCCATCACCACATCCACAAAAAAGCGCAATCCTTGCTGATGGCAGGCTTTAATCAGATTAGCTAAATCAGTTGAAGCAGTCGGTGCTGACTGGTTATCTGGACGGCCTAAGTCAAAATCTGCTGCAAAATAATTTGCTGTACCATAGCCCCAATTGAGATTATCATCGCTGTCTTCTGGTGGCAGAAGTTCTAAAGCGTTGATTCCCAGTTCCACAAGATGAGCGCGGTTCTTCAAGGCTGTGAGCATGGGAAAAGTAGGAGCGATCGCTTCTGGTATTAACAGTGCCAGTACGTCACGAAATGTCCCGACTCCTTCTTCAATCAATCCATTTGGGTTAATCTTTGTCCATCGGGTCGGTAATTCGTAAATCACCAGTTGATTATTGGTTGGCAGTGTCTCTAAAGGAGCATCGCCTTCCCAATTTACAGTTTGCCCTTCGGGATCACAGGGAATCAACGTCCCATTTTGATAAAGCACGACGCTTGCCGGATCGAAGCTATTAACGCCTCCCGATTCTGACGGCGTTGGTGCAGGAAAGCGCCGATCTACAGTCGTCGCTGTTGGATCTGTACAGTAGAGAATTTGGTTAGCATTGGCAGCTGCGTAGGGTTCTGAGTTGCGGACTTTAAACCAGTAAAAGTATACCTGTCCTTCAATCAGACCAGATTCTTTAGCCGAAACTTCCCACAATTCTGGAAATTCTGCTGATTGACGAAGCGGAATTTCTCTAAATTGAGCTAATCTGTCTGGGTTTTCGGGAGTAGTGTTGCCAATGTAAAGAGTGGGAGCTAGTTCTGAAGCACCGACACGCCACAAGACAAAATGAGTTTTTTTGCGGCTTAATAGATCGATAGGCATTAGAAAAACCTCTAGGTTATCAAAGTTCAGCTATGAAGTTCTTACACAACAGCCGAGCTTTATTCCAGATGATAAGTCGGTCGGCGCAATTAAAGCTAACTGGCAAAGGCTGTCATTTCCTAGATTTCTCACAAGTGAGAAATCTAGGAGTGTGGGAGGTGTCGGAGGTGTGGGAGGTGTGAGAAATGAGCGTGAGTGTGGGGGGTGTGGGAAGGGTGGGAGGCAATGCAGTGTTCATTGATGTGCAGTTATTCAATTTCTCCTCTTCCTCCCGTTTCTCCCCACCCTCCCCACACCTCCCACACTTTCCACACTCCTCTGCCTACAGTATCGTGAGAAATCCGGGATTTGTCCTTTGTCATTTGTCATTGGTAAGGGCTTTAAGCCTAAAAACCAGATAATTAGTCTGTGGGGTTTAGGTAAAAGAAAAACGCACGTTATGACCACTCAAACACTAGGACTCGAACACAACCTTTATGACTATTTACTATCAGTCTCTCTCCGAGAACCAGAAATTTTAACCCAATTGAGGCAAGAAACAGCCCAGCATCCAGTAGGTAGAATGCAGATTGCTCCTGAACAGGGGCAATTTTTGGCGTTACTGGTGCAGTTGCTGGGAGCGAAAAAAACTTTGGAAGTTGGGGTATTTACAGGTTATAGTTCCCTGGTGGTAGCCTTGGCGTTACCGAGCGACGGGAAGGTGGTAGCCTGTGATGTGAGTGAAGAATTTACAACGATCGCTCGGCGTTATTGGCAGCAAGCGGGAGTGGCGGATAAAATTCAACTGCACATTGCCCCAGCTTTGGAGACTTTAGATCGGTTACTAGCAACGGGAGAAGCGGAAACCTTTGATTTTGCTTTCATCGATGCAGATAAGAGCAACTATGATGGTTATTATGAGCGATCGCTGCAATTAGTGCGAAGAGGGGGACTGATTGCGATCGATAATGTTCTATGGTCAGGCAGGGTTGCCGACCCCCAAGTGCAGGATAATAGAACTAAAAGGATTCGTGCCTTTAATCAAAAGCTGCATCAAGACCAGCGAGTTAGTCTGAGTTTAGTAGCGATCGCAGATGGTTTGACTCTGGCACTGAAAAAGTGATGTCTTTCTAACTTTTCAAAACCCAATCCGCTTAGGTTAATACTTGACTTTCCCTAATCTTGCTTAAAAATAAGCAAGCTTTTTGAAGTAAGCAATATTAAATTATAGTTTAAAAAACTGTATTCTTAGAAATTTATTTTTCTTTTTTTAAGTATTTATTCGGTTGTATATTATTAATAGATCAAAATAGATAACTATATCTAGTAATTGTTTAAACTTTAATGTCCGTGGAAGATATTCTGCAAGCAGTAGAAACAATTCTGCAAGACAAGCCTCTTGCTTCCATTCAGTGCTTTGTGCTGTCTCAGTCGTGGTTGGGCAAAACCTATGGTGAAATGGCAGAGGAATCAGGCTACCGCGACAATTACATCAAAGAAGTTGGCTCTGAGTTGTGGCAAGACCTTTCCATCGCACTTGGAAAAAAAATAACCAAAAAAAATCTGCATTTAGCCTTGAAGAAATATCTGCAAGAAAAAATAGGTGATCGGGAAAATCAGAGCCAACAAGAATTCAATGAAAAATCTAATTTAGAAATGGTGTCTCCAGACTCTTTTTCAGCAAGCAAGATTGAATTTCCTAGCGGCCCCGTACCACTGGGTTCTCCTCTTTACATCAACCGCCCTCCTCTGGAAGAACTTGTTTGTAACGAGATTTTATACCCTGGTTGCTTAATCCGAATCAAAGCACCTAGAAAGACAGGAAAAAGTTCGCTGCTCAACCGGATGATTGCTTATGCTAGAGAGCAAGGTTATCAAATCGTCTATTTGGACTTTCAAGAAGCCGATCAAGACGTTTTTGCTTCTCTTGATAAATTTTTGCGTTGGTTTTGTGTCAATGTCAGCAGACAGTTAAATCTCCTTCCCTGTCTGGATGATTTTTGGGATACGGAAATGGGCAGCAAGGTAAGCTGCAAAATCTATTTTGAAGCATATTTACTGCAATACATTGATAATAGTCCTCTAGTTTTGGCTTTGAATGAAGTTCATCGAGTTTTTGAACATCCCAATATTGCCCAAGATTTTCTGCCAATGCTGCGATTTTGGCACGAACAAGCAAAGCAGGATCAAATCTGGCAAAAACTACGGATGGTGGTAGTTCACACCACAGAAATATATATTCCACTAAAGCTTAATCAATCGCCTTTCAATGTCGGGATCACAATTACGCTGCCACCATTGACTCTCAATCAGGTACAGAATTTAGCATTGTCTTATGGACTAAATTGTGCAGCCGAATCCGAAGGGGAAAAACGCCTTGCACCCTTACAAGCAATGGTAGGAGGACATCCCTATTTGGTGAGCCTTGCGCTTTATCATCTATGTCAGGAGGAAATGACATTAGAGGTATTACTAGAAACTGCATCTACACCAGTGGGAATTTACAGTCAGCATTTACGGGAACTGTTGAGCTTACTGCAAAAAGACCCAAAATTGATGTCAGCTATGCAACAGGTAATTGCAACAGATGAAAAAGTAGAGCTAGACGCGATCGCTGCTTACAAGCTAGAAAGTATGGGTTTGGTTAAACTCAACGGTAATCAAGCTCATGTTATGTGTGAGTTATATCGCCTTTACTTTAGCCAACAGCTTGGAAAGCACTCAGGATAGTAATGGTTCTGGTAGACTGTTGAAAGATAAATAATCAAAATAAGTAATTCTTGTTCTTAAACCTCATCTATGTTAAAACCTAGAGTTTTTTAAAAGATATATTTATGTAGGTTGGGTGGAGTGAAACGTAACCCAACATTACCACCAAATTTTATGTTGGGTTACGCTATCGCTGTACCCAACCTACAAAACTATGGTTCTCAAGGTAGACGAGGTTTAATATGAATTTTATCAATTGTTCCGATAGAAATTTATTTATTAAGAACGAGAACTAATTTAAAATTTTAAATCACATGAACAGTTATCGATATCAAGTTGGTGGCACTTTAACCAGTGATGCTCCTAGCTATGTTGAGCGCAAAGCAGATGTGGAACTTTACGAAGCCTTAAAGCATGGTGAATTTTGCTACATCCTAAGCAGTAGGCAAATGGGCAAATCTTCACTTATGGTAAAAACCAAGCATCGCTTGCAACAAGAAGGCTTTCGATGTGTCACCATTGATATGACTAATATTGGTTGCGAAAATATAACTCCCGAACAGTGGTATAAGGGAGTCGTAGGCGATTTGTGGCTGGGTTTTAAACTGTTAGGAAAAGTCAATTTAAAAACCTGGTGGCAAGAAAAAAATGATATTTCTTTGGCTCAGAAACTTAGTCGGTTTATATCAGAAATTCTGTTAGTTCAGTTTCCTCACGAAAGGCTATTCATTTTTATTGATGAAATTGATAGTATTCTCGGTCTCGATTTTTCTGTGGATGATTTTTTTAGCTTGATTCGGTTTTGCTATAACCAACGAGCAATTGATCCAGAGTATACTCGGATTACATTTGCAATTTTTGGTGTTGCTACACCTTCAGATTTAATTTTATATCAAAATCATATTACAAAGTTTAATTTTGGTAAAGCTATCCGAGTAAATGGCTTTACATTTGAAGAAGCTCAACCACTATCTTTAGGACTGGATATTAAAGACAATCATCCCCAAAAAGTTTTGAAGGAAGTATTAGCTTGGACAAAAGGGCAACCATTTCTGACTCAAAAGCTGTGTCGGTTACTTGTTAGTCTATCTCAAGATGATGTGGGTAGAAAGTTAAAAATTCCCCCTGGTACAGAAGAATTTTGGATAGAAAATGTGGTGCGATCGCACATCATCGATCAATGGGAATCACAAGATGAACCAGAACATTTGCGGACAATTCGCGATCGCATCCTCAGAAATGAACAAATCGCCGCCAGATTGCTAGGAATTTATCAGCAAATCCTCCAAGGAGTGGAAGTACCAGCCGATGATAGTCGAGAACAAGTAGAACTATTGCTGTCTGGTTTGGTGGTTAAAAAGCAAGGTTTTCTCCAAATCAAAAACCGAATTTATGAAGAAGTTTTCAATTTAGAATGGGTTGGAAAAAAATTAGCTTA
This sequence comes from Nostoc sp. FACHB-133, assembly GCF_014698055.1. Taxonomy (NCBI): domain Bacteria; kingdom Bacillati; phylum Cyanobacteriota; class Cyanophyceae; order Nostocales; family Nostocaceae; genus Nostoc; species Nostoc sp. FACHB-133. The sequence continues at coordinate 96,746 of NZ_JACJSH010000022.1, forward strand.
CCTTCGCCCCTACTATGAAACTTTCAATGCGTGGATAGCCTCAAAAGAAAATGATGAATCTCGCCTATTGCGCGGACAAGCCTTGATTGATGCCCAAAACTGGGCACATGGCAAAAGCTTGAGCAATTTAGATTATCGATTTTTAGCTGCTAGTGAAGAATTAGATCGGCGAGAAATGCAGCAATCATTAGAAGCCGAACGTGCTAAAGAAGTTGAAGCACGACTTGCAGAACAACAAAAAAGATTAGCTCAACAAAAGAGAACTTCCACAATCGTATCGCTCTTACTTGCGGGTATGACAATCAAATTGGTGATTTCTATAGTGTGGGGAGTGTCGCTTTTACGAAAGATTGATGCTTTAGAATCGCAGTTAAAATGTAACCAAATAGGACATCAAGGCAAAGTAATAACTGCAAATTCTCGCTTAGGTGGATGCTGACTAAATTTGGGATTTGAGATTTTGCAGTAAGCTGTCGTGCATTTAATTTGTATAGCTAATGGCAAGATTACCACCACCCCACAAGAGATTTATTTTTTGGACGATGGAAATTAAAATATTTTCAACTTATTCATGAAATTTGCATTGATAGAATAGTAATCTCTGTCCTTGGATAGATGAATACATTTTCTAAGCCATAAAATAATTCTATGTAGTACTAAATATATATTTATTTCGATAAAGTTATTATCAAATTTCAGTAGACCGAAAGCTTAATGCCAGGTTATGTGCAAATAAATAAATTCTAAAAACAATGCAGAATAAGAAATTGTCAAAGACTTCCTCATCTATCTGTACCAATTCTCATACAGCAGAACAAAATCCTAAATTGGCCTACAAACCGTTTGGTAGCCAAGTTCAAAAAGCATCTGTTGCACTAGTGACAGAAACAGACATGGAGGATATTACCTTTGCACAACAAAGTATTGAGGCAACCGGACTAGAATTACAAGCAAAATATGGCAAGATTACGCCAGAGTCACAGGAACGGCTGACTGTGCTGCAAGCCAAGATGGATGGATTATTGAATTCTCGACTGGAACATACGACCCGATTTGGTCATAACTTTGCCAATATTCCACTAAGAAGACCAGACATACCAATTCAGGCAAAGCTGACAATTGGGGAACCTGGAGATCAGTACGAGCAAGAGGCGGACGAAACAGCACGTCAGGTTGTGCAAAGTATTCATCAGCCACAGAGCGATAAACTTCAGCGAGAAGAGTTACCAGATGAAGAAGAACTGCAAATGAAACCAGAGGGCAATATTCAGCGCGAGTCATTATCTGATCAAGAAGATGAATTGCAAAGGTCGCCGATAGTGCAGCGTGTTTCAGATGGTGGTATGGCAGCAACACAAGATTTGGAAGCATCCATCAATCAGGCACGGGGTGGGGGACAGCCATTGGCAAACAATATCCGTGAACCGATGGAGCAAGCATTTGGGGCTGATTTCAGTAGGGTGAAGGTTCACACAGATACTCAGGCTGACCAGTTGAATCAGTCGATACAGGCGAAGGCGTTTACGACAGGGCAGGATGTGTTCTTTCGGCAGGGGGCGTATGAGCCGGGGAGTGGAGGAGGACAGGAGTTGCTGGCGCATGAGTTGACTCATGTGGTGCAGCAGACAGAGTTAATCCAGCGTCAATTGACTAACATGCCTGTGGTTAAACACCTTGGTAATGAACATAGAATTCATCGAGCTGTATATAAAGAGGGAGGGAAGGGAGCAGTAACGATTCCTGCTGAGGCAAGGTCTATATACACGTGGGTGACTACTAAAACAAGTATTCAACCTGGTGGCAGTAACCACATTGTCAATGTACATGCAAGAGGATTGTCTGGGTTCAAAAAAGGTGGACAAGAATACGTTGGAGGCAGAGTCTTTAACAACAATGCCATGCCAGACGGCAACAAACTACCCTATGCTAGTGGTCAGACATATCAAGAATGGGACATCCATCCCAGCCAACTGGGAGTTAACCGTGGTACAGATAGGATCATCACAAGTAGCGATGGAAAAGCCTATTTCACTAATGACCACTACAACAATTTCACGGAGTTCCGTTTCTAATCTGGTTATGATTTGAGGAGGAAAAACTGATGAGCCATGTGGAAATCGACTTGGCAAACGTCAACGACTGGAAATCTTTCCATACTGAGTTTGCAGAGGTCATGGGCTTTCCAGAATTCTATGGGCACAATATGAACGCCTGGGAAGACTGTATGTCTGATCTATCAAGACCCAATACAGTTGGTATGACAAAGGTTGTTGTCCCTGAAGGAGAAGACCTAGTTTTAATTTTGTCAGCATCCATTGAGTTTCGTTTACGTCAACCAGATATATTTACTGCTTTGCTAGATTCTACTGCTAACCTAAATCGTATGAAGGTCACAGTTCCAGGTGCAAGCCGATTACTCTTGTTGCTATTGTGAGGCAAAATGCAAAATAAGGAAGTGCCTCAATTCCAAACAGAGTGCGATCGCCAATAGAAATGCAGGTGTGACCAAAGCTGCCGATGATGTGAGTTAAAATCCTGATATCTTCAATAACTACTCACGCAGACAGCCTCCGAAAAAGCGATCGCTATGCTTCAGTATCCCCATCTCGAACAAGCGCTAAAATATCACTTCGGTTACGACAGGTTCCGCCCCGGACAACGGCAAATTATCGAAGATGCGCTGCAAAATCGAGATTTAATGGTTGTGATGCCGACTGGCGGGGGAAAATCTCTATGTTTTCAACTACCAGCATTGTTAAAAAATGGATTAACGGTGGTAGTGTCGCCGTTAATTGCTTTGATGCAAGACCAAGTAGAAGCACTGCGAAATAATAATATTAACGCGACATTTATTAATAGCAGTTTGAATGCTTACAAGGTGCGATCGCGGGAAGAAGCCATCCTCAGTGGTAAAGTAAAATTACTATACGTCGCCCCTGAACGTCTCCTCAGTGAAAGGTTTCTCCCATTTCTCGATTTAGTTAAAGAAAAAATCGGTATTTCTAGCTTCGCTATTGATGAAGCGCACTGCGTTTCGGAATGGGGACATGACTTTCGTCCAGAATATCGCCAGTTGAAATCTCTGCGGAAACGCTATCCTGATGTTCCTACCGTTGCTCTCACCGCTACAGCAACTGATCGCGTCCGTAGTGATATCATTCAACAACTAGGACTAAAACAACCTAGCATTCATCTTGCCAGTTTTAACCGTGAAAATCTTTATTACGAAGTTCGTCCTAAAACTAAATATGCTTACGCTGAATTATTAGAACTAATTCGAGAAACTGAAGGTTCGACAATTATTTATTCTTTAACTCGTAAAAAAGTTGATGAACTAACTTTTAAACTACAAAATGATAAAGTTATTGCTCTACCTTATCACGCCGGATTAAGTGATGAAGAACGTAGTAGTAATCAAACGCAATTTATTCGAGATGATGTCCGAGTAATGGTAGCAACAATCGCCTTTGGAATGGGAATTAATAAACCCGATGTGCGATTGGTAGTTCACTTTGATCTGCCCAGAAATATAGAAAGTTATTATCAAGAATCTGGTAGAGCAGGTAGAGACGGAGAACCATCTCGCTGTACAATATTTTTCAGCTTTGGTGATGTTAAAACAATTGAATGGAGTATCGATCAAAAAACTGACCCTCAAGAACAGTTGATTGCTAAACAACAACTGCGGCAGATGATCGATTATGCTGAAGGCACTGATTGTCGGCGAACTATTCAACTAGGTTATTTTGGAGAAAGGTTTCCTGGGAATTGCGGTAACTGTGACAATTGTCGTCATCCCAAACCCATGCAAGATTGGACAGTTGAAGCCATGAAGTTTTTATCTTGTGTGGCGCGTTGCAAAGAAAGATTTGGGATGCTACACATAATTGATGTGTTGCGGGGGGCAAAAAAAGACAAAATTATTCAATACGAACACAATAAACTTTCCACCTACGGTATTGGTAAAGATAAAACTCTAGATGAATGGCGAATGTTGGGGCGATCGCTTTTACATCAAGGGTTAATAGAACAAACTAGCGATGGTTACTCAGTTTTAAAACTAAATGCCTTAAGTTGGGAAGTAATGCGAAAACAACGCACAGTTTCCCTAGCTGTAACCACAGTCCAAAAGATTAGCTGGGAACAGGGGAGTGAAAAAGCAGAAGAAGCAGAAATATTATTACAGAAGTTGCGATCGCTACGTAAAGAATTGGCTGATGAGCAATCTGTACCACCTTACGTCATCTTCCACGATTCCACTTTAAAATTGATGGTACAGGTGCAACCCCAAAACTTAACTGAATTTGCCAAACTTTCTGGTGTTGGTAGTCATAAACTCGCTCAATATGGCGAAAAGTTTATTACAGAAATTCGCGCCTATCGCCAAGAAAAAGGTTTGCAAAATAAATCTGTTACTTCCATATCCTCTCCCAACTCATCTTCTTCTTACACCGAATTACAGACATTACAATTACATCAACAAGGTTTAAATATTGCTCAAATTGCCAAAAAGCGGAACCTTAGTCCGGCAACAGTTAGCAATCATTTAGAAAAACTAATTGAGAAAAATCAGCCAGTTGATTTAAATCAATTAGTACCTTTAGAACACCAACAAAAAATTTGGCAAGTTTTAGAAGTACTCGGTGACATTTCTCTTACTCCCATTAAAGAACAACTAGGCGAAAGCTACACTTTTGATGAAATTCGCTTAGTGCGGTGTAAGTGGCGGCGTGACAATCGCAAGTGATGATTTGCTAAGGACGATTCATTATGAATGACAATAAGAAAATGAACGAGGGAGAGAAATCAAAACTCGCAAATTTGCCAAAATCAAACTTTATTCTTCCAGAGGAGTAAAAGAATATTGGATTGCTGATTGGCGATCGCGTAAACTAGAGGTCTATCGGCGCGAACAAAGTCAACTTAACTTGGTAGCCACCTTATTTATTAGTGATAATATAATTTCTCAGCTATTACCTGGTTTTAGCTGTAATGTAACCAGTTTTTTCCTGTATAAATTTTAGGTTGAATGGAAAAACAAATCTCAAGTAGCGGATTAACCAAAATCCAGGTACTGATTATGGCGATCGCATCTGGTGTCTGTGTTGCCAACATTTATTATAATCAGCCAATCCTCAAAGATATTGCATCTTCTTTTTAAGTTGGTGAAGGCGAAGTGGGTAGTATATCTGTGCTTTCGCAAGTTGGTTACGGTTTTGGGCTGTTCTTTTTAATCCCCTTGGGCGATAAAATCAACAAGAAAAAGTTAATTCTTTCCTTACTGATATGTTTGTTTTGTTTGTTGATACTCATGACGTTTTCACAAAACATCATCGAAGTTTGGATATTGAGTGTAGCGATTGGGATTGCGACAGTATCGGCTCAAGTTATTCTTCCCTTGGCAGCAAGTATAGATAGAGTAACTACAGGCAAAACTGTAGGCTACATTTTTACTGGTATATTGATTGGAGTTTTAGGAGCAAGAGTTTTTAGTGGATATATTGCTGAATGGTTGAATTGGCGTTATGTATATGGATTTTCGGCAGGAATGGTTTTAATTGTTACTGTCTTACTAAATATATATTTACCTAATATCAAAAATGAATTTAACGGTTATTACTTGGAATTATTAAACTCAACAATTCAACAATTTAAACGCTTTTCTTTGTTAAGAGAAGCGTCTTTAATTGGTGGGTTATTGTTTGGTGTATTTTGCTCATTTTGGACAACGCTGACTTTCCATTTAAGCGGGGCGCCTTTCAATTTTCAATCTGACACAATTGGAATGTATGGTTTTGTGGCGATCGCAGGTGCATTGATGGCACCAGTTTTTGGTAAACTAGCCGATCGAGGTAACTCGCAACGTTCCTTGACAATTGCTGTATCGCTCGTCATTGCAAGTTTAGTAATTGCTAAAATTGCTTCTAGTTCAGCGATCGCGATCGCTGTTGCTGTATTGTTACTAGATGTAGGTGTACAGGCAATCCAAGTCACCAATGTCGCAAGGATATACACTCTTGATGCTCAATCAAATAGTCGCATCAACACAGTTTACATAACTATCTATTTTATCGGCGGTGCTGTCGGTACTAGTATTGGTTTATTATGCTGGAATCTTGGTGGCTGGAATTTGGTGACTTGGCAAATGTTAGTTTTTACTTTGCTCGGATTTCTTATTATCGTCAGACCTAAAAAGATTTCAGGTAAATGAAGTACATATATAAAACCCAAAACCTTGTAGAGACGTAGCACTGCTAAGTCTCTACGTGTATTCGATTAGAGCGCAATCTGCTGTAACTTTCCTTAAGATATCGCTTTGCACCAATAACTAAATTTTCTCCTCATCAAAGCGATATCTAGAGACAATCAGCTTATATTACGAAAAGCTGGGGATTTCAGAATTAGAATCTTTTGATATTGCAGTAGAGCGCGATGGTGAAGTGTTTTGGCTTTTTGCAGACAGAATTACTAGGAATTTAGGCAGCGCAAGGCAAGCAACAGTATTTAGCAGCGTCAGTAATATACCATCGATTAAACTCATGTGCGATCGTCCTTATTTCAAAATTTGTGTTTACTATATTTTTAGTTTGAAGCAAAATTAGTACAATTGCTTCAAAGCAGCATTTTAATTTCTTTTATCGGTTATAAGCTAACTAAATATATTCTTATAATTTCAATTCGACTCGTAAAATCTCTTTTCTCTCTGCGTCCCGCCAGTTGCTACAAGTCGGGGAACCCGCCCAACGCACTTGCTTCCCTGTGTCCCTACATTTAAAAAGTGATTATTTTAACTACAGAAGTGCAGATAATACGGATAATACAGAGATAAAAAGTTAATGTCTAAAATTGTTATCCATCCTGAAAGGGCTAGCCTTAAATATTATTTCCTTGACAAGCCGAAATTAATTACTATAGTCTATTGTTTTACACGTTTTTCAGTAAGACAAATAATCATAATCATGAGCAAGAGAGTTAGCATTTTGCTAGTAGCAGTATTGGTTGCAAATTCTACAGCAGTAAAGCCTTCCACTGCGACAGAAAAGAATCCTAATTTCTTTGCTAAGAATATTAACTCTATAGCTTTGGCTCCAATTAAAATAGGACAAGCTATAGAACCTAGAGTTATAAAGCTTCGTCTAGCAGATTCTGGTGTTTCAGTAGGAAGTGTTTTATCTTGGGGATTTGCTGGTTTGATTCAAAAAAGATCCACTGATTGGGTTCGTTTAGAAATAACTGATAATCAAGTAAAAGTAGTACATACAACAAGAACAACTAATTGGTTAACTCAGGTTTCTAAATGGTGGGATCATCCTGTTAGAAAAATTGCTTTTAAGCCAGATTCTTGTCAAGTAGGTAATGTGTCAAATCAAGGTGGCTCAAATATAGAAACCCAACTAAGAGATATAAAAAAATTATACGATTCTAAATTAATAACAGAGCAACAATATCAAGAATTACAGCGTAAAATTATTAATCAAATAACTACGACACCAAATCAACCTTCCACTAGCAACTCTGAATGTGTTTTATTAGGAGAAAACGCCATAGTACAACTGAAAGATATTAGTTTGGTGACTAAAGGAGAGTTTAAAATTGAATATTTAGAAGGTAATGAATGGAAATATGCAGCTTTTAGAGTACCAGAAAAAGAATATCGGTAGCAGCCTGCAATCACGAAAAATTTCCACCTGTAAATTGGTGTTTAGACTCGGAATATCACCCCAACCCACCCCTTTAAAAGGGTGGCTTAGTTCCCTGCTTCTTAAGGATGGTTAGGGAGAATCAAATCCTAACTTAACTATATTTGAGAAGGCGTAAGCCCTCTAAGCGGAGAGCTTCAGGATATAGAGCTTTGTAAATATTGCAATTTGGAGATTGAATATCATAACGGCCTGTAGCCTTAAACGTAGCCAAAGAGCAACCACCCGTACACCAGTATTTCCACTCACATGTACGACAGCCTTCTTTTTCCTCAACAGATAAATTCTGAATACCTGTTTTATCTTGTCGCACAACAGTTAAAGGATCTTGAGCGTCAATAGAGGATACAGTTTTATGTAGCTGCATCTGACATTTGGCAATTTGTCCTTGATAATCAAATACAAGATAGCTTTGCCCAACTCCACAAGTTCGTTTATGAGGAGATGATAAATTAGCACGATCAACTAATGAACCTAATAAGCTTCGATTAGGTAATTTCAATTCGATAACTTTGAATGCTGCTAACATTCCCTGAATCATTCTAGATTCTTCTATTTGCAAGTCTTCGTAAGAAGCTGACAGTTCATTTTCACGATAAAAGTTGAAACTAAAAGGCAGATTATGATCCAATATCCATTCAATCAGATCGGGTAATCCTTCTGCATTGCGCCCGCTAATGGTGATGGAAATATCGGGTATCAGCCCATTTTGCAAAGCAATCTTAATACCGCATTCAACATCTTGAAATGAACCCTTTCCGCCTGCGTAATTTCGTTGGATATTGTGGAAATCTGATAATCCATCTAGTGAAATCATGAGACGCAGATTCAATATTTTAAGCATCTCGATAATTTCAGGCGTAATCAATGTTCCATTACTGAGAACAACTCCATCTAATATAATGCCTCTTTCTTTGCTAAGTGATTGAGCATATAAATGCAGTTCTTTAATTAAAGGAGAGCATAATAATGCTTCTCCTCCGGCATACTTTAGTTTGACGCGGCGGTAATTATTTAAGCTAGCAGAGCGAAATGTAGATTCAATAGCAGCTCTGCCTATCTCTATTGACATATCCCTGGCTAAATGAGGAAGATAGCAGTAGTCACATCTTAAGTTACAGCGATCGGTGATATGTAACCATGCAGATAAAGTTTCTGGTATTTCATTTAGGTTAAATAAGCTATTGTTTTTAGGAACAATTAAACGGGCTTGATATAGTTCCTGAATAGCTGTCTGTAAGTCTGTTTGGTTAATGTGAGAATTCTCTTTTGTAATATCATCTAATTTATGAGGCTTTGTAAATATATTTCGTAAATATAATGCGGATTGATTTAGAACTGCTACTTTATGATTAGTTCCATAACAGATAGAGTAACTATCATCTAGATTCATTATTTGCGAATTGGGAGATATCACAAACTCTGTCTCAAACATCCCCAGAGATAATGATATATCTGAGCTTAATTCTGCTAAAGGGGATAAGTCACAGGCACAATCCCCTCCATCGCAATCGCATTGTCCAGTTGGTACGCAGGTAGAATTGAGAGAAACTAAAATTCTGGGTCGATCAATTTTTTTACTAAGCATGAGAAGATGGCTGTTTTGTTGCACGGATTCTAGTCAGAAACATTTGTTGATCGCACCATTCTTTGAGAGCTTTATTATCTTGCCACTGATGTTTGAGTTGCTGGATTAGGGTTTTAGAAAGTTCTATAGGTAACCGTTCAATTTTCTTTTGCAGCAGATTTAGCTCATGTTGGATAGAATAGGGGCCAAAACCTCCATCCTGGAAGATTTGGGGTATGCCTTGAGCATATTTTGCAAAGGCAAGATCGTAGTTTGCCTGTTGAAATGCAACATCACCTTCTATCCGTAACATCCTACCAAAGAACAGTTGATAGGTATTTTGATATGACTGGAAGCGATCGCTAAGTTCTCGTGCATAATCGGAAATATGCTCGTATGCTTTTGCATAATAATCAAACTCTGCTTTCCCTACCAGGCTATCGATGGCATACCGCCTGTCATTGTACTCTAGACTAGTGTGGTAAGAGCGATCGTTGAGTTTGAGAGCTTGTTCTTGCAAAGAGCGATCGCACTTTTGAAACCCAAGATGCCAGTAAACACTGGCCGTTTGGTGCCAAATTCCAGGCAATTCCTCTTCCAATCCGTATTTTTCTGCCAGTTTCAGGCTTTTTTCTAAAGCATCTTGAGCCTGACTTAGCACATCTAGATCCCACTTTACCTGTGTTACATCCCAAACGGCTTCATTTACTACCTCGGCACTAAACCACTGATTTAAGCCTAAATGAAAGTATGCCCTACACAATATTCGATTATCATCTTCCTCATTGTTGCAACGGCTTAAGGCTCGTTCAAGTAGCTGTTTAGCTTTAACATAGTTCCCCTCATTTACCGAAATAGTTGCAGAGGCAATTTCGGCGTTGGCAATTTCGCGTTCAGTCTCTACACTCGACCACATATCAATAGCAGCCTTAAAGCACTGTTCAGACTTGATATAATTTTTTTGTAGTCCGTATAAATATCCCAAGTTATTCTGAATACTAGCCATAACTTGAGTTAAGCCTTTGTTAGGAGTGTCAACTTCCATAGCAGCATCCCAACCTAGTTTGTAATATTTTTCAGCTTCGTTAAAATTATTCAGTTGTCGATACAGATAACCAACTTGGTTCGCCACACCCGGAATCGCAGATGCTAGCTTTTTCTCTTGAACTAAACATAAACACTTTTGCTGATATTTCAAAGCTTCATCATAAAGATGCAACTTAGCATTTAGCATTCCCAAGACATTGCAAAGGTCTGGTTGATGAGAAGAATTAGAAGATTTTTCAGCTAACATAGCCTCTAATTTCCTTACTTCATTTTCTGTTGTGCCCTTGTCTTTTAGGGCGTGGACAAGCTTTGCTTCAAAAATAATTAATTTAAATCTTTGGTCGAAATTTAGCTCTTTTTCAAACTGTTTTACAACTGCCAATAATTGATTAACAAAGCTGAATTTCTTTGATTGGCTTCGGATCGTATTAGTAACTTCATGCCAAGTTACAAAGCCGATAGTTGGGTCAGCGTATAAAGCATTCCATAGCCATCGCATTGTATTGAATTCTCGCAGTTGTTTCAGTTCTTCAATTAGAAACTCAATATTAGAAGCTTTATTAGAATTATCAGAGTAAAGTTGAACTTCCAATATCCTTTTCTGCGGCCCTAGCTGATAGTCTTTTTGCTCGAAATATTTGGCAGCAATACGACTATCTCGTTTTCTCCATTCAAAATCTGGGTCAATATCTGCCCATAAATATTTATTAACTAAGTCTCTCACAATATCATGCAATGATATTTGATTACCACTCATTACTGGTTTGATAAAAAAGTAGCTCTGAGCATCAATAAATATTTTTTTAGCATCTTCTATCGATAGTTCTAATAGATTAGCAATATCAGAACTATCTAATGGATAAATACGTGAAAGTAACAGGGTTAGCCTATCCATTGATGTCCGAAGCTGCGTAATATGTCGAACCATCTCAGCTTCAAATCCACCCGTTTTTTCCAACCTGGTTGGAATAGTTTTTATATCTTCACTCTCTAACCAATCTGGAATAACTTCTCGATAAGCATACTCTACTCCAAATTCGATCATAATGGGGCTACCACCAGAAAGAACTATGATCTTTTGAACTAAGTCTTTCCCAAGACTAAAATGAAGTTGCTCCTCTTTGGAAAGAATGTATGTCTGTACATCCTCATGAGTAAATTCATTTAACTCCAAATAGGTTAGTTCTGTTTCTGTGAACGACTTTTCCAAAATTTGACGAGCAATACTAGGGCGACCTGCTAAAATCAATACGGCGTTATCTAGTTGCTGGCATAGATTACCAATATATTCCCAAACTTCCGTTCTTCCCTCTGCTTGTCCTAACTTCTCAACTGTATCAATTAAAAATACTAATCTCTGTTGTTTAGATTTTCGATTGATTTCATCGACTAAAAACTTTTCAAGTTGTCTGCGTTCTTCTTGGTATGCAGTTTGACTGAGGTGGTTTTCATCTTCTCGTAGTTGTCGTAACCGGAGCAGCCATTCTTGATATGTACTATCATACAATTGCTTGGCGATTTGAGTGCATAAATCTTCTGCATCATTAAAAACAGGAGTATCACAATCAATAATTTCACTGGTTCCAATGTTTACTTGCTTGAGGCGGTTTTGTAATTCATTAAGCAACCAAGTTTTGCCAATTCCGCCTCTACCCTCCACCAAAACAACATGAAGCGTATTAGCTTTTTGAACAAGGGTAATAATTCGATTTAGATGTTCTTCACGACCAACAAACTCTAATTTATCTATTTCAGACATAATAGGCTCCTGAGTTAATTATTTTGAATAGCTTCATCAAGCTTATGAATTAAATATCTATAGGGTGTATCATTATATTCGTCATTGTGGAGATAGTAATTTACAAGAAATTGAAATTCCCAGTCATGCTCTACTTCAGATTTAAGCGTAGACAGAAATTCATGGGTTTGCTCTCGGTCTGTATTCCGGAATATTCCAATAGTTTCTTCAACAGTGTCATCAAAGAAAGTTTTACGAAGTTCTTTTCGATAAGTCAAACTATCAGTACCATAATTGATAAATCCAGCATGTTGCTGAAGACTTTGAAAAAAATACTGCATTGACCAAGTTCCTGCCACAGCAGAATCATTCTTAGATTTAAGCTCGTGAACATATTCCCAACAAATTTGAGCCGCTTCGCTACAAAGCTTTTGAAAGCTATCAGGCGAACTTTCTCGAAGTAAACCAATAACTAGCAGCCGACGGGTCATTCCATCTTTAATAATCGTTTTGTCACGAGTAAAAATTGATGTTTTTGTCAGTTCTGCGTTTAATTTAAAACTATCATCACTGAAAGGTAACTGAAATCTTCTAACGGCTTCCTTTAATATCCAATTCCCATTTAGTATGGGAAATATACTCAGTTTCTCAATAGATTCGTATAGATGATTATTTTCTTTAGTCAAGCTTTCTTTAATCTGATCTCTACAATGCTTTAGAGTTCTTTCCCATAATTTACTTCCATAACTCTTTAAAAATAAATTAACTGTGTAACCACCACCTCGATAAGCTTTTAGGGCTTCAGCAATTCCCCCTGGATGTCCGCCAGTTAAATACAATAAGTGTCCAGCTAGTAGTGCAAGACTTTCAGAAGTCATCTCAATCGGCTTGAGATATTTTGTTGCGGTATCCTGAATTACTTCCCAATTAAAAGGCGAAAGGATTAGTTTAGGAAAAATCCGATCAGAGGGAAGATCGGTAAGACATCGGGCTGCAATTACAACTCGAAGGCTCTTGGAATTATCTTTAAAGAATTGTAGTTCTTTCAAACACTTTTCAATTCTCCATCCCAATTCTTTAAGTTGATCAAAAATTTCGTTTAAACGTTGTTTTTGTGGGGCATTCCCATCCAGATCGATTAGTAGTACAATACCTTTTTGCCCCTGCGATTGCCACCTAGCCCAATTTCTATGTAATAATAAACCTAAGCGTTCTCCCCAAGGCAACTCATTTCCTTCTTCAATCTGAAGATTAAGAGAAATCGCTAATTCTTTTTCTAAGTCTTCAATATTTTGATCTCCAGACATGGAAGCATAAGCGCAACACCATTGTAATTCTTGAAAGCGCTTCTGGATCTGTTTGAGAAATGCTGTTTTTCCGTAACCTTTGGGAGCCGTTATCAGACGATAAGTAGGAGAATTATTTGCTGTAATTTCAGTAATTGCAGCATCCCGATTAGTGAATGGTATTTTATCAGGATCAACTTGCTCTAGAGATTCTTGATTTAGCTGGTTTAACTCTGAATCAGCTTTTTTTATTTCCTCAAATTTATTATCAAGTTGCCTTTGTAATTTATTTTTATCTACATCATTAACCGTCCATCCTATTTGGTCGCTGATACTTTCAATGTCACTTTTTAAACGGGCTATTAGCTGCTCAAGATACTTTTTTCGGAAATCTGAAGAATTTTTCATTGCATTTAAATGGCATTAAGTTCGCTTTCTACTCGACCGAGTTCTTGGAGTATGGTGTTGATTTGCCGTTGAATGATATTGCGATCGCTCGCAGCGAGTGTATAGTTAAGTTGGTTGTAAGCTGCTTCGTAGTCACTGCTTAGAACCTCAAAGCGTTGTTGCAAAGTCTTGATTTTGAGTTGTTGTACCCGGCTGGGGGTATTCTGAGTATGTGCATTTGATGAAATCGGCAAGGTTATTTCATCCCATGCTTTGCTCAATACGTCCGCCGGAATCATGAAAGCAGTTTTGATATCTTCTCGCTGTTTCTCCGCCGCTACAGCCATACCAACTACTCCTGCAAGGGTTTCATCCCATATAGGCGCACCACTAAAGCCCGGTTCTATCCTGTAGCCAGTTACCTTACTATCTTCCAATTGCACCCATCCTTTTCCTTGCCCGTCTCGCAAAACTCCCGTAGACCAAACGCCATCATTGTGTCCGTGAGGAAAACCAAATATGCGGAAAGGATGCCCCCAAACGTTACTGGCTGAGATTAGCTTGATAGGTTGGGCTTCATGAGATAACTGTCCTTCGATTTGCAACCCAGCTATATCTTCAGGTTCGAAGGTTGATACGTTGTTGACAACAGGTTGCCAAAAAACAACTTTAGCTTTTAGCTTTTGCCCCGATGCAATTAGGGGGAAATCGAAGTCAATATCATTAATAGGAGTTTCAACTATATCCTGTGGTAAAGATAGAGCCAAGGTAACAACGTGAGCGCATGTCAGGATATAATTTTGACTTCGCCCTGACACTAAAAAACCTACACCAACTACCGCACCATTCGGATGAAAAATCCGAGCGATCGCTGATCTAAAAGCTGGAATATAATTATCTGCAATCGATGCCATACCTTACTATGCCTTGTCTTGCTTCCATTTCAAGGTAATTTCGTAGTTAGCCTCACCACCTACAGAAGTAAAAATTGCACCTGCAACAGCATTTAACTTAATACCAAATTTGACCTCTACCTCATCGGCTGGTGTATTAAGCTGACTCAGTTTGATGATAATTGCTGAAGCTACAGGTTGTATTTGATCCAATACTTCATCAAATTTCTTTTTAGCTTCAACTACTATTTGCCCAGCATCTGGTCTGGCAACACGTACAAGAGAATTGCTATTTTCTGGCTCATCAACCTCCGCTAAAAACTTTGTACCGTCTTCTAGAGAAAATTCTGTTATCTGTTTCCGAATCATGGTAGAACCTGTGATTTTCAATTAATAGTTGAATGTGTAAATAATCAAGATAGTTTTCCGAAATTTTTTGAACATAATCCAATACGGTTCAGTTAAGGCTAAAACTCTTTATCAAAGTCAACTTTTTAACGAACCGCCAAGGACGCAAAGAGCGCAAAGATAAGGAAGAAATACTTAATTGGACTGTATTGGGACATAATCTTCAAGGGGTTGTTTTAAAAGTGTTTGGCTGTGCTTTTAAGTACTTCTAGATCCCCCCTAGCCTTAAAAAGAGGGGAACCGGAATCAAAGTCCCCCTTTTTAAGGGGGATTTAGGGGGATCTGAACTTTTGATACCGATAAGGGAACTTTTAAAACATCCTCTAAATAGCTAGGTGCATATATAAAGTTTGTAGTCTTGCTATGAGCGATGAATCGCTCACTACGAACAATGCTTGCTGCAAACTTTTCTTGGGTCAATTCTAGAAGTTTGTGAAGTTTCTTAATAAACTGACCAACTTTCGGCTGTTTGGGCGTTAAAGCTGTTTGACTCTCATGTAATAGATTTAACAATTAATATATTAATGGTTATATTAGTTATATATGTACTCTAACTTCAATTAGTAATTATACTGAGTTAAACTCTGGCGAGGAAACAAAGGTGTAGTGTAAGCCTAAGAGTTGCAAGTAGTTTTTAGCCTTGCATTTCGAGTCTTGGCGGGCTTAGTAATACTCTTTGGTTATGGCAAAAGATGCGATATATCGAGTTTTTGTGATGTTTATAGCAATCCTGAATCATTGCTGATAAACAATAACCCCGGCTTCTGAAAGAAGCCAGGGCTATGTAAGTCGCAATTGTTACACTTAAAATAGTGCCCTGCTGAACTACATGATCGCACTGTGAAATTATGTACGTACTGTTCAATAAGCTTGCGTGGAAATGATAAATACTTACAGCATAAGGGTTTCAGCAATCATAGTCGAATTAGCGTTAGCGTAGCTCATCGTAGACATCGCTTGAATAAGTAGACACATAAACTATCATTTGGAATGCAAAAATATAGGTGCTGGAAAAAAATAAATTTTTCCAACTTGGCAAACAATCCATCAATTTGGAGAACACTTGGAACAAAAATCGGGACTGAATTTGCAGTATTGACTACCTGTTAATGAGTACGCTGTACAATAAGGAAAACTCGTAAGTCCAATTTTGGCTGTTTGTAATTTTGAACCGTTTCGCGACACCCCATTCGGTTTGGTTTTATCAGCCAGAAAGATTGCTACAAGCTTAGGAAACGCTATGCAAATAGTAATATTGAGCAGCGTTAGCAGTATAGCGTCTATCAAATTCATAGGTAATCATCTCCTGTGAAAAATAGGCGTAAGCGTAGCCCGTCGTAGATATCGCTGTTTTTAGGTGCAAGCATAATATTATGTGTAGGATTGACTTTCAGTCCATCTATTGCTTGCACTCTATGTAAAATAACTTTAACATAAATTTTTGTAAATATAAACGTGGAATTTCTGGAATTATTATACACAGAAGGGAATGTGGATAATAAGGACGGTTATTGTAGCGGGATAACAAAATAAACTGGAAAAACAATTAATTTACGATATTTAGGTAAGGTGTTATGTCAAAAACCCAAACCGCGTCTTCTTTTTTATCTAACATCAGTGAGCAAGAACGTGAGGCATTAAAGCGGTTGGTAGATTACACAAATGTGGAATCGCTACCAGAAGTTTGGCCTTTGGCATCTCAACGATTTGGTGATGTTGTTGCCCTCCGCAGTCCTCACGCCAAACCAGAAATTGTGATTACTTATACACAGTTAGCAGAGCAAATACAATTATTTGCTGCTGGGTTACAGGCATTAGGAGTGAAGCTAGGCGATCGCATTTCCTTAATTTCTGACAACAGTCCCCGGTGGTTTATTGCCGATCAAGGCATAATGACTGCTGGTGCAGTTGATGCGGTGCGTAGTTCGCAAGCAGAAAAAGAAGAATTGCTGTTTATCATCGCTAATAGCGGCAGTACAGCAATAGTAGTTGAAGATTTAAAGACACTTAAAAAACTACAAGACCGTCTCAACGATTTACCAATTCAGTTTGCAATCTTAATTTCAGATGAAGCACCACCAACGGGCGAAACTCTAAAGGTGCTGAATTTTGCACAGTTGATCGAAATTGGGAAAAATCATAATTTTGTGCCAGTTAAACAAAATCGTGATGCTTTGGCAACCCTAATTTATACCTCTGGAACTACAGGTAAACCCAAGGGTGTAATGCTGTCTTATAAAAATTTGATGCACCAAGTAACAACATTTGGCACAGTATTGCAACCAAATGCGGGCGATATCGTTCTCAGTATTCTACCTTCGTGGCATAGTTACGAGCGGACTGTTGAATATTACCTACTATCTCAAGGTTGCACGCAAGTTTATACAAACTTGCGCTCTGTGAAAGGAGATTTGAGACAATTTAAACCTAATTACATGGTGGGTGTACCCCGCCTGTGGGAATCGATTTATGAAGGAGTGCAAAAACAGTTCCGCGAACAACCAGCGAATAAGCAACGCCTAGTTAACTTTTTATTAGGCATTAGCGATAAATATATCAAAGCGCGGCGAGTTGCTCAAGGATTGGATTTAAATAATCTTCATGCCTCAGCCATCGAACGATTAACAGCTAAGATCCAAGCTGCTGCTTTATTACCCCTCCACGCCTTGGGAGAACGACTAGTTTATGCCAAAGTGCGAGAAGCCACAGGAGGACACGTCAAGCAGATGATTAGCGGCGGCGGTGCGCTTCCCAGACACATCGATAACTTCTTTGAAATTATTGGTGTGCAGATTTTGCAAGGCTATGGCTTGACAGAAACTTCTCCTGTTACCCATGTGCGCCGTCCTTGGCGAAATTTGATTGGTGCATCAGGGCTACCACTCCCCGCTACAGAAGCTAAAATCGTAGATCCTGAGACAAAAGCGCCTTTGCCAATAGAGAAGCGAGGCTTAGTATTGTTGAGGGGGCCGCAAATTATGCAAGGCTATTACCAAAATCCGGAAGCGACAGCGAAAGCAATTGATGCTGAAGGTTGGTTTGATAGCGGCGATTTGGGCTGGTTGACACCACAAGACGACTTAGTGCTGACTGGCAGAGCAAAGGATACGATTGTATTGACTAACGGGGAAAACATCGAGCCGCAGCCGATCGAAGACGCGTGTTTGCGATCGCCCTACATCGATCAAATTATGCTCGTCGGCCAAGATCAGCGCAGCCTGGGAGCCTTGATTGTCCCCAATGTCGAAGCCCTAGAAAAATGGGCGCAGAACGATCCGGCCACTTCTTCACCTAGTCAAAAAATTGACTTGGAGAGTAGAATGATCCAGGATTTATTTCGGCAAGAATTGAATCGAGAAGTGCAAAATCGTCCAGGCTATCGACCGGATGACCGCATTGGGACATTCAAACTCATTCAAGAACCGTTTTCTATCGAAAATGGTTTGATGACACAAACACTAAAAGTTCGCCGACATATCGTCACGGAACGTTATCGCGATATTATTGACGGCATGTTTGCCTGATAATTCCACCTCCCAACTGTAAAGAGTGAACGTGAAATATTTATGGATGTCTCCAAATCTAATTTGCTTCTGAAACGCGTCGTTAACGTTAAAGTTATTGTGACTCCCCTTTGGAAAGAGGAAGTACAACAGCAGCTGCAAACCCAGATCAATCAACTCGATCAGCAACTGCAACAGCTAGACGTAGAAGGACAAAGAGCGATCGCAGCAATTCAAAAGCAGAGTCTGCAACCACCCGGTCCCCAGACCCTCCAACAGATTGATAATATCCAACTCCAAGTCAATCAAAAGAAAAGTGAATTTCTAGAACAAAAAAATCAGTTGCTGCAAAATCTCCAGCAAGTGCAGTTTCTCCAGCAAGATCAGGAAGTCAACCAATTCCAAATGGAAGGCTTTTTCCGGGTAGAGATAGGAGATAACCTGATTAGCAAAATGCAAGTCGAAATCGTTCTGCGCGATGGCGTTGTAGAAGAGATTCGTGGCGACATTTAAATTTGTCATTTGTCATTTGTCCGTTGTCATTAGTTTTGTGAGCAATGACTAATAACTAATGACCAATGACTAATGACAAATATGATTTAACTTAGTGCGGGAGAGGCTCCCAGCCGAACATTCTACCTGGGAGCCAGCCCAAACAATTTGCCAGACTGGAGGAGAACTAATAAATAGCGATCGCCCGAAGGCTGACATCTCAACTCGATATTTAACTGTACTAACTGCATCATCACCCCGCTTGAGTTGGGTAATCGTCACTAAAGCCTGATTTCGTTGTGGATAAGCTACCTCTACCTTTCGCGTTCCTCCCACTGCTGCTATGTTGTCAAAGGCATTCAGAGCGAGGGTAGCAGGATCGCTTCCTTGGAGAGATGAGTTGATATTTTCTAAAGGTATAGTTTTATAGTTAGAGCGGTCTGGGTATGCCACAATCTCTTGAGATTGATGTATTGCTCTCACCTGCTGGGTTTGACCATAACTAGTCTCAACAATCGGTGCAGATTGCTGGCGCTGGGTAATATATACTCCAGCGCCAGCAGTGGCAAAGATACTTAGTATCACAATCAAAAAGAATTTTAGCTTTGCCGACATAAAAGTAAACAGGAATTTCAAATAGGTTTATTACCAATTTTGAATTCTAGATTGAACTGCATCCCATATCCTCTACCTGTGAGTAGCTTTTGTATCTTAAGCATTCGGTATGAGGAAGTATAAAAGGGAAAAGGTTAAAGGGAAAAGGGGAAAGGGGAAAGGGATGAACAGGTCGCCCACAATTGGTCTCGCTTTTTACCTTCACCATAAAATTTGGATTATTTCGCCCACAAGGGGCGAGGTTTTTACCTTTCCCCCTTCCCCTTTGCCCCTTCCCTTTCTTCATAAATAGCAATCCCATTTAATCTGTAGAAACTCATGGTGGTTTTTGCAAGTCAACGATTAAAACGAGATCGAGATATTGGCTAACCCTTAAGGATTGCTCTGTATTATAGACATCCAATTCATATTTAGGTTCCTGGAATGAATCGATTAGTCATTAGTAGGACTTACGCAAGAAACCTCCCAAACTCCTATTTCTCAATATCCTCTGCGTTCTCTGTATTAGCCCTACGGGTGACGCTCGTACCGACGCTCGTTCCTCTCTACGAGACGCTGCGCGAACGCTAACGCTACGCTATCGCTACCGCCAGTTCCTTTATGCCGGGGAACCCATCCACCGCAATACTTCTCGGTTAAGGGGAAAAGGGGAAAGGGAAAAGGGAAAGAAAAAACCTTTAACCCTTACCCTTTACCCCAAACCCGATTCCGAGTTAAAAATGCACAAAGCGAGAAGTATTGCCATCCACCGGACTGGCTCACCGCTTTGCATCTACGATTTTCCGTTACCTGTGCGTAACTAATTAATTCCCAATTCCCAATTCCCAATCTAAAATATAAAATCTCCAGCCCAAAACTCTCCCGCCAAGATACAATTCGATCTGATGAAAGCTGTTAAAGTCCATAAACCATTGATTTCCAAACCACCCTATGAGCATTCATGAAGTATTTATGCCGGCGCTGAGTTCCACCATGACGGAAGGCAAAATCGTCTCCTGGGTGAAATCGCCAGGGGACAAAGTGGAAAAAGGCGAAACAGTGGTGGTTGTAGAGTCAGATAAGGCAGATATGGATGTAGAAACCTTTTATGAAGGCTTTCTTGCTCATATCATAGTTGAAGCTGGTGAAACTGCCCCAGTAGGATCTGCGATCGCCTTCATAGCCGAAACTGAAGCTGAAATTGAACAGGCGAAATCTCTTGCCAATTCCTCTGGCGTGGCTGCTACTACTACCTCTGCCCCTGAGCCAATCCCCGCCACAGCCTCAGTTGCAACACCTGCCTTAGCGTCTCAAAACGGCTCTAATCACAAAGAAGGCAGACTTGTAGTTTCACCCCGTGCCCGCAAATTAGCCAAAGAACTCAAAGTTGATTTAACTACACTCCAAGGCAGTGGCCCCCACGGTCGTATTGTCGCTGAAGATGTAGAAGCATTGTCCAATAAGGGCAAACAACCCGCCACTGCTCCAGTTGCCCCACCAGCATCTGTACCAACCAGCGCCTCAGTTGCATCCCCAGCACCTCGCACACCAGCACCCGCGCCAGTGGTAGCTGCTGTTCCTGGTCAAATCGTACCTCTAACTACCTTTCAAAATGCCGTAGTGCGGAACATGGTAGCCACCATATCCGTGCCCGTCTTCCGTGTCGGTTATACAATTACCACTGACGGATTAGACAAACTTTATAAACAAATTAAATCCAAAGGCGTGACAATGACAGCGCTACTGGCGAAAGCTGTAGCAGTGACATTGCAAAAACACCCATTGTTAAATGCTAGCTATTCAGACCAGGGTATTGTTTATCATTCTGATATCAACATTTCCGTAGCCGTAGCGATGGATGATGGCGGATTAATTACACCTGTGTTGCAAAATGCAGATGCAGTGGATATTTATTCTCTATCGCGTACTTGGAAGTCTTTGGTAGAACGTGCCAGAGCAAAACAACTACAGCCCCAAGAATACAACAGTGGTACTTTTACTCTGTCTAATTTGGGGATGTTTGGCGTAGACAAATTTGATGCGATTTTGCCGCCTGGACAAGGTTCAATTTTAGCGATCGGGGCATCCCGTCCGCAAGTAGTAGCAACACCCGACGGTTTATTCGGCGTGCGGCAACAAATGCAGGTGAATATTACTTCTGACCACCGGATTATTTACGGTGCCCATGCTGCGGCGTTCTTGCAAGATTTAGCAAAATTGATTGAGACAAATCCTCAATCTTTGACAATGTAATTTTGAAAAGACACCAAATTTAAATGTTAGCGCTATGAGCGAACAGCCTTTTTCGTAGAGTAGCGCTAACAATAAACAACACTAAACTTAAATTTTTATGAACAAACCATGTAGCGATATCACGTTTCTACATGAGTTTATGTCCAAACTGATATCACAGTGACATACGATAACACCCTGAAATATCTGGTTGAGCAGTATCCAGAAGATTTTATCCGCTACTTACTTGCATCTGAGGCAAGGGATATCCAGATTCTCAAAACAGAATTAAATCAAGAACCAATTCGTGCCGATTCAGTAACCTTTTTGCAAACTGCCAATCAAATACTGCATTTAGAGTTTCAAACCTTACCAGCATCAACTCCACCCTTGCCACTGCGGATGTTGGACTATTGGGTGCGGCTATATCGACAATACAATTGTGATATCGAGCAGGTAGTAATTTTCCTTAAACCCACAACTTCAGAAGCTGTATTTGTAGATCAATTTACTGCCCGCAATACTACCCACCGTTATCGCGTCATCCGAATTTGGGAACAAGATCCAGAACCTTTATTGTTATCTCCTGGTTTATTACCTCTGGCAACTTTGGCGCGAACAGATTCTCCTCAAAGCTTACTCCAACAGGTAGCAGTTCAGGTGAGTATGATTGAAGAAGAAGCCACCAAGCAGAGTATCTCGGTATGTACCCAACTTCTAGCAGGGTTGGTATTCGAGCCAGAACTAATTCGTCAGTTTTTGAGGAAAGAAGATATGAGAGAATCGAGCATTTATCAAGAAATTCTTGAAGAAGGACTCCAAGAAGGTAGACAACGAGGCATTGAACAAGGGATTGAACAAGGGATTGAACAAGGCATTGAACAAGGAAGACAATCAGAACTAAGGCTAGTTATACGTCTATTAACTCGTCGGCTTGGTTCAATTAATTCTCAGTTACAATCTCGGTTGCAAGAGTTGTCCTTGACTCAGTTAGAGGACTTGGGTGAAGTATTACTAGATTTTGTCAGTGAGGCTGATTTAATGAATTGGCTAAATACAATAGAAAATTAGAGTTTGCTTTAAACTTTTCGACTAGTTACAAAAAAAGTCAGATTTTTGCTACCAAGCATCTTGCTCTGTTGCTTCTACTTCAATTTTTTGACGATACTCTGCTTTTAATTCTGCCAATAAACTCTCAATAATATATATCTTTTAACTTATTCCACAATTCAAGTGCAGGAATGTGACTCAGACCAGCAAATTGTGCATCGGCTGTTTCTATCACTATCCATTCTCCACTTTCTAATTGCCCGACATCAATTGCTATATAGGGAACACCAAGGCATTCAGAGGCAAGGACTGCCAACTGTAATACTTGCATCTCTTCTGTTTTTGATAACTTGCTCAAGTCATCTTGCCCATCCCAATAATATCCATATTTTAGGATCTGCTGATTATAAAGAAAACATCTAAACTCTCTTCCCATTGGAAAACCATTTGGAGCTAGGCGTTTATGCCATAACTTTACTAATTTCCTAACAATAACTCTACCTCGTGAACGATCTTTAAGTTTTAATAACAATTCTGTCAGTCTGACTAATTCCTGCTGATTATTCGCTACACAAGATTCCCATCCTTGCATTTTTATAGATTGAACTGCGCCTTTGACAAACACAGGAAATCCCAATAATTCACCAGCCTCAATACATTCGTTTGTTGAGGCAATTACCAAACTCTCAGGTATCAATCCTTTTAAGTGAGGGTAAAATAGGTCAAACTCTAGTGCTGTCTGATGTTCTAAAGGAGTATTGAGTAGTTTTATTCCCTTAGCCAAGGCTGCATAATATATGGCTTTGTAACGCTCAAACTCAGGAATATATCCTATCCAGATACCAGCAGTGACTTTAGGATAATTAGGAATGTGCCATAGAGCATTTTCTGCTGTACCACATCGTTCAAAATCTCGTGGGATATAGTAGACTTTGCACCCTAATAATTGGGCAGCCTCAGTCATTAATTTATTTTCGCTAGCGCTAGCAGATGACTCTATTTGTTCAGTCGATTCACTTAAAACAATCATTTATTCCTCAGCGTACCTCTGCGCTTACCTCAGCGTTTACCTCAGCGTCCCTTTGCGTTAAAAAAAATCAAAAAGGTGGGCATTGCCCACCCAACAAACTTATCCCTTCACACAAAGAACTTGCTTAAGCGTCGCTACAACCTCAACCAAATCTGCTTGATTTTCCATCACTTGTTCTATTGGCTTATAAGCACCTGGAATTTCATCTAGTACACCCTCATCTTTGCGACATTCTACACCATTTGTTTGCTCTATCAAATCATCAAGTGTGTAGACATTTTTTGCCTTATTTCTAGACATCAAACGCCCCGCGCCGTGGGAACAAGAACAGAAACTATGAGCATTACCTTTACCCTTAACAATGAAAGACTTTGCTCCCATCGAACCAGGAATAATCCCATAATCTTCAGTCTGGGCACGAACTGCACCCTTACGAGTAACATATACATCCTCGTCAAAATGCACTTCTTTTTCGGCGTAATTGTGATGACAATTAACTTGCAATAAAGGTTTAGTTGCTTTCCCGCCTACTAAATGTTTTTCAACTATGTGCTTAAAACGCGCCATCATCACATCGCGGTTGACACGCGCATAGTTTTGTGACCATTGCAAATCATGCCAATATGCCTGGAATTCTCGCGTACCAGCGACAAAGTGAGCTAAATCTGGGTCAGGTAATTTATTACCTGCCATTTTTGCTAATTCTCTAGCTGTGTGAATATGACACTGGGCGAGTTTATTGCCAATGTTACGCGAACCAGAATGCAGCATTAGCCAAACTTGATTCTCTGTATCAAGGCACACTTCAATAAAGTGATTTCCTCCACCGAGAGAACCCATCTGTTTCATTGCTTTACCTTGTAGGTCTTGCACACCGCGATGCAAGTCTTTAAAATCATCCCAGTGTTGCCAGTTACTGACGGATTTTTCAACGTCTTTATTTTCGTTGAATCCAGTCGGGATTGCTGCTTCAATATCCAAGCGGATTTTCTTCAGTTTTCCTTCTAGTTGTTCGGCGGTAAATGATGTTTTGATCGCACTCATCCCGCAACCAATATCCACACCGACAGCAGCAGGGATAATTGCCTCTTTGGTTGCAATTACAGAACCAACTAAAGCACCTTTGCCTAAGTGAACATCTGGCATTAAGGCCACGTGCTTAAACACAAATGGTAAGGATGCCACATTCTTTGCCATCTTAGTTTCTTCTGGGCCCAAAGAGTGATTTGCCCAAGATAAAACGGGTGCTGATGTGGTAATTTCTAACTTTTCGTAGGGCATAATTTATTCTATTTTGGATTTTGAATTTTAGATTTTGGATTAGGTCTATGTACTGATAATTTATCTAGTAATTTTTAAGGTTTGTAGTAAGCACTAAATTCATTACTACTAACTTGCTTACCCATAAACTTAAACTTGACATACTACTTAGTTGTAGCAATTTAAATGTTTATTGTCTTTCATTTAACTCGTTCGGTCTTCGTGAAGCTAAAGAACTACTTTTAGGGAGTAGCACATTTATACTACAAATGTAACTTATGCAATTACAAACGTCAAGTCCATACCAGAGAGAGAAAACAGATGTTTCCTAGATATATTAAAATTTGTAAAGAAAATTACTCTGTTTAAATAAGCTCTTAAAGTTCTGACACAATATGGCAGTGCGTCAAGATACGATCTGGGAACGTTTTTTATCTCCTGTAGTGCGTCTTTTGATTGATGAAGACGGGTTACGGCGTTACGCTGATAGTATTGACTGGGAGAAAGAATGCGATCGCTTCCGGCGAGATGATGTCATAATTCCCTCGTACTACAGTAGTCAAAACTTTCACGGGATTACAGGCGGCTATCTCAATGCCGGTGCAGCAGTTAGTTACGATCCGATTACCCAATATGTTGTGCCGCCTAATGAAACTATTGTCCGTCAAGCCTTAATTGATGCTGTTAAGGTAAAACCACGACGCATACTTGATTTAGGTTGTGGTACAGGTTCCACTACTTTAATGTTAAAACGGGCTTTTCCCGAAGCGGAAGTTATTGGTTTGGATTTATCACCCTATATGCTGGTAAGGGCAGAAGATAAAGCTAGAAATGCTGGTTTAGAGATAGTCTGGCGACACGGAAATGCGGAAAAAACCAGTTTCAGAGATGCATCATTTGACTTAGTGACAGCTTCTTTGCTATTACACGAAACTCCAAATGAGGTGTCCCTAGCAATTTTGCAGGAAAGCTTTCGGTTGCTAGTAACTGGAGGGCAAGTACTAATTCTAGATGGGAATCAAAAGACTCTGCGGCAGTTACAATGGCTTAATGATGTTTTTGAGGAGCCATATATTCGTGAGTATGCTGCTGGTAGTACAGAGGCGAATATGGGTGCGGCCGGATTTGAGGCAGTGCGATCGCAGGATGTATGGTGGATAAATCAGGTAACTGGCGGCGTTAAACCGATCGCAACTGAAAATGTCCGTCGTTATACTCCCACATCAGTAGATAATAATGATTTGGAGGGACTTGGATCTCCCGCATTTGGCATAATCGCATGAGTTTAAAGGCAGTTCTCTTTGATTTCAATGGTGTCATCATTAACGATGAGCCAATCCACCTACAACTGATCGATGAGATTCTCATTGAAGAAAATCTCCAACCCCAAAAGGTGAGTGAGCGTCAAGCTTCTCTTGGACGTAGCGATCGCGCTTGTTTTCAGCAACTACTCGCTAATCGTGGTAGAGTCGCTAACGAAAACTACTTAACTCAGTTGTTGTACCGCAAAGCCCAAGCTTATACGGTGGAGTTAGAGAAAATAGAGAAACTGCCTTTATATCCAGGTGTAGAAGACTTAATATATCAGGTGCGATCGCGGAATTTGAAATTAGGATTAGTCAGTGGCGCTATTCGCCAAGAAATAGAATTGGTACTCCATCGTGCCAAACTAGACCAACATTTTAAAATTATCGTTGCGGGCGATGACATAACCACCAGTAAACCAGAACCTGATGGTTATTTACTGGCAGTAAAATGCCTAAATAAAGAATATCCTGAATTAAACCTTCAACCACAAGAGTGTCTGGCAATTGAAGATACCCCCGCAGGTATTGCCGCAGCGAAGCGATCGCAGATGCAAGTTGTTGGTGTAGCGAACACTTACCCATTCCACATGCTTCAGCGTTGCTGTAACTGGACTGTTGATTATCTCAGTGATTTAGAACTGGAACGCGTGCAGAAGATTTATTCTCAAAAAGAGCCTCAGCCATCGGCAACTGAATGTTAGAATACTCTATGGTGATAGTTTGTTGAGTTAATGAGTAATATTACTCTTGACTTAGCAACGATTCAGGGGAATTAGCTCAGTTGGTAGAGCGCTGCGATCGCACCGCAGAGGCCATCGGTTCAAATCCGTTATTCTCCATTGTACTTTCGCAAATTAAATGTCGCAATTCGCTAATTAAAGTTAGATAAGAATGATAAAGGTGCGTAGAGAAAAAGGGGAGCGTCGTCGCCTTTGCCAATATACAAGGCGATTAGAAATCGCCGCTACATAAACGAACGCTTAAGATCGCTCCTTTCCTGGAAATTTGGTAAGTAAGGTACAACCGCCGATGTTGGGGTAACTCAATTGACGCTCCCCATCCTGTAGAGGGATGAGAGATTACGGTAATTTAAGATAAAGTCGTCGAAATAGTGTAAATGGAAGCAAGATCGATATCAACCTGCTTCACTCAATTCATAATAACGAATATATAGTTTGCCAAACCACTTAGATTACCATCAAACCACTGTGATAGAGCGGGTTGAAGCATAGAGAAAATTGTTATCGAAAAAGACGTTTATTGTTTGAGGAAACCTCCTATGAAACCGGATTACCTAATTGTAGGCAGTGGTTTATCAGCATTGGTCTTTGGCGCTTTGATGGCAAATTCCGGCAAGACCGTACAAATACTCGAAGCTCATGAGCATCCGGGCGGCTTTGGTCACACGTTTACGATGGCTAAAAAATACACGTTTAATGCACAATTCCACTATGTTTGGGATTGCGGTGAAGGACAAACGGTTAATCGGGTACTCAAAAAATTAGGCTTGGATCGGGAAGTGACTTTTGAGCGGTACGACCCGGATGGTTTTGACCACATGCGAATGCCGGGATATGCGTTAGATATTCCTTCGGAACCAGAGGAACTGATCCAGCGATTATCAAAGCTGTTTCCTGAATATAGCGATCGCGTTCGCCAATTTGTTAACGATGTTGAAAAAACGAGCGCAGGTTTAAAAAGACTCGCTCCCCCAGTTAAGCCAATTGAACTGCTCAAACATTCAGGTGAAGTGTTTTGTACGGTTCAATATCTCAACAGTACACTTCAGGATGTATTCGATAAATTTCAGCTACCCCAAGCCGCCCAAACCCTATTAGCTCTGCAATGGCCTGATTTTTTGCTGCCTCCAAATCAACTCTCGTTTTATGCCTGGGTCGCTTTGTTCAAGGGCTATCAAGGCGGTGCATTTTACCCAACCCAGCATTTTGAGCATGTAATCAATTCCTTAGTCAAAGTGATTGAATCACACGGGGGGCAGGTATTGCTCAACCATGAAGTCACGAATTTTAGAGTCATAGACAAAACGGTTACGGGCGTTGAGGCGATGGATTTAAACACCCATCAAACTCACGAATTTACAGGCGACACTGTGATTTGCAACATTGACCCCAAAAAAGCCGCCAAAATGATTGGTGAGTCAAACTTCTCTAAAACCGTGCGCCGAAAACTCAACTATGAGTATTCTGCATCTAACTACATGGCTTATTGCGTCGTCAAAGACCTTGACCTGCGAGACTATGGATTTGGCAAGTGGAATGTTTTCCACACTGGTCATCAGGATTTGAATGAAGCCTTTGCTCAGATGTATGAACACAATGACTTTTCCAATCCCAGCTTTGCCATAACAACGCCCACTTTATTGACACAAGCGAGTCGGGATTGTCCAGAGGATTGCCAGATTGTCGAATTCCTTACCGTTGCTAATTACGACTACTTTAAGCAATTGCGACAAACCGATCGCAAAGCCTACAACCAGAAAAAGCAAGAAATCTTCGACTCTATCCTGGATGTCGTGGAAAAAGAATATGTGCCAAATTTTAGAAAGCATCTGGTTTTTCATATCACCGGCAGTCCCACCACCAATGAACGTTATTGCTGGTGTCCCAACGGAAATTCCTACGGTTCTAGTCTCACACCGCGCAATATGGGTCTGGGACGCTTGAATCACGAAACCTCACTCAACCATTTCTATTTCTGCAATGCTTCATCAGGCTATCCGGGCTTTGCTCCCACATTCTGGACTGGGGCGTTGCTGTATCAACGATTATCTGGTGATGTGCTTTTAGGCAATAGCTAAACAGACAACTCGCACATATAGGACTCCTATTTGATTTTTGAACAAGACTCAATACGGATGTATCGTTCTTTTCTTCCCAATTCCCAATTCCCAATCCACGCAAGTAAATTCAGGAATCAAACCGGATTCCTATATTATTCATATTCAACAACTGAGAGGTCAGTTATGAGAATTGCAATTATCGGTGGTGGAGGCAGTGGTATGGCTACAGCTTACCTGCTTGATAAACAAGGGCATCATGTCACCGTGTTTGAACGGCAGCCGATTTTGGGGGGGCATATTCGGACACTCAACAAGAATGTAAAACCTAACCAATCTGATTGCAATGAAATGTTGGAAAGTGGAGTGCTAGAATTTCCTACCGTATTTCACAACTTTGTTGCTCTTATGCAAGAGTTAGGAGTGGAACTAGAACCCATCCGTGTCGGTTCAGCTTTATTCCCCAAAAATGGTAGTCCCTTTTTCTCGAAGGTCACGATTGAGAACAACTATACAGGTATCCAACGCTTCATTGAATATCTGCGATTCGATACCATCCATACCCGTTCCCTTGGATTATGGCTAAAAACGCGATTTGCCCAGATGGAAGATTTTTACAATCAGCCATTGTCTCAATATGTAAACAACAAAAGTATAAGCAATACCTGGCTAAAGTTGCTGACGATGTATAGCTACTCAATGCCCTTTGAACTCATTGATAACTTTCCCGCAGAGATGGGAATTCCGATGTTACGCGACTATCTCGCAGTCAAATGGCTCAGGATCAAAGGCGGTGTATATTCCTATATTGAAAAAATTCTGGAGCGATTTAAAGGGGAAGTTTTGTTGAATGTGGAGATTGCTAATATTTATAGAAGTCCAGATGGTGTGAAAATCAGGCGATCGCAGGCTGAAATCCAGGAGTTTGATAAAGTCGTATTTGCCACGCCACCCGACCAAGTGATAGCACTGTTAGCTGACCCAACCGAGGCTGAAATTAAACGCTTCTCAGATTGGAAAGCCAATTATGCAACCACTACAATTCATACTGATACTTCCATCTATGATCATCATCACATTCACCACCCCTCAGAATTTGATTTCTTCCAGACAGACACCCAATGGGGATATAACAGTTACTTAAATCAGCTTTGCGGCATCTCATCGCCACAGAATTATTTTTTATCGTTTCAACTAGAAAGGATGATTGATCCTGATCGCATTATTCACACTCAAGAACATCACACTCCGTTGTATACCACTGAATCTTTTCGATATCGAGACGAAGTAGTTGCCACCAATGGAGAAAATCATACTTACTATGCGGGAGCTTATCTAGGAGATGGATTGCATGAAGGAGCGATCGCGTCTGCCTTTCGTGTTGCTGAACTTATTGGTTCACCTTTGGCTGTCTCCATTTCTGGATTCAACAACAGAAACCCAGACACAGTAAATATTGCGGCGGGTACGGCGGGCATTGGAAAATATTTAACTCATCCCCGTTCCCATCGATCTTGATATTTTAGTTCTAAACCAATACGCTTGGGTTAAGGGCCACTGGTAAAAATTTTGGGTTTTTGAGACGCGATAAATCGCCGTCTCTACAAGTGTTTTGGTTTTATCTGAACTGTATTGAGTTATGTAATATTGACTACTGCGATCGTTTCTATGGTTCAAAAAAGAACAAACTTATGGTTTTGTTGAATAATTTCATTCAAGGCAGCCATATCAATTAAAAATGCGTCATGTCCGTGGGTTGACTTTAACCACGATAGTTGAGCATTAGGTATTAAATTTGCTAATTCTTGTTGTTCTACTGGAGGATAGAGAATATCAGAATCGATGGCGACAACTAGAGTTGGTTGCTGGATGCTTCCCAGAACAGATTCATAATCTGATAAATTAGGAGCTGTGCGATCGCGTGCAATATCGTGGTCATCCATTGCATGGGTGAGGGTAATATAAGTATTGGCATCAAATCGTTCTGTCAGCTTTTGACCTTGATGCTGTAAGTAACTCGCTATAGCAAACTTCTCAGATGCATCATACTGCCGTCCAAAGCGGGTTGTAAAACTATCCCAAGAACGGTAAGTAGACATCGCCATCATTCTCGCCACTGCTAGTCCTTGGTTTGGAGGTGCATCCAGGGTGTAGTTACCTCCTTGCCAATTTGGATCGGCATAAATTGCCTGTCTTTGGGCTTCACTTAATCCAATACACCAAGCGGAATGTCTGCCAGAAACAGCGATAGGTACAATCCCTTTCACTTTATCAGGATATAATAATGCCCACTCCAGTGATTGCATTCCACCGAGCGAACCACCAATTACGAACCGCAGAGATTGAACACCCAGATATTCTAGTAGTACAGCTTGGAGGCGAACCATATCTCGGATTGTAATTTTAGGGAAGGATACACCATAAGGCTTTCCGGTTGTTGGGTTGATAGTAGTTGGCCCTGTTGTACCGTAACAACTTCCCAAAATATTGCTGCACACAATAAAATCGCGATCGGGATTGAAGGCTTTCCCTGAACCAAACAAAGGTTCCCACCAATCATCAGCATCAGCCGAACCAGTTAAGGCATGACAAATTAGTACCCCATTATCGCCTTGAGCATTTAACTCTCCCCAGCTGCGATAAGCAATCTGAACCCCAATTAATACTTCGCCGCTTTCAAGTTGAAATGGCACTGTAAGCTGGTAAAACTTGGTTTGTGGTGAGATGAAATCTGAGTAGATCATATCTGATGGGAGGCAGAGGGCAGGGGAGCAGGGGAGGCAGGGGAGGCAGGGGGGCAGGGGGGCAGGGGAGCAGGGGAGCAGGGGAGCAGGGGGAGAAGAATCAATACTCAATGCCCAATGCCCAATGCCCCATGCCCCATGCCCAATTAAGAATTAAATATTAACTTGCCGGAATGCCTGCTGAAAATCCTCTTTAATATCGTCAATATGTTCAATTCCCACTGATACGCGCACTAAATCGGGCGTTACACCTGCTGAAAGCTGTTCGTCATTACTTAGCTGTTGATGAGTTGTGGAAGCGGGATGAATCACGAGGGTTTTAGCATCGCCAACATTTGCTAAATGACTTGCCAATTTCACATGATTAATAAAAGCTTTACCTGCATCTAATCCACCTTTGATGCCAAAGTTTAAAACTCCGCCAAAGCCATGCCGGAGATATTTTTTCGCTCGTTCATGATAAGGGTGATTAGGAAGTCCGGGATAATTAACCCATAATACTTGCTCTTGTTGCTCTAACCACCGAGCCAATTCTAAGGCATTGCTGACATGACGATCTACACGTAAAGAAAGAGTCTCTAATCCTTGCAGTAAAAGAAAGGCGTTAAATGGACTCAAAGACGGGCCAAAATCCCGTAACCCCTCGACTCTAGCGCGGATAATAAAAGCAATGTTGCCAAAGGAACCACCAGGCCCAAACACTTCTTGAAAATTCAGCCCATGATAGCCAGGTGCTGGCTCAGTAAATAGGGGAAACTTGCCGTTACCCCAGTCAAATTTACCCGAATCGACTATTACACCACCAATAGAAGTACCATGTCCACCAATCCATTTAGTTGCAGATTCCACTACAATGTCTGCACCATGTTCAATTGGTCGAGCTAGATATCCACCAGCACCAAAGGTATTATCCACAATTAAAGGAATGCCATTTTCGTGGGCAATGTGAGCTAATGCGGCAAAGTCGGGAATGTTGAATTGAGGATTGCCAATAGTTTCAACATATAACGCTTTGGTGCGATCGTCGATCGCCTGACGGAAACTTTCTGGATCGTCTCCCTCGACAAACTTGACGTTAATACCTAAACGTGGTAGCGATACTTTAAACTGGTTATATGTTCCCCCATACAAAAAACTAGTGGAAACGATATTATCCCCAGCCTGAGCGATCGTACTGATTGCCAAGAATTGCGCCGCCTGACCACTAGCGGTTGCTAATGCTGCGACACCCCCTTCTAGTGCAGCAATCCGCTTTTCAAATACATCCGTCGTCGGGTTCATGATTCGGGTGTAAATGTTACCAAATTCCTGGAGAGCAAATAACCGCGCTCCGTGTTCGGTGTCGTCAAAAACGTAGGAAGTAGTTTGGTAAATTGGTACAGCACGGGCATTAGTTCCGGGAGCCGGCTCTTGCCCAGCATGAACTTGCAGAGTTTCAAAACGATATTGTTCAGACATCAGCAGTTATTTAAGTTTCCAATTATATAAATAAGTAATGTGCTATTTGAGCGTTGGGCTAGATTAATCAACGGTAATTTGCAAGGCTTACCGTATTTTACATTTATTTTTAGTAAATTAAATCATAGTGTAAAGGCGCATAGTTGTGCGCCCTATCGGTGATTTTTGGCTGATCGAGGTAAGTTATAAAACCAACATTGAACGAGGATTAATCATCCCTGCCTCTTGAATCGTTGAAAAAGCAGTTTCCCCGATGATGCGATGAGCCGCAGCCGTCGGATGAATGCCATCCCAGAACAAAAACTGGTCTGGGTTACTACAGGTGCGATCGCCAGATAGACATGGACTGATGACATTGGTAAAGTTAAAGGCTGCCGGATTTGCGATCGCATCTCGATATAGCGCGTTGGCATCTAATTGCACAATCTCCAGATCGGAATGCTGTTGACTTAGTACCTTTAGCGATCGCCTCAAGCCTTGATTATGTAATTGTGCTAATGCACTGAGGCTCACAGAAGTTGGACTGTTTCTAGTAGCAGGTAACTGTCCTAAATCTGGTAAATTCGCTACCAGAATCTTTTTAGCACCCACATCAGTTAGAGAGTTGATTGCCGTTGTCACATTTTTAACAGGAATAGTTGCACTGCTTACTCCTTGCAAATAATCATTTGCTCCTGCCCACAGAACATATAAAGCATCTGAATTCGTCTGTTGATGTGTCTGCGTAAACGATTGCACTTGATTTAGCAAGCTAGGTACATAACTGTTGCCAACATTGCCAGTAGTTGATCCTCCATAAGCAAAATTATTAGTTTGCTTGGAGGAAAGATTGAGGTATCCTGCAAGATACTCAATCCAAACCCGACCATTCGAGTAACGTCCTTGAAAGTAAGTTGGGTTAGGTGGGTACATTCCTCCTGTCGCCCGGAATACCATCCCTGTATCCGAAATACTGTCTCCAAATACGTAGAGTTCTGTGATGGGATGAGCTTTATCCATAAATTTTGCCGCTACAACCATGATAAAAATTAGGAGAGCAAGTCCTGTTGTTAAAAGCCACTTTTTTCTTTGCATTAAACTTTTCTGCAAACTCTAAAGACTACAGATGTTGATGGTTATTTTTGTGACTAAAGATTGAGCTTGCAATTGAACACTTCTCTAACTTAACAAGCTAGTTTCAAGGCTAGTGAGCAAAACCGGATACTTTCAGGTGTGGATTTTGCTAATTGTGTGCGCCGTGACAGTTAACGCGGTATCCCCAACCAAGTTGGGAGAGACTAAGAAGAACGTCTCTAAGTCGACCAACTTACCTGGAGTTGAAAGACAAAAGGGACAACAGTATGTTGCTAAAGCCGGAAATAGAGAGAAGGCGTTAAAACTAGAGTCCGGCAAGACTTGTGTGACATGGTGAAGGTTAAACTACCTGAAGCCTAATTCTGACGGTATACGCGATTGCCTATTCCTACAACGCCTAAAAAGGAATAATCGTTTGTGTGTAGTTTTAAACATTTGAACCACACAACTTCTTCAAACGAAGTCAGCCAGCGATGAGATGGATTAACGAATGAATGGGACACCTAAATCACACTGTTACGTACTGAGTTAATAAAGCGCGGGATAACCTACGGGGGGCGACCCCTATGGTTACAGAGTTCCTATAGTAGTCCGAGGACGGGAAAGCCGCCTACATGGCGAAGAGGAACAGGTATTCTTCACACTTATATCGAGAGGTACGCGAGATGCGAAACGCCGAAACGATTTTAAGTGTAATCCGAGACAGAGGCTACCGTGGTTTACCTCTGGATGATATCTACAGACAACTTTTCAACCCCAATTTATACCTCTTGGCGTACAGCCGCATCTACAAAAATAATGGGGCAATGACGCAAGGAATTACATCAGAGACTGTTGATGGGATGTCCATCAAAAAGATTGAAAACCTCATAGAGGATATTCGCTATGAACGTTTTCGGTGGACACCAGTACGGCGAATTAATATTCCCAAGAAAAATGGAAAAACTCGACCTCTGGGTATTCCCACTTGGAACGATAAATTGATTCAGGAAGTAATACGTTTAATATTAGAAGCGTACTACGAGCCTCAATTTTCTAACAGCAGTCATGGTTTTCGACAAGAGCGCGGATGCCATACGGCGCTAACAGTAACAGACCGTACTTGGCAAGGAACTAAATGGTTTATCGAAGGAGATATTCGCGGTTGCTTTGACAATATAGATCATAAAATCTTAATGTCAACCTTACGCGAGACAATCCAAGATAATCGTTTCTTGAGATTGATTGAAAACTTACTCAAGGCAGGTTAGTGTGAGCAATGGAAATATTATTCCACCCTGAGCGGAACGCCGCAAGGCTCGATTGTATCACCCATACTCGCCAATATCTATCTTGACAAATTCGATAAATTTATCGAACAGATACTCATCCCAGAATATACACTTGGCAAACATAGGGCAGAAAATCCAGAGTATTCAAAACTCGTAAAACTTGCTTGGTATTACAGGAAAAACGGACAAGTTGATAAAGCGCGTCAACTGGAAATTAAATACCAGAAAATGCCTTCTAAAAATGTTCGTGACCCTGAATACAGAAGGTTAAATTACGTCCGCTATGCAGATGATTTCCTACTTGGTTTTATTGGCTCATTCCAAGAGGCAAAAGAAATTAAGGAAAAACTAAAAACATTTTTAGCTGAAAATCTTCAGTTGGAACTGTCACCAGAAAAGACCCTGATTACTAATGCTAGGAATGAGGCAGCAAGCTTTCTAGGTTACAAAATTCTAGTCCAATATTCTGACGATAAGCATACCAATGGTAAACGCTCAATCAACGGAATTATTGCACTAAGAATCCCACCAAGATTTATAGAAGAAAAATGTGCCCTATACATGAGGAATGGTAAACCCATTCATCGCCCTGAATTAATAAATGATGATGATTTTACTATTATCAACATTTACCAATCAGAATTTAGAGGGTATGTACAATTCTATAGCCTTGCCCAAAATATTGCATGGCTGCGAAAACTTCAATGGATTATGTCGAGTTCGCTGATGAAAACCCTTGCCTGTAAACACAGAACTAGCGTGGCTAAAATCTGCGCCAGGTATAAGAAGACGGTAAAGCTTCCACAAGGCTTGAGAAAGTGTGTGGAAATAACTGTCCCAGTAGAAGGTAAGAAATCCCTGGTGGCTCGCTTTGGCGGCATCCAATTAAAACGCAATCTAAAAGCAACCATTCTAGACCTGCCAACAAATAGAAAGCCCGCGTTCAGAAATGAACTAATTAAACGGCTTCTTGCTTCGGAATGTGAGATTTGCGGGGCAAAAGGTGATATTGAGGTTCACCATATTCGTGCCCTTAAAGACCTCAAAGCCAAGGGTAGAAAGGAAAAACCGCAATGGATGCAAATTATGTCCGCACGTAGAAGGAAAACTCTCATGGTTTGCCCTCAATGCCATGATGCAATACACGCTGGTAAACCAACATCTAAACGAGTCTCGTGAAAACAGAGTACTGGAGAGCCGTGTACCTGGAAATCTCGTAAGCACGGTTCGGAGGGGGCTAGTTAGAAAAGGAGCTAATAATTGGAAACCTCGCTAGCTAGCTACCCACTTTTAATGCCACGCTGTTGTGTTTTGCCCACAATGCGACACCGATAGCGTAGCGT
Source organism: Nostoc sp. FACHB-133 (assembly GCF_014698055.1). NCBI lineage: Bacteria > Bacillati > Cyanobacteriota > Cyanophyceae > Nostocales > Nostocaceae > Nostoc > Nostoc sp. FACHB-133. Next base: position 133,927 of record NZ_JACJSH010000022.1, read on the forward strand.
AAAGCCTGCGGCATGGCTTCTCTACGCGTAGCTCGCTTCTCCGTAGGAGTACGCTTAGAGCGACGCAGGAGCGTCATAGCCCATCGTAGACATCACCACGAAAAATCTATCAAATCGCTTATGGTTGCATAAAGGCGATCGCCTGCTTGAAGAGTCGTAGGAAGTTTTCGCAAATCTAGAAAACTAATTGCTGCAATGCTTATGAAACTCAAGACGCGAGTTGAAAAATTGCATAAATGTTCAACCCGCCTCCGTTAAGTACTAGAAAATTAAAATCGCTCTGTTATATATCTCGACTTAACGGGATTTTTATCGCTCAATTGCTTCACCCTTTTGGGTGAGTCAGATATCAACCGATCAGATGAACTGAATGAAGGAAGCTGAGATTAATAATAAAGAAGATTCTATTACTAGAGAACACTGATCGCACTTTACCTAAGAATAACCTTATGAAACTCCTTACTTTAATCAAGTCTGCACTTATTTTTGCTTCTATTACTCTTGTACCTGGAATCGCTGTCGCTCAAACAGCTACTAACAATAATAGTGAAACAATTGCTATTAACTCTAACAATTTACCTAGTAATTCTATTTCTGTGAATTACCTCCAGCCTTTCAATCTAGTTACTTTTGCGTATCAGGGAGGTTTGAAGCAGCACGGTATTCCTAGTGGAGAGATGCTAGTATTTGAAACTCAGAAGAGAAATATTATTGCAAACGATTTGGTGAAAGCTGCTGTTAATGCAGATAAATTACCATCAAAAGCTTTAAATGACCAAAATTATCTAAGTGCTGTTAATTCACAACTCAACGCATTGCCTGATTATGCTGCTGCGGATTGATTGGTTTTTCTTATATTTTTTCTAAAGCCAAATTTGTGAGTATACTATATTCGTGTGCTTCTTACCAAATATAAATAAAATTATTTTATACACAGTGATCGCTAGTGTATAAAACAAAGTTACATATTGAAGAAAAATTTCTAGATTTTGACAAAACTTGTACCTATAAGTTCTGTTGTTGTGTGTTGAAGGCACAGAAAATTGTATAATCAACAACCTATCAAGCAAAAATTTCGTTTTCTATAGAGAATGACAGAAGTAATTAGAACAGGGAGCCTAAATAACATCGAGTCCATTGAGTTTGAAAAGCGGTGCTTGCACAAAGCCAGAGAAATAGGCGATCGCAACAGTGAAGTCATTTGTTTAGCAAGTTTGGGCAATGCTTATCAGTCCATTGGGGAGTACCACCTGGCAATTGAGTTTTATCAGCAGTGGTTGGATATAGCGAAAGAAATAGGCGATCGCTTCGGAGAAGCCAAATCTTTGTCTGGATTGGGTAACGCTTACCAATCACTGGGGAAATACCAGCGAGCAATCGAATTTTATCACCAGTGGTTGAGTATCACCAGGAAAATAGGCGATCGCACTGGAGAAGCCATTTGTCTAGGAAGTTTGGGCAATACTTATGAATACTTGGGCAAGTACGACCAAGCGATTGAGTTTTATCAGCAGTGGTTGAGTATCACCAGGAAAACAGGCGATCGCACTGGAGAAGCCATTTGTCTAGGAAGTTTGGGCAATACTTATGAATCATTGGGGCAGTACCAACTGGCAATTGAGTTTTACCACCAATGGTTAGAACTGACAAGATTAATTAGCGATCGCAATGGGGAGGGCATGGCCTTAAGTGGATTGGGAAGTGCTTATAATGCTTTGGGACAGTACCAAAGAGCGGTTGAGTTTCATCAATATTCATTAGAGATTAGAAGGAATCTTGATGACCAAAATGCAGAAGCAAACTCCTGGTTTAATTTAGGTTTAGTGTTAGAAAAAATCAATCGCGAATCAGAAGCGATGAATGCTTTTTGCAATGCTCGCGGGATTTATCACGCAATGGGAATTGATGCAAGCCTGCAAGATTGTAACCATGCGATTGAGCATCTTTCTCAAAATGTTTCAACCATAACATCTCGCTTCTGGTTTGGGAGATGGTTCAGTCATTTATCGCACTTAATGAAAACTGATTCTAACCAGTAAATCTTCTACCACTGATTCAGGTAATATAAGGATATTTTTAAAGCTTTTGACTATTTTATTCGCTAAAGATAGATTAAAATCCACTTTTAAAACATCCTCTGAATCCAGTGAGATTATATCAAGAGGATGGATATTTATTAAATACCGCAACTGAGTTATTATCATCAAAGGCAAACACCGTAAACGGGTCTTTTCGATTCCCCATCTCCATTCCAGGAGTGCCTACAGGCATTTGGGGAACAGATAAACCAACAACATTTGGCTTTTCTTGAAGCAAACGTTTGATGTCGTTTGCTGGAACGTGTCCTTCTATGACATATCCATTAACAATTGCTGTGTGGCAGGATGATAAGTTATCCGGTACGTTGTACTTTTGTTTGACTGTTTCAATGTCAGGCGTGGAAAAGTCTGTGATTTCAAAACCTTGTGTCTTTAAGTGGTCAATCCACCCACCACAACAGTTACATTCGGGACTGTGATATACAGTGGCATTTAGCGCTGTTGATTTTAATGGTGTCTGTTTGTCCTGAATACGCTTAGTGGTACTTACTAGTTGAGCATTAGCTGTCACAGAATCAGGAAAAACAGCTTGAGCATTACTTATAGAAGCGGTGCTTCCCAAAATACCTAACACGCCTACTGTGAGAAAAATTGTTACTACGATACGTACCAAGATGGGAAGCAACCATTTTTGCCAGCAATAAATAAATTCTTTGTGCGACATTTGAGACTTCCTGATTACAACATTGCATAAATTTGTTGTAACAAATTCTCTTCAAAAAGACTTTGCTTACCTTTCCTTTGCGCTTACTTTGTGTTCCTCTGCGTTTAAAACACTACAAATTTAGCCAATTCATCGCCTGACAATGGCATTGCATTGCCTGACAATGCCATTGCATCGCCTGACAATGCCATTGCATCACCTTACAATGTCATTGCATCGCCTAACAATGCCAATGCGTCGCCTGACAATGCTAATGCGTCGCCTGACAATGCCATTGCATCTCTCTGCATTTAAAAAGATAAAGTAACGATTTTACCCCTACTACGTCTTAGAGGTTGTTTGAAAAGTGTTTCGCTGTGACTTTAGGCACTTTGAGATCCCCCTAACCACCCTTAAAAAGTCTACGGTATACACACAAGTCTGGAGTAGTTTACGAATCTGGTTTTTACCCCACCCTAACCCTCCCCGGGAGCAATGCGGTTTTGTCAGATCCAGTAAAAAACAAGCGATCGCAAAAATAAAATCTAAGTAAGAAGTAACTTTATTTACTAAATATGTGCTGGTAGCC
>NZ_JACJSH010000023.1:0-127823 GCF_014698055.1 Nostoc sp. FACHB-133
CATCGTAAGCCACTAACCTTAACAACTTGACTGTTACTTGAACGTACTGGGTCTCGATATATTCCTTTTGCCTTAATTTTATTGCCTTTACGGCGTTCAATCGTATCATCTATTCCCATAATGATTGGCCCGCTTGGTAAAAACACTGTTACCATGAGCGTTAATAAAATTCGGCTTGCTTTCAAACTTGACCATACTGCCTGATTTAATACACGATGATAATTTTGAAAGTGTTCCTCCTGATTCAGTCCCATGACTATAAGTACCGAAGTAATGGTACGTTTACCTGTTGTTAAAATCGCTCCAATTACTAAAGTTTGGACATGATACCAGACTGGCTTGGTAAACAGCGCCCTAAACGGTAGTAGGATACTGGCGATTTCAACTGGTATTGTTGTATTCATGGGAAGATACACACAATTATCCTTCAATCTCAGTGTATTGCTCTTGTCACCAGTATTCACCAAGACTGTATTTAAATGTTATGTATGCAGCAAAACCCACATCTTTTAGCGATCGCCTACATTTATGATGACCCGTAGCGAAAAATGGATAAAGTCGAGCTTAGAGGATGTTTGAAAACTCCTCTTGTCGGTATCAAATAGTTTTAGATCCTCTAAATCCCTCTTAAAAAAGGGGGACTTTGATTCCGTTTCTCCCCTTTTAAGCTACGGTGTACACACAAGTAGGAAATACAGTCCGTCAACAATTAAAAGAATGGTATCAGAAAGCAAAAGCCAAAAAAGGTAAGTTGCGTCGCACGTTGGATGTGAGCAGTTGTTTTGCAGCGTTGCTGTTATGGGTGATAAGTTTGCTGCCTGCTGAGAGCAAACGCATTGCCCTAGCCCTGGATGCCCCATACCAAATTGTTAAATGTTGTAACGTTTCTACAAGGGTTTCAGGTAATCCTTCATTAATTTTTGGAGATATCTATTGATCGTTCATCAAAACCAGAAAGAGATAATTACCATGAAAAATGATAAATCCTCTCCTATTCGCCTGTTAATCGTTGACGATCAGAGCCTCATTCGTCAGGGACTGAAAGCAATGCTAGAACAGGAACCTGATTTGGAAGTGGTTGGTGATGCTGAGAACGGTAAAGTTGCTCTAGAGCTTGTTGCAGAACTTCAGCCCGATGTGGTGCTAATGGATATTCGGATGCCCGAAATGGATGGACGAACTGCAACAAAACTGATTATGCAAAACTTTCCTAATATCAAAGTTCTCGTCTTGAGTACATTTGATGATGATTCTTATCTAACAGGGGCAATGCGTGCAGGCGCAAAAGGATATTTGCTAAAAGATATGCCTTCAAGTGAGCTAGCAGATGCAATTCGCTTTGGGCATTCTGGCTATACTCAATTTGGGCCGGGGTTATTTGATAAATTATTGGTTACGGAAGCAGCTTCAGCTAACCAAAATTCCGCTTCATCAAAGCCATCGGAAATTACCGCACGAGAACAAGAGGTTTTATGTTTGATCGGTGTTGGTGCAACGAACCGCGAAATTGCCCAACAACTTTATATTACCGAAGGAACGGTAAAAACTCATGTGACGAGTATCTTAAACCGCCTCAATCTCAAAAATCGATCGCAACTGGCAATCTATGCAAATTCTGTTCTCAATCAAGAAAAGAAACTAGCCGAGAAGCTACCCGAATAAACCGGAGAACGAGAGAACAATTCTAGGACTAGCCCTTTCAAAATGGGTAAAAATTTTGGTCAAAAAATTCCTCTTCAATCTCTTGACTCTGTGTTCTCTGCGTCTCTGTGGTTAAATAAATTATTTTTAAACCACAGAGGCACAGAGAGAAAAAAAGAGATTTAACGAGTCACGTTGAAAAGGCTAGTCCGAAATTCTTATATAAAACATCTAAATAAGGGCATTTTCCCCTTGTTTATTAATATTGATTACTTAATCTTATAAAATAGATAATTAGCCGTGTAATTCACACTAATTTCTCGATTTTCGGATGATTTATCACACCCTTGAACAGGAGATTTTCCACCAACTGTATTGATCCGTTGAATCCAATTTACTTGGCGTAAGATACCATTTCCTTCATAAGATTGCGCTTCTAATAATAGCCAGGGAATGGCATCATCTTGTGGTGCATTTACCTTAGATTTCAATTTCCCTAAAACTTTGCTACCGTCTTTGGCTTCCCAAGTCGGGCCTGCATAATGCTTGCCCAAATCTTGCCCTTGCTCATTCAGCAACACGGCATCGGGAGCCTTAAGCGTCCACTCATACTGCTCAAGAGATTCTGATTTCGGTTTGCAGATATAAATTTGTGAACCCTTGGCAGATGCTTTTAGAAGAAGTTGCTCACCATTTGGAACTTTTATACTATCAGGGATCGCAGCCACATCCGCTATGCGTTGGGCAGGCTCCATAGTTCCGGCAATCGCAGTTTTTACAGAAACACCCCAGCCATTCAACATCAACAGCGAAACAACGAGGCTGCAATTTATCTGAATAATTTTACAAAAAGTAGGTGACATAGTAGATATCTCCTTCATTTGTGATTTTAAAGCTTTTGTCGCGCCATCAGTTGGGCAAACAGTCCTGGTTGATTGGCGAGTTGATCAAAACTGCCTTCTTGCACCACGCGACCATTCTCGAATACATAGATGCGATCGGCGTTGCGAATAGTACTCAGACGGTGAGCGATCGCAATTCGTGTCACCTTCAAACGCTCTAAACTTTGACTGACGATCGCTTGAGTGCGGTTATCTAAGGCACTGGTGGCTTCATCAAATAACAAGATTTTGGGTTTTAATACTAGCGATCGGGCAATCAATAATCGCTGGCGTTGCCCTCCAGAAATATTGGTTCCTCCTTCACTAATTACCGTGTGCATTCCCATTGGCATAGATTCGACATCCTCAGCAAAGCCAGCCATCCGCGCCGCTTCCCACGCTTCATCCATCGAGATCATTGCTCCACTGGCAATATTCTCAAAGATCGATGCAGATGTCAATCGGCTATTTTGCATCACAACTCCTAGTTGCCGACGCACTGCATGAATATCCAACCCTGTTAAATCTTGTCCGTCGTAATAAATTGTGCCAGATTCCGGGACATCAAACCCCAGTAATAATCGGAACAGCGTTGATTTTCCACTCCCCGAAGCTCCGACAAAAGCGATAAATTCCCCAGGTTCAGCATGGATGCTAACATCATCCAATGTCAAAGGCCCGTCATCTCGATACCGGAAAATTACATGATCCACAACCACTCGCCCAGAAAGCCGACCTGGATCAGTTTTTTCCGAGTCAACTTCCGGTTTGGATTCGAGAATCGGCTGCGCTCGTTCCCACAAAGGAACCACTTGCAAAACATCTATAATTGTGCTGCTGAGACTGGTAGCTCCACCGATAAATGTGCCAAATGCCGCATTAAATGCTAAAAATACACCTGTAGATAAACCACCTTCTGGGGAATTGGCTTGCTGAAGTAAACTGCTGGCGAACCAGAAAAGGATTGCTGTAGTCAATACAGGCAATATTTTATTAATCACAGCCAGAGCATCTTCAATGCCTTGGGTACTCAGCATCCATTTGATTTGCTGACTATACTGTTTTCCCCAAAAAGCAAAGGCGCGGGCTTCTGCGCCTGCAACTCGCAATTTGCTAACGCCGTTGATTAACTGCACCATTACCCCTGAGAGTTGTCCTTGTAACTCTAGTAAGGGACGAACCTTCCGCAGAGTGTAAATTCCCGAAACCAGAGTAATAGTAATGTTGACAAAAGCCACAAGAGTGGCAATTAAGGCTAGTGAACCGTTGTAGTAAAAAAGCAGTCCTAAATTCAAAAACGCAAACAAACTGGTGAAAATACTTCTAAGAACAGTGCTACTGAGCTTTTGGCGGATTTGGCTAATGGCGCTGACCCGTGAGTTCAAGTCTCCAGTTGAGTACTGACGGAAGAATGATGCTTTTAGATTCAATAACCGATCCCAGACTGCTGCTTGGGTGGAAGCATCGGCAAAGGTTTCCACGCGCATGATTGCGAAGCCTTGGGCAAGTTGAAACAAGGTGCTACCAAATGCAGTTGCTAGCAGCGCTAAGGCAATTTGCACTAATAAACCGCGATTGGCATCAGGAATGGCACTGTCAATCAAGATGGCCATAGCTTGGGGGACAATCATTCCTAATAAACTTGTCGCCATACCCGCAGCCAAGACAATCAACAATTCCTTGTAGTGTCCTTGGAGAGCAAATTTCAGTAAATCGATGGTGGTGAGGACTTTATCAGGTAATGGGCGATAGAAGGTATACCCGGTGAGCGCCAGTTTTATCGCAGTTTTAGCATTAACCGGAGTGCGCGATCGCTTAATTGGATCAAAAATTTCATAGCGGGTATCAGACACAGGTAACAGCGCCACCGGATTGTTATCTTCTAGCGTGTAAGCCAGCATCGCACCGCAATCCTTCTTCCACCATTGACCCTGCAAACTGATCGTTCTGGTTCGTAAACGAGAAGCCCGAGCGATCGCTTGTAGCGGATCTTGAACTCGTTTCAGGTCTTCAGACTTGGCTGGTGGTCGAATCGTCACACCCAAAGTTCGCCCTACAGCACCCGCAGCGATGAGCAAAGCTTGGTCAAAATCATTGGCTTCAATTTGAGCAGAAGCGGCTATTTGCGGAGATTGCAGCAACGAGGCTAACTCGCCCAGCGTCTCCTTCATTACATGATCGTTGAGGTGTTGCCGTTCTTGAAATCGGTTTAATTCTACCGCTTTTTCCTCCTGTTCCAGAAGAAAAAGGCTCTGAAGAAAGTAGACTTGAATTTGGAAAATCCCCCTCAACAGAGTATTCGCATCCTCAATTTCAGATGTAGTTAGGATTTCTAGCTCGGTTGTATCTTCAGCTTGAAACCACATATCTGCGCTCAACGGCAACAATCCTGATTGAGGCATAACTAACAGTTGCTCAAACCCCATCCAAACTGCGTAACCACGCTGAATTTGTACCCAGGATACAAGCTCTCGCTGTGGTTGGAAAATCTGACCACTGCTGAGTGAGAAGTAGCGAACCCCTTCTTCTTGAAACGGCAGTCCCGGTGGAGTAATAGAAGACAGCGCCAATCCTAGTTGCTCAATCCATCCCTCGATTAAAGTTACGGCTTCGCCATTGCGATCACTAATAAATTCCCGAAAATCCTTCCTTGAAACTTTCATAAGTTCCGTTTCTTCAATCGACACCGCCAGCAGTTGATAGGGTATCGGCTGAGAATCACTAATGATGCCAAACATTGCCTGTTTAGTTCGGGTGGTAAATAAATAGCGGCGACTTCCCTCAGCAATTCCCTCTTTCACCGGAATCGCAAACACCGCCAATGAACCCGATTTTACGATCCAAATCGTCTTCGGGTCATTGAGAATAATTGGCTCATTGCCTTTAAAGTGATAATACTCTCCCGGCAGGGTGGCGCTGCGAATCTGATCTAACATATATATTCCTGCTCCCTAAAATTAATATAAAAATGTTTATTTCTTGCTTCATCCAAGATGTATGAAAGATTTCACACAGAGATTAAAGATTGAGTTATCGCACTTTTTTATTTCGCCTTACAACCCATAAACTTAAATGAAATCTGTTTTTTAATTACGAATTACGAATTACGAATTAGTCTCACTCTTCCTGAACCGCTTCCCCTTCACTGCGAATCAATTGCAAATACTTACCTTCAACCTGCTGCAATTCCTCATGGCTACCCCGTTGCACCACCTTGCCGCGATCGAAGACAATAATTTCGTCACAATCCCGAATTGTGCTTAACCGATGCGCCACAATTACACAAGTACAGCCACGCTCCCGAAGTCTCTGATCGATCATCTTTTCTGCTTCAGCATCAAGCGCACTGGTAGCTTCATCCATCACCAAAATTGCCGGATTATTCACTAAAGTGCGGGCAATTTCTAATCTTTGTCGCTGTCCACCGCTCAAATTAGATGCCCCTTCTGCGAGGTCAGCGTTGTAGCCTCCAGGCATGGAAAGCACTACATCCTGAATAGCCGCATCTTTGCAAGCACGAACCAAGTTACTAAAAGGCACAGTCGAATCCCAAAGCGTGAGATTGTCGCGGACAGTGCCTGCAAAAAGCGAGATATCTTGCTCAACTAGGGCAATTGAATTAGTCAGAATCGATCGCGGAATATGTTTTCTGGGTTTACCATCAAATAAAATCTCTCCCGCCCACTGTTCGTATAATCCACATACCAGCTTGGCAACGGTTGACTTACCCGAACCACTGCCACCCACTAAGGCAACTCGTTGACCGGGTTTAAGTGAAAGACTGAAATTTTCGATTAAGGGAGGTGCAGAGCGGTTATAGCCAAAGGTGATATTACGGAGTTCAACATAACCCTGAAGCCGAACGTTTGCAGCAGGTAGCTGAGTTGGCGATATACTAAGGTCTCGCTCTACGGCAGGGTCGATGGGATTGCGTAACACATCATCTAACCGACCCAAATTGCCTTCCATTTCCTGGAGTTCACCCGCTAAACTCACCAGATTATTTACAGGCTCTAGAAATCTTTGCATCAAGGCTTGAAAGGCAATCAGCATCCCAATACTGAGTACGCCATCCATTACCCGTAGCCCTCCCACCGCTAGCAAAAGCATAGATGTAATGGAGGTGAGAAATGACGGCAACACACCCAGGTTTTGATTAGTTGTATCCATTTCTTGCCGAGCATTAATTGCCTTAGCGTAATAACCTGCCCAGCGCGAAAAGAATTCTGACTCTAGCCCGGATGCTTTGAGCGTTTCCATACTTTGCAGTCCCGAAATCGCTACCCCATTGACTTTGCCTTGTTCTTGCATTAATCGCAAGTTGGCATCGACACGCTGCCGTGAAACCCATCGCCACACGCTGACATTCACGATTACAAAGGCAATGCCGATCGCAGTGAGAACGACATCATATTGCAGCATAACTGCGGCATAAAAGACAACGGTGAAGGCTGAGATTACTGTCGTCGCTAATCTTCCTGAAAGCAGATTTGCCAAGCTATCGTTGAGGCGAACACGGCTGCTAATTTCACCAGCAAATCGCTGATCGTAAAAACTCACTGGTAGCCGTAGAATATGCCACAAAAATCGGCTAGACATCCCCACAGCCAGCTTAATTTTCATGCGTCGCAGAAATTGCAGCTGAAGCAATGTGAGAAAACCATTCAAAATAGCTGTGAGGATCATCCCTAAAATTAATGGCCGCAACCAATCACTTCTGCCTTCAATCAAGACATTATCAACAAAGGCTTGGGAGAATGCAGGGATGGCTAATCCGGGAATCACTAACAGCAAGCCGGCGATCACACAATAAATAAGCGCTCCCAGAGAACTCTGCAATCGATCCCATAAGGATAATGTCAGGCTCGGTTTCCGTCCTCCTGGCTGGAATTCTGCACTCGGTTCACCAACTAGTACTACCCCGGTAAAAGACTGATCGAATTCTGGGAGCGAAACTGTGCGCGGCCCAGTAGCAGGATCGTTAAGATAAACTTTGTCTTTGGCAAATCCTTCGACGATTAGAAAATGGTTGAAATTCCAAAAGACAATATAAGGACATTGCAGTTTGCGTAACCCAGCCAAATCGACTTTAAAGCCTTTCGCCTGTAATCCGTAGCTACGAGCCGCATTGAGAATATTAGATGCTTTACTGCCATCTCGTGAAACACCACAAGCTTGACGGAGTTCTGCAAGGGGGACAATGCGATCGTAGTATCCTAAAATAATTCCCAGTGCGGCTGCACCGCATTCTACTGCCTCCATTTGTAAGAGGGTGGGAGTCCGACGACGGCGATCGGGACGGCTGATGAGTCGTTGAAATTTTTTAAATCTAAGCCCAATTTGTGATTGAATTTGCCGCATAATCAATACATTCCACTCCACGATCGCAGAATCGGAAACACAAAGGAAATCGGGGATTGTTCATCCACTTTCACGCGCACTGAGGTCGTGGTTCCCGGTGTAATTTGGCTATTTGGCCCTTTAGAGGATGACCACCGAAAACGGCTTTTAGTCGAAGGATCTGGCTCAAGTTCTGCAAAAACTTGAATTTGTGCGCCTTCTGTGGTTAAACCTTGTAAAACTTCCAGACCACCGACAACACTTGATGCGCTTTCCTTACTAACCGGAAATGCAGAAATACTTGTGACTTTCCCGATAATACCACCAAAGCGTTCTCGTTTAACGGTTGAAGGAGTGACTTGCAACTCCATCCCTTTCTGAATTTTTTTGCCTTCGCTGACTGGGAAGAATGCCACCCCAACTAACTTATTCCCAGAGTCTCTAGCTTCGATGGTGCCAATGCGAGCGCCTTTTTCCAGGGTTTGTCCAGGAACAGCAGAAAGTTCGAGAATTCGTCCATTGAAATTGCTAGTTACCTGGCTGTTTGCTTTGATTTCTAATTTTAATTCTGCGATCGCTCGTTGGGTGTCTTGGATTTCTTTTCTGCGATTAGTAGAAATAGCTAAATCTTGTTCTGCTTGCCCAGCAAACTTACTATCTAGTACTGCTAACTGTGCTTGCAATTCTTTTGTTGAATTGATATTTGCTAAGAATTCTCGTTCTGCATCCGCTTCTTTAACATTAAGTTGTTTCAGTTGCGATTCTATTTCATTGATTTTAGTTTTACTATTGAGAAATTCCTGTTGCGCCTGAAGAACGGTATCACTCGAAACTGCTCCTTCTTCGCGTAACTTTTGGCGAATGTCAAATCGTTCTTTGAACGTGGGCATCAAATCTCGCGTTGTCTGCAACTGTTCCTGTAAGTTCTGACGCTCTTGCCGAATCGACTCCAGACCTTTACTTCTGAGAATTGGTGTTAGTGATTGGGTTGTTTTGAGAGTTTGCAAAAGTGCTTGACGTTGTTGCCCAATTGCACCCTTATCTAAAACCGTTCGCTGAAGTTGCAGAGAATTGGCATTTTGGTCTTGTTCCTGAAGTTGAGCAAGCTTGACTCGTGCAAGTTTCAACTTATCTTGAAGTTCAGTTTGGTCGATTGTCGCTAGTACCTGTCCTTTCTTCACCTCATCGCCTGTACGAACAAAAAGCATAAGAATCTGCCCGGAACTAGGAGACTGGAACCCAACGACTTTGCTAGGAAAAACCAGTACGCCTTGTCCAGCTACAGTAATGGGAATGCGACCAAAAACACTCCAAACAAGTCCAACAACAATTAGAGATCCCATCGCAGTTAACGGAATCCATTTCTTTGGTTGAACCACCTGCATAAGTTGATCGAGCCGCTCCGGGGAGGATAAACGATCAAGTGCTTCTTTACGGAATAGATTGCTTTTGTTGACCGTTACCATACTGACTCCATTTAAGTTGTAGAAATTTGTATATTAGGAATTGGGAATTGGGAATTGGGAATTGGGAATTGGGAATTGGGAATTGGGAATTGGAAATGGGAATTGGGAATTGGATACTTTAAAAGTAAAAGCTAAAGACAACAGAGATAGAGATTAGAGATAGAGATAAAGAGTAAATTTTTCCTAATACCCAATCCCCAATCCCTATTCACCAGTCCCCAGTCCCCAGTTCAATTCCCGCGAATCTGCTTCAGCATCCAATCAAATCGAGTCCCCGCCAATGTCACTTGAGCCAAAAAGCTAGAACTCAGTTCATCTTCATAAGTCAAGCGTTCATCTAAAGATTTACCTGAGCTATAGTTAATCCTGCCGTAACCCAGACTATTAATGATTCCTTGCTGTTTATCTGCTAACAAAATCGCTAAGACTCGATAAAATCGGGCAGCAAAACCCACATCGTGTAACAATTTGGCAGAAAGCCGCCATCTGGGAATCGATAACACAGTCGCATCCTCAACCGCGCGAATTGTCATCGCAGGTGGACTGGCTTCGACAAAGGGCGTTTCGCCAACTATGTCACCCCGCGATAATCTCGCAAACTCCCGTTCGATATGATCTGTCTGTTCTAAAGTTGAAAAGGCGCGGGTGAGAGGATTGCTTGTATCTTCAGCAATAGAAGCCACCATCTTGCCATCTAATAAAATATAGAGAGCATCAACGGGTCTTCCGGCTTGAAACAACACTGTTCCCGCAGGAAGTCTCATAGCATTTCCTGCAACAATCATCCAACCAATATCGCTATCATTTAATTCTGCAAATGTGAATAAGATTTCTCGAATTTGGGGCTGAAAAAGCACGACTGTGCTTTGGCCAATTTGACCGATCATCTGCTCTAATCGGTGAGCAAGTAGAACTGCGATCGCTCGATAAAAATGGGCTGCAAAGGTGACATCTTCTTGCAATTTTTGAATCAATTGCTGCTGAGGAATCATCAACACCAGGGACTTTCTCGCAGCTTTGACTGTAGTTGAAGATTGGTAGGAGGCTAAAAAAGGCATTTCTCCTACAACTTCACCATTTGCCAGCAATGCAACCTCTCGTCCAGATAGTTCGCCACCTTCAAGGGCGGCAAATGCCCGACCAATGGGATTATCGTCAGCCTGAGCCACAGAAACGCTTAATGCACCATCAAGCAGAATGTAGAGAGCATCAACAGGTGTTCCTTGGCGGATGAGGGTCGTACCAGCAGTAATTTCTTCTCTTTGACCCGTTGCCAAGATCCAGTCAATATCGCTATTTGTCAGTTCCTTAAGTAGAACTTCTGTCATAATTTAACTTCCTTGTGTTCTGCTAACGGGAGAGAAATAGAGACGGGTAATTCGTAATTCGTAATTTAATTTATGGTTCAGATATAGAGAAGCCTTAACTTAGACTTTCCGCAATTTTGAATTTTGAATTTTTCAACTCCCCATTGCGCGATTAACTAGGTTGATGAGTTGCTACAGGTTTTTAGCATCAATCACCGCGACCTTCATTCGGCTCAACGCTTATTGGTTTATTGCCATTCCAATAAGGAAGCTTTATATTCTCAAGCTTGTTTGCGATCGCTTCAGACAAATCCTTATATTTATCGTCCGTAGGATACTCACCTGGATAATGCTCGCCTACGGCAATACCACCCGAAATATTTGCGAGTTCTTGAAGCGATAGCTCTTGTGATTCATTTTGCTTTTTGTTTTCCATTGCCATTTTTTCCTTGTCATTTCATTTATTACTAAATTGACCTAATTTTATGAAAGTGAAATTATTAATCACACAAGAATAATTTCAGAAAGCAGTTGGACAAGTTTTGCTCAACTGCAATTGATTTGAGAAACTCCGTTTATGTAGAACCTTCGATCGCAGATATATCTCCAAACAACTCACCAAGAACCTTTAGATCCTCTGTTGTCGCGTCGGTGATGGAGAGGTGGAACACAGAAGAGTCTGTTGTCTCTGCATGAAAAGCCGACCGTTTTGAGTGAAACCCTCCTCTTCGTGATGATTGTTGGCTAAATCCCCTTGTCGATCTGTGAAATCGTGTAGATGTAAACTGCAAATTGAAACCACCAGCTACATCGTCTAACTCTTCATCTGATAGTTCGATCGCTTCATCATTCGGAGTAATTTCGTCACCTGACATAGAAGCTCCTTGACCCCACGTGTTAAAGTTAAATAAGGCGGAGGGAGTTAACTGATTGGCTGCTAGGCTCATGGTTAACAACCCCTCCTGCTCCCGAAATTCGTCAAACCGAGAAATCCAGATCAAGCTTCAGGGCTAGAAATACCGGCTTCCTTAAACTCTCTAAGGTCTTGCTCAGAGAAAACGCTTACTTGAAAGGTAACGCTCTTAATGCCGCCTTCTTTAGGAATTTCCACAAAACCAAACTGAGAATCTATAGCATTTGCGTTTGTTCCAAAGACATCGCTAGTTGCGCCACCGGCAATATAATCAAGTTCTTGATTGGATAGTTCCAGCATTTCATTAGGCTGCACATTTTCCATGATCGTTGTCCTTCTCCTTATGGTGTTGATTATGAGCCTAGAAATAAATTACTAGGAATTCCGCTAGGAAATTCTTCTCCAGTGAATTTGATTTCGTGCAAATCTTGTTTAGATATAGTAGTTTCCTGACTGTTGAAGGATGCAATGCCGCCATCAGCACCGATAATCACTGCACTACTTTGCTTATCTGAAAAGTTGAAGTTGTGAGCATCGACAAAGCTAAAAGCACCACCAGCAACGTTATCTAGTTCTTCAGAAGATAATTCTACGGGTTGATTGTTGTCAGGCATGATGTTTTTTCCTTAATTTATGATGTGTATGGTTTATCAAGCAGAACGCTTTATTAAGTTTTGGTTAGTAACTTTCAAGAGTGGGAGGAATGACACCAGTTGCTTTGATTTCGTGCAAACTTTGATGAGATATAGCAGTTTGCTGAGTGTTCAAAGAACTAATACCACCATTAGCGCCGAGAACAGTTGCACCAGCTTGCTGATCCAATGCGTTGTAGTTGTCAGCATCGACATAGCTAAAAGCACCACCAGCAACGTTGTCCAATTCTTCAGCAGATAATTCTACGGGCTTAATGTTGTCAGACATGATGTTTTCTCCTTAATGTGTAATGTGTTTAATGTGTGTTGTATCTGTGTTCAATAAAGCAATCTGCTTTATTGAGTTCTGCCCTGTGTAATTAGTTACTATTTTTCAAGAGTGGTAGGAAAGAAGCCAGTTGCTTTGATTTCGTGCAAATCTTGTTCAGATACAGTAGTTTGTTGAGCGGTGAAAGATCCAATACCGCCATTAGCACCAAGAACGGTTCCACCAGTTTGCTGATCCAATGCATTGAGGTTGTGAGCATCGACAAAGCTAAAAGCACCACCAGCAACGTTGTCCAATTCTTCAGCAGATAATTCTACGGGCTTAATGTTGTCAGACATGATGTTTTCTCCTTAATGTGCAATGTGTGTGTTATCTCAAATAAAACTGTTACTAACTAGCAAGAGTGGAAGGGAACAAGCCAGTTGCTTTGATTTCATGCAAACTTTGATGAGATACAGCAGTTTGCTGAGTGTTCAAAGAACTAATACCACCATTAGCGCCGAGAACAGTTGCACCCGCTTGCTGATCAATTGCGTTGTAGTTGTCAGCATCGACATAGCTAAAAGCACCACCAGCAACGTTGTCCAATTCTTCAGCAGATAATTCTACGGGCTTAATGTTGTCAGACATGATGTTTTCTCCTTAATGTGTAATGTGTGTGTTATCTCAAATAAAACTGTTACTAATTCTCAAGAGTGGAAGGGAACAAGCCAGTTGCTTTGATTTCATGCAAACTTTGATGAGATACAGCAGTTTGCTGAGTGTTCAAAGAACTAATACCGCCATTAGCACCGAGAACAGTTGCACCCGCTTGCTGATCAATTGCGTTGTAGTTGTCAGCATCGACGAAGCTAAAAGCACCACCAGCAACGTTGTCCAATTCTTCAGCAGATAATTCTACGGGTTGAATGTTGTCAGACATGATGTTTTCTCCTTAATGTGTAATGTGTTTAATGTGTGTTCTATCAAGCAGAACGCTTTATTGAGTTCTGCTCTGTGTAATTACTGCTCTGTTACTAACTTTCAAGAGTGGAAGGAAAGAAACCAGTTGCTTTGATTTCATGCAAACTTTGATGAGATACAGCAGTTTGCTGAGTGTTCAAAGAACTAATACCGCCATTAGCGCCGAGAACAGTTGCACCAGCTTGCTGATCAATTGCGTTGTAGTTGTCAGCATCGACAAAGCTAAAAGCACCACCAGCAACGTTGTCCAATTCTTCAGCAGATAATTCTATGGGTTGAATGTTGTCAGACATGATGTTTTCTCCTTAATGTGTAATGTGTATGGTTTATCAAGCAGAACACTTTATTGAGTTCTGCTCTGTGTAATTACTGCTCTGTTACTAACTTTCAAGAGTGGAAGGAAAGAAACCAGTTGCTTTGATTTCATGCAGACTTTGATGAGATACAGCAGTTTGCTGAGTGTTCAAAGAACTAATACCGCCATTAGCACCGAGAACAGTTGCACCAGCTTGCTGATCAATTGCGTTGTAGTTGTCAGCATCGACGAAGCTAAAAGCACCACCAGCAACGTTGTCCAATTCTTCAGCAGATAATTCTACGGGTTTAATGTTGTCAGACATGATGTTTTTTCCTTAATGTGTAATGTGTGTTATATCAAGCAGAAAGAGTGATTTGCTGGTTAGTCGCTTACCGCTTCCCTCGCTTGATGTCTTTAGAATACGAAATCAACTTAGTTATGTACATCTGAAAAACGTCTAGGATTTTACCTAAGCGAAGTAAGTAGATGTGGTCTGACTTTCGCTATATGGTATTGGGCAATAGGTAAGACTTTCGTCATAGGCTAACCAAGCTAGTTACTACAAAAGTCATGGATTTGCTTTCGATGTGGCATTTCACTGCAATATCGTAGTATGACTAAACGTAGAAGTATGAATGCAAAACTAGGATTGATCCTAATAAATGAGAGTATTCTACATCCATCACTAACTCAACTAAATTAAGAAATTATAGTTATCAGTCTCTAGCAATGTTGTAAATAAAAACTCAAACAACAATGTTTAATAGATTCAAATTAGCAACTAAATTTACTTTACTTTTATTACTGGTGTTCATCGGTGCGATCGCAGTTAGTGGTTTTGCTTTATCTCATGCACTTGAGCAAAAAGCAGAAGCCGAAATCGCTTATCGTAGCCAAGTTATTGCAGAAACTATGAACTCAGTGAGGAACTATACTCACACGCGTATCAATCCTATTTTGACACCAATGCTGGACACTCAAGCCACATTTATCCCTGAAATTGTTCCCAGCTTTGCAGTAAGAGAAGTGTTTGATAATCTTCGAAAAAACAAAGATTTTAAAGATTTTTTATACAAAGATGCCAACCTAAATCCAACTAACTTACGAGATAAAGCAGATGCATTTGAGATGGAACTTATCGAACGGTTTCGCAAGGAACCAGGGTTGAAAAACATATCCGGTTTTCATGATTCTTATGACGAGAAAATGTTTTATAACGCTCGTCCATTTTCCATTAATAATCCAACGTGTCTACGCTGTCATAGCACTCCTGAAGTTGCTCCAAAAAGTCAGATTGCTAGTTATGGTTCAGAAAATGGCTTTGGGTGGGAACTCAATGAAGTTTTAGGCACACAAATTATTTATATTCCTGCCAAGCAAGTCTTTGAGGATGCTCATCGTGCTTTTGTTCTATTCATTAGCTTATTTATTACGATCTTCGCCATCAT
The DNA here is from genome assembly GCF_014698055.1 of Nostoc sp. FACHB-133. NCBI lineage: Bacteria > Bacillati > Cyanobacteriota > Cyanophyceae > Nostocales > Nostocaceae > Nostoc > Nostoc sp. FACHB-133. The sequence goes on from NZ_JACJSH010000023.1 coordinate 15,179, forward strand.
GATTTTGCTCATTAATTATTTGTTAAAGCGAAATGTACTGCAACCGCTTAAACCAATGGCACAACTTGCTCAGAAAATTAGTATGAATGAAATTAGTGTCGAAGAAGCACAAGAGTACGATCGTGAAAAGCTAACATCGATTGTGCAACGTCATGATGAGTTAGGACAATTAGGACGAGTTTTTCAACGCATGGTGCATGAAATTTCTGCCCGTGAACAACAGTTCAGACAGCAGTTGCATACACTGCGTATAGAAGTTGATGAAGCTAAACGTGCGCGTGAAGTTGCAGAAATTGCTGAATCAAAAACATTCCAAAAATTGCAGGAGGAGGCAAAAGCAATCAGAAATAAACGAAATACTCCAAATTAATAATTAAGAATTACGAATTAAAAATTAGTATTGAGGATTTATTATGTCTGAAATTATTTCCATTCACTCATTCCGAGGCGGAACTGGTAAGTCAAACGTCACGAGTAATCTTGCTGCCCTAATCGCTCGTTCTGGAAAGCGAGTTGGGATAGTTGATACAGATATCCAATCTCCTGGAATCCACGTTCTATTTGGTCTTGAACAAGAACGAATTCGCTACACCTTGAACGATTATCTTTGGGGTCGTTGTCAAATTGAAGAAGCCGTTTATGACGTTAGCGCCATTCTCAAACAAAAACAAACATTTTTTGGTCGCCAGGGAAGTATTCATCTAATTCCTTCCAGCATTAAGATGAGTGACATTTCTCGAATCTTGCGCGAGGGCTATGATGCACGTCGGCTGAATGATGGTTTACATAATCTAGTTCGTCGTTTAAAACTTGACTATCTGTTGATCGATACTCATCCTGGCATTAACGAAGAAACATTGCTATCTATTATTCTTTCTGATGTCTTGGTGCTGATTCTCCGTCCAGATAAACAAGATTATCAAGGTACAGCAGTGGCGATAGATGTTGCTCGTAAGCTAGAAGTACCTAAAATGCTAATAGTGATCAACAAAGCTCTGCCATCTTTAGATTTCAAAGAGTTGGGGAAACGAGTGGAGAATACCTACAAAACCCCTGTGGCTGGAATACTCCCTGTTTGTGAAGAGATGTTTGAATTAGGGAGTGGTGGAATCTTCTGTTTGCGGTATCCAGATCATTCATGGACTCAAAAAATTAGTGCGATCGCCAAACAAATCACTGGTTCTGGAGTCAGATTGTTTGCTAAATAAGCGTTAGTTATCAAGGGTGGGTACTAGGGTAACAGATTTGAAAAACTGGACGAGTGCATTAACTGGAGCAGTATTATTGCTCATAGCTGCCCTAATTAAGGTGCAACCTTTACTGTATACTCGCCGATGAAAGTCAAAACTAATTCGTAATTCCCTACGTGTAAGCTTGCGCCTACGTAATTAAGTTTTGACCATAATAACTGTGCAATTACTCTTGCGAGAAATATTTTCTGCAATATTTCCTTGAATTACCTGTTGTAGTAGACTTTCACGGCTAGCTCCCAAAACAATAACATCACTATTGTCTTGCTGGGCGCATTCAAGTACAGCCTCAGAAACAGAATTGGCTTGGACTGGAGTCGCCACCACTTTACCTTTAACTCGGCGTTGGAGAAAGTGAACAGATTTATCTAGTAATGTTGTGTCAGGTAGAGACTTAGTAGGCTGGAATATTTGACATAGATTGATTTGGGGGGATTTACTTAAGGAAGCAAGAGCAGGTAATAACCGAATTGCTTGGCTGGAGTTAGGGCCACCTGCCATTGGCAGCAACCAACGGTCAAAAGCTCTTTTATCATCCAATTTAGCCAAGACAACATCACAACCTGCCTGTCGAATTATGGTATCTACCACTCGGCTGAAAACTCTACCAGGAGTTGATGTAGTGCCTTTCCATCCCATTAATACCAAATCAATATGTCGATCTTTGACAGTCTCCAAAATTGCTCCAGCGACATTATGGGTAACTCGAATCTGGGTGTGAACGGGAATCCGCCACTTCTCTCCTAACAGTATTGCTTTCTGTAAAAGCTCAAGGCTTTTGGTAATTTGTACTGGTGTTTCAGATGGGATACGGTTAGATGGAACAATAATTACTTGTAGGCATTCTATTTCGTAATTGTTAGCTCTAGCGATCGCCCCAGCCATTTCCAATAAAGTCTCGGCTGTCTGTGGATGCGAAAGTGGCACTAGTAACCTTCCTTTGCCTGTAGCTGGAGCGCGAGTTTGGTAAATCACATAAGAAGGTGCTGATTTCGATTCTATCTGTTGGGTATTACCACTCAACCTCTCTGCTTCTACACGGATAATATCACTACGAGTAATAATTCCTACTAGCTTCCGACCTTCTGTAACAGGCAAGCAACTTAAGTGATAACGATTAAGTATATGCAGCACATAAGCCAGCGTCGCTGTGGGACTCGCTGTTACTGGCTCTGGTGTCATAATCTTGCTGATAGTTGTATTTCCACTTAACTGTTGCGAGGCAAGATTAACTAAATCTTTCTGAGTGATAATGCCAACAACTTTACCTTTTTCTAAAATTGGGAAGTTGCGATGGTGAGAGTCGGAAAATGCCTGCACTGCCTCATCAATACTCATCTGGCTAGATAGGGTTTCGACACGTCGCTGCATCACATCTGCGGCAGTTATTTGTGCTAAAATCCCCTCTGTGCCTGGCTCTTTTGTAATGTGAATCCCTTTCCACTCTAGTAGAAGGTCATAGAGCGATCGCGGGTCAATTTTTTCCGCTACTAAATAAGCAATCACAGATACAATCATTAACGGTAGCACCAGATTGAAATCTGTCGTCATCTCAAACACAATGACGACTGCTGTAATCGGCACTTTAGAGACGGCGCTAAAAAGTGCAGCCATCCCCACATGAGCGTAGGTTGTTGCAGCACTCATTCCCAGCAAACTCTGTTCGACAGCACCAACCAAATAGCCAAGGGCAGCACCCAAGACCAATGTGGGAACCAGCAAACCCCCTGGCGCTCCTGAGCCGTAGGTTAAAATAATTAGGGTAAATTGGACTAAAAGAGCGATCGCTGCAAATAGCCAATTACCACTACCTACAAGCAAAATTTCTCTCAGCCCAGCATTATTGCGAAAGGTGACAGGTAACAGAGCGATCGCAACACCAGTCACTAACCCCACAATTCCAATTCGCCAGGGTAAACTCAGGTTGAGGAAACGCCGATTAATTGCCAGACTTGCAAGAATACTTTTATTAAACAGAATGCCTATTAACCCACCCAGCACCCCCAAAATCAAGTAGAAAGGGATTTCCTGAGCGAAGAAAGTGGTATGTGAAAATCCTAAATCCAGATGATTCAGATCCAAGCTGTGACTACCATACAGCCGGGAGATGACTGAAGCGATGAAAGAAGCCAAAATCGCAGTGCCAAGAGTGATACCTGACACATCTTGGAGTAATTCTTCCACTACAAACAGCACACCTGCGATCGGTGCATTAAAAGCCGCAGCTAATCCAGCCCCAGCTCCGGCGGCGATAAGTTGGCGACGATGCTCTGGTGAAGTCGGTACCCAATTACTAAGTTGATTTGCCAAAGCTGCCCCAATTTGAACAGTTGGCCCTTCCCGTCCTAAAGGCATTCCAGAACCCAGAACTAGTGTAGCGCTGACCAGCTTGACCAAAGCGATTCGCAGATTTAATGGCATCGGCACACGAGCCAATACGGCTTTGACTTCAGACATCCCACTACCTGATGCTTCAGGTGCGAAGCGCTCTACTAGCCAACCAGCTAAGATTCCCCCTACCAGTCCAATGCCTGGTAGTACCAAGTAGGCAGGCCAGATGTAGGAAAGATGTACTCGCCATGCTCCCGCCCAGTCTACCGCCTGTCCTAGCAGAACTGCTGCTAGCCCAGAAACTAAACCAATTATGCAAGCTTCAACAAAAGCCAAGCGCCTTGGTCGAAGCAGCTGACGGGAAAGCCTCAACCACAGAATTTTTCCCCCGGCTAATATATTTTTAGTAATCACTTGTCATCTGTTACAACTGCAAAAATCTCAAAAATATTTTTTTACGTACTTGTTTATAGTATTTCATTAAAAAATGAAATTAAAATGAAATTTATCTCTGCCAAATGATAGATATTTAGGAATCCTATAGAACTAATATTCGATTTCTGAAAACATTCAGTACACCTGAAAAAGGCTTCTTGGCTTTAGCAAGATTGCCTCTTGCCTCCTACGAAAATAATTATGGCTACGCCACGCTGCGCGAACAGAAATCCAAGCGAATTGCTATAGATAAAGTAGCCGTAGCGATCGCACATGAAGATTAAATGACTCTTAAATGGTGTACGATGGTACTCTTGCATCTTGCTTGAAGATGATATCTTCCTGAAAACAGCTTTGTTGTTATCAGCTAGATTAATGAGTCGAATTAATGGATTTGTAGGACGACGTGACTTCTTAAAATTTGCCAGTGTGGTAGGTATTGCGGCTACTGCTTTTGGTGATAGCTTTTGGAATAGAGAGCAAACTGCTATTGCTGATATTCACCCAGTTAGCTCTAATCCAGTGAGTCCTAATGAAGCTATCAAACGCTTACTAGATGGGAATCAAAGATTTATCAATCAAAAACGCCAATATCCCGATCAATCATTAGAACATCTGCGATTAGTCGCTAAAGCTCAATATCCCTTTGCCGCCATTTTGGGCTGTGCAGATTCCAGAGTCCCTGCGGAAATCGTTTTTGATCAAGGACTTGGAGATTTATTTGTCGTGCGAGTTGCTGGTAATGTGGTCAGTGACACAGTTATAGGTAGTCTGGAATACTCTGCAACAGTATTGGGCTCGCAGTTGATTGTGGTTTTAGGTCATAAAAGATGCGGTGCAGTGGCAGAAGCAATCAAAAACGAACCACTTCCTGGAAGAATTGGTTTGATTATTGAGGGCATCAAACCATCTGTTGAAAGAGTAAAGTTAAGAACGGGTGATAATATGCAAAATGCAGTTATTGCCAATATTCAATATCAGACTGAAAAATTGCAGGAAAGCTCAACAATTTTAGCTAAATTGCTCAGTGAAGGTAAACTGAAAATTGTTGGTGCTTGTTACGATATTGACACTGGTAAAGTCAACATAATTACTTGAATATATAATACCTTTTAAGCGTAGTATTCTGAGCTTAACAATGTTATAAGAAATTATTTATCAAATATTTTTATGTGTAGGCATCACCGTACTAAAATGGGGAAAATGGACGTTAAATTTTAGAAATAATGGAATTATAACTGCTGACAGAGAGCAAAATAAACTTATAACCAAAACTGTCGATAGTCTTCGATATACTGCCGTATGGTTAGAGGTGAACGATTGAGCAATTGCTCAGTATCAGATGTGATGTTGCCTGCCAATCCTAACCGAGCTGTAGTGTAGATTAATAGCATTACTAAAATAAAGTCTATTGGCAGCCCCGATGAGCGCATTTGTTGAATAAACTTTAGCAGAGAAGGATTATAGCGTATCGGTTTACCTAAAATCGATGTGAAAATGTCTGCTACTTCGTAATAGGTTAAGGCTTCTGCACCCGTAAGCGGATATGCTTTTCCCTGATGCCCATCTTCGAGTAAAGTACGAACTGCAACGGCAGCAATATCCCGCACATCAATGAAACTTGTTTTCCCGTTACCAGCTGGAAGAAGCAATTCCCCACGAACTTTGATGTCTTCTCTGTGTGTAGTATTAAGATTTTGCATAAAAAAGCTGCACCGTAAAAAGGTGGCTTTAATACCCAATTGGTTTATATAGCGTTCAATTTGGGAGTGTGGCACAAAAGGGTTGCGTTCGGCTCCCAGTATTGAAAGAAATACGATATGCTCAACGCCTGCAAGTTTTGCAGCATTTAGGGCTGGGGCAATTTGTTTACGAATATTAGCAAGGGCAGGCGGACGCACTAAAAAAAGTTTATTTACTTGAAAAAAAGCATAATCAAAGGTGTCAGGATTGGTAAAGTCGAAGGGAATAGTTTGGATATTGCTGCCTAAGAGGTGTTTAGCGCTGTTTGGATTTCTAACTGCGGCACAGACATTACAATCGTGGGATTGCAGTAAGCGAAGAACTTCTTGTCCGACGTTTCCAGTTGCACCTGTCACTAAAATTTTCAGCATAATAAGCTATTACTGTTACTCATTAAGAACACCGCTATAATTAATATTTTTTGAAAGAAAGCCGTTTATGCTTATCCGAAAAGTATTGAATGAGTACTTGCTAATAATAATTATTGTAGAGTGTGGGGAGTCAGGAATGCAAATAGCAGCTCTGACTCCCGTGTTTTATTCACACTTAAGAAAGAAGCCACAAATTATTTTTTATTAGATAATATTTTTATTTACTATACGTAGAGAAAGAGCTAAAAGTATAAAAATGGCAAATTTAACTGAATTTACATTGTTTGCTCCTCGCAATAAAGGAGCTGCTTTAATCGGGTCTTTTTCGGATTGGAAAGAAATTCCAATGTCAAAAAGTGAAGATGGTTGTTTTCGCACTAAAATTAAACTGGAAGATGGCGTTTATCAATATAAATTTCGCATTCAAACCAAAAGTCCAAATTTTGCACCTGATGAATGGATCGATGTCATTGATCCTAAAGCAACAGAAGTTAATGAAACAGAAAAGTACGGTATAGTCCGTATTCAAGATGGGCAACGCGTTGTTGATACTTACCTTTGGCAACACGATGAAATGCCGTTGCCTGATAATCGGGAATTAGTCATATATGAAATGCATGTTGCTGATTTTACTGGTGATGAAGTTGATTCTCACGAGCGAGGCAAATATCTAGGGATAATTGCTAAGTTAGATTACCTTTGCGAATTGGGAATTAATGCAATTGAATTAATGCCAGTTAATGAGTACCCTGGTGATTATAACTGGGGCTATAAAGTTCGTCACTTCTTTGCTACAGAATCTAGTTATGGTTCAACAGAAGATTTAAAGCGATTGATTGACGAGTGTCATGGTAGAGGTATTCGCGTCTTTATGGATGGAATTTATAACCACACAGATGAAGAATGCCCCTTAATACTAATTGACCGCAATTACTGGTACTACGAACACAAACATTATCCTGAAGACCCAGATAATTACTGGGGGCCGGAATTTAACTATGATAATTACGACAAAAACTTAAATATTCAGCCTGCATGGGAATACATCGGCGATGTGGTAAAGTTTTGGATTCAGGAGTATCACATTGATGGAATTCGCTTTGATGCAGTGCGGCAATTGGCTAACTTTGAATTTCTCAACTGGCTAACTAAGCAAGCGAAAAGCCATGCTGCACCCAAGCCGTTTTACAACATTGCTGAACACATTCCCGATACAAACACTGTAGTCAAGCCAGATGGGCCATTAGATGCTTGTTGGCATGAGAGCTTTCGCTACTTTTTAGTTCCATATATTTGTGGAAAATCATTTGAATTAGAACAACTCAAGCAGATTTTAGACCCCAAACAGCAGGGTTATGCGATCGCTACCAATGTGATAAATTATTTGGCAACCCATGATCGCGAACGTCTATTACGAGAATTAGGCAATTGTGGCATCTTTGACGCAACGGCATTCGAACGAGCCAAGTTAGCAGCTGTTTTGTTAATGACGGCGATGGGTGTACCGATGCTGTGGATGGGAGAAGAGTTTGGCGAATACCAGCAAAAAAGTGAAGATGTGACTAAGCCACAGAAGATTAATTGGTCTTTGTTGTTAAACGACCAAAATTATGATTTATTTGAGTATTATCAAAAGCTGATTGCTCTACGCCAGCAAACTCCAGCTTTGCAAAGTGACAATGTTGAGTTTTTCTACGAAAATGCAGATGATAAAGTGCTGGCTTACAGCCGTTGGGATGAGCAAAATTCTCATGTCGTCGTTGTGGTAAATTTCTCCGATCGGAGTCTAAATCAATATAAAATTTCCAACTTTCCAACTACTGAAGATTGGCGGGATTGGGTTGGTAATCGGGAAGTGAAATCTGGAGAAGATGGTTTAGTCACTGACTTGCCAAGCTATACAGCTAAGATATTTATTTTGCAAACATAAGCAACCATAGGTGGCAATACTGCTTGGTTCAAGGGAAAAAGAAGTGGAAGGCTCGATATATAAGGTTTTATTCCCTTTCCCCCAAAACCCGGCAAGTATTGCCATAGATAGGGTAGATAAAAGAAACTTTACCATTGAGCGATCGCTGGCTGCTAAACATGGCTGAAATACCTAAATTGCGTGTAGTAGAGTTTTCAGACTTTTTCTTCCGTCGAACTCAGGTTAAATCAAGCGAGAATCGGTAAGGTGATGACAAATTCAGTTCCTTTACCTGGTGTAGAATTCACATCCAAACTCCCGTCATGTTTTTCTACCACAATAGACTTAGCGATCGCTAATCCTAAACCCGTTCCTTTACCTACCTCTTTGGTAGTAAATAAATGATCGAAAATCTTTTGTTTGACCGCTTCATTAATCCCTTGACCATTATCAGCAATTGATATTTTTACATATTTATCTGCCTTTAATGTTGTAATTGTAATCCGGTTAGGATTAGCTTGAATTTCTGCAAAGCTCTGCCCAATATTTGATTCTTCAAACGCATCAATTGCATTAGCTATGATATTCATAAATACCTGATTTAATTGACCTGGAAAACAATTAACCAAAGGTAAATCTCCATAGGTAGTAATTACTTCAATAGCGGGATGTTCTTCATTTGCTTTCAAGCGATGTTTGAGGATTAATATTGTACTATTAATTCCTTCATGTATATTAAATGGCACTTTATAATCTTTGTCAGCACGGGAAAAAGTGCGGAGACTAGTACTAATATTTGTCAACCTGTCGCAAGCCACCACCATTGCATCTATCATTTTGGGTAAGTCTTCCAAGGTATAATCTAAGTCAATTTCTTCGGCATGGTCTTTGATTTCATCACTCTTGTTGGTCAAGGTCTTTTGATATAGCTTTAAGTGTTTAACAATATCATTCAGGGTCGGTTTAACTTGTTGGAGAGTAGCAAAAATAAAGCCTAATGGATTATTCATTTCATGGCCAATTCCAGCAACTAAATTACCCAGTGCAGACATTTTTTCACTTTGGACAATTTGCAGTTGTGCTTGTTGTAAATCTTGTAATGCTTGTCCAGCTTGTTGATAAAGTCGAGCATTTTCTAGGGATATTGCTGCTTGAGAAGACAATAAGTGAATGACTTTGAGACGAGCGCTAGAAAATACTCCTTGAGTCAGTTGATTTTCTAGGTAGAGAATTCCCACTAAATGCCCTTGATTAATAATCGGAGTACAAAATATACTTTTGGGTTGATGTTGCAGTACATATTCTCCAATTAAACCAGGGATATCTGTTTTGCAATTGTCAATCACAACTTTTTGTTGGGTATTTTTGACATAATAGATAATATTTAAAGGAATGTCTCGACAATTATCTAGTGATTGAGGTTCGAGTATAGTCTGCATTTTTTTATGCTCAATAAAAGTAATTGCTCGAACTTGCCAATTGCCTGCTTCAGGAAGCAGCAGCACAGCTTTTTTTGCACCAGAGTTTTCTATGATAATGCGAGTGAGGCTGGCAATAAGTTGCTCTAATTCCAGAGAACTGGAAATAGCAATAGCTGCTTTGAGGACAGAGGTAAAATCCAGACCATCGGAAATAGCAGTACTGCCAGTACTATTTGTACAACCAGATGAGGAAGTTCCACGCAAGCTAATAGTTTCTAGGGGGTTGAGGGTAAGTCGTTGCTGTTCTAGGATGGGTTTGAGAGGTTGAGGATAGTGTTTTTCTAAGTCCAAGATTTTGGCTTTTGCACCCCAACGGCTATAGCAATAGTAGGCTTCATGTATATAATCTGAGGCGGCTTTTTCTTTGCCCCAATTGAGGAAAAATTTAGCTGCAAGTTCGCTGGCGAGGGCTTCTTCATAGCCATAACCTTGACGTTGAGCTTGAGCAATGGCTTGTTCGTAAAAATCGAGTGCTTCTGCTTTTTGTCCCTTTAAGCGTGCTTTTTCTGCAAGTATTAGCAGACACTTGTGGAGAATATTTTCTGGGCAGGCTTTTGCCCAACTGTTTAAGCGTTCCTCTAGGGGAATTAGCGCTTGCCAATGGAACTGACGCTCTTGCTCGTCGCTAGCAATTTCAGCTAGAGATAGATGCATTAATGCTACATAAAACACGCTAGAAGGGACTTTTGCATGGCTAGAGATGGTGTTTTCAATTATGCTCAGTTGGGGAATTAAATCTGGGTATGCAGCTTTGTAGTCAAATAAATAAGCATGGCGGATTTTGACAGAATATAACCAAGCTAGATGATAAGGGCTATTTCTATATTTTTGTAAATACTCAGCTTCACTGAAACTATCGTCATCAAAGCTGAAGGGATTTTTTGTTAAACCAAGAAGATTGCGAATTGGTTGAATAACTCCAACGATTAAAGCATCTAGGTTTTCTAAACTTTTGATGCGACGGAGAAAATCTGCATGGGCTTGGGCGATCGCATATAGGTCATCTAGATTTTTACCATAAGTGAGGCGATCGGAACCACTTTGCATGATCATAAAGCCAACGGTCAACCAGTTCCCTGCTTCCATACCATACTTATAGGCATTGTCATAGTATGTATCTGCTTCTCTAATTGGATGACTCCAGCTATGGACATCCGCAGCAAAGATAAAATTAGTCATTCCCCGGACATCTGCATTATCAAACTGTTCACAAAGTTGCACCGCCATTTCTCCAAACTGATAAGCTATTCCCAAGTCCTTGAGGATGGCATTGGCAATTAAGGCATAACCGGCATAGCTAAAGGGAGACATATCGCTGTTACCATACTGCAAAGATAAAGTGGTCATCTTGGCGAGTACTAGCAATCCTAAAGTCGATTGACCATTAAGCCATGCAGCATAGAAGAGAATTTGTAAAATTCGCAACATTTCTGCAATACTGGCATCTGACATTTTGGGAAGATTGAGAATGGATTCAACAGTCTGCTGCTTTAAAAATCTGTTAACTATGGCAATTTCTTTGTCCAGACTCGCTTGAATCAACTCTTGTTCTGTAGGCATTTCCCAGTCAAGTAGTTGTAAACTTTGGCTTTGCATAGCGATCGCTTCTGCATTGCGTCCTTGAAGCTGATATTGAGTCATTTGCACGCGATAAATCACTGCTTTGTCCAGGGGTGTTTGAGCATAGCTTAGTGCTTCCCCATAAAGGGCTTCGGCTCGGTCAAAATTACCACACAGATAAGTTGCTTCTGAGCCATCACGGTGCAAACTGTACATTAGTTCATAGTCAGTCTGCCAAGCAGTTACGGGTAATAAATCAATCCCAGTAGTACAATAGCTCTGAGATGCTTGATAAGCAGCCGACAGTTTTGCTTTTTGTCCTGCTTGCAGGTTTAAGCGAGCCAGCTGTTTTTGCTGCTCATAGGTAGCAATGCTCGAAAGAGAATCATTTTCAGCGATCGCACCTTGTCCCAAATTCAGTTGGTTTACTAGGTCAAAAATCCGTTCTTGTTGCTCCTGCTCGGATAACCCTTGCAATAACAATTGACCAATCATCAAATGTGTTTTTTGTTTTTGATCGGACGGAATTAAGGAATAAGCTGCTTGTTGGATGCGATCGTGGAGAAATTTATATCCAATAATTTCGGAATTTTCTTGAGTAAGAGCTTGATTTTCTGACCCCACAAAAAACTTGTAAACCTCACTTTGAGGTAAAATCAAACCTTTCTGTAAAGCATTCCACAAACAAACAGCCGTTTCTATTTTTGATTGTTTAGAAACAATCGCTAATGTTTCTAAATCAAACTGATTGCCGATACAAGCAGCTAATTTTAAAATATCTTGAGTTGATTCTGGCAATTTTTGTAATTGCAACGCCATAAATTCAACGATATCATTTGTGAGCGATCGCTGATTTATGTGCGTGATATCACATTGCCAACATCCCAATTCTAAGTTAAATTCAATTACTCCATCTTGATGTAATGCTTTAAGGAACTGTGTAGCAAAAAATGGATTACCTTGAGTTTTCTGAGATACTAAGCGAGAAAGAGTCCATGCCAAATTTTCTGAGCATTGAAGTGTGTCAGCAACTAATTGATTTACCTGCTCTTGACTCAGTGGTGCTAAAGTAATCTTATTAATGGTGGCTGCTGTTTTTTGGATATCATTCAAAGTCAACATTAACTGGTGTGCTGGGTTGACTTCGTTATCACGATAGGCACCAATTAATAAAAAATGCTTTGTATCAGCCATTAATAACTGCATTAACATCAGTGATGCAGAATCAGCCCATTGCAAATCATCTAAAAACATCACTAATGGATGTGCATCACTCGTAAAAACTTTGGTGAATTTCTGAAATAATAAATTAAATCGATTTTGGGCCGCAGTTCCTGATAATTCTGTAGTAGGTGGTTGTTGACCAATAATTCTTGATAATTCGGGGATAACTTCAATAATTACCTGTCCGTTCTCACCAACCGCTTCTAAAATCTTAGTTTTCCATTGCTGAATTTGAATATCGCTTTCTGTTAACAATTGTGCCATTAAATCTCGGAAAGCTTGCACAAAAGCACTGAAGGGAATATTGCGATTAAATTGGTCATATTTACCTTTAATAAAATAACCGCGTTGACGAACAATTGGTTTATGAACTTCGTTAACAACCGCAGTTTTACCAATCCCAGAAAACCCCGCTACCAGCATCATTTCTGTAGCACCTTGGCTAACTCTTTCAAATGCTTGGAGTAGGGTTTCTACTTCAGTTTCTCTTCCATAGAGTTTGTCAGGAATAATGAAGCGATCGCACACATCTCTTTGAGCAATTGAAAAACTATCAATTCTGCCAATTTCGTTTAGCTGATGTAAACAAATTTCTAAATCAAATTTCAGCCCTAATGCGCTTTGATAACGGTCTTCGGCATTTTTTGCCATTAATTTGGTCACGATGTCACAAAGAACTTGGGGAATTTCTTCGCTATTTCCTAAAAGTGGAGGTTGTTTCGCAATATGACAATGCACCAACTCCATCACATCGTTTGATTGAAAGGGTAACTTTCCTGTAAGTAATTCATAAAAAGTAATACCTAAAGAATAAAAGTCAGTCCGGTAGTCAATTCCCCGATTCATCCTTCCTGTTTGTTCTGGGGAAATATAAGCCAGCGTACCTTCTAATACATTGGGGCTGATGAGCGTTTGGGTTTCCCGTGGTAATAAAGAGGCAATACTAAAGTCAATTAGCTTTATTTGCTTAGCTTCGGGATTAATTAATATATTGGCGGGTTTTATATCTTTATGAATAATTCGATGACGGGAAAGTATATCTAAGGCATCACATAAAGATATTGCGATGTGTAAAAATTCATTTAGAGATGCAACATTATGATTGTTGGCAAAATAATCTTTAAGGGAAATTCCCCCAAAGTCTTCCATCACCAATATATAAACATTCTGGTATGGTTCCAGAGTATAAGTTTGAATGATTCCGGGATAGTTGAGATTTTTGGTAATGGTGTACTGGTTACGAAATTGTACGAGTTCGCTAAATGTAGGATAAAGATTTTTTAGCAGTTTAATCACCACTGGTTTTTGATCAGTTTCCCGATATCCCTGATAAACTAGGGTTCTAGAGCCGTTATAAAGTTCTTTGCTAACTTGATAACCGGGAATAATGACTTGGCTGCTAAACATACTGCGTTTATCCTTCGAGATTTTTTATGGCTCCTCTAATATCAATCATTTAAACTCTGACTGCATTGGTAGAATTAATGACATTTACTTCAAGGAATAATAAAGAAATCTCTTGGATGTTTTAATTAGGGCGTGTTTTAAAAGTCGATAAAATTGTTGAAAGTACTAAAGATTAATCAATTTAGCATTTACCTATAATTCTTGTACCGCAGCATCGAGGCGAATTGACATAGCGGCAATGGAAGTCACAGTGAAACACTTTTTAAACAACCTCTTAAGTCTGTATTGGACTCAACGGAGAACCGTTAGAAAATATTTTTCCCATATCCTTACTATTGAAGCTTTTTAATTAACTCCAGTAGTTGTTGATAATCATCTGTTTTCCCTTATTCCAAATCTGACTTTTCATGTTATGTGGAAAAGTCCACCAAAAACCTAACCCCTAACCCCCTGAAAATTCAAAGTCTCTCTTCTTTTAGGAGAGAGAAATAGAAGTGAGGTTTTCCAGATGCCGTGAGAAGTCAGGTTCCAAATTGAGATCAGGAGCTTTCTGTAAATCCGCGATCGCACCTTGTTTATCTCCCAATGTATAATGGGCAACCCCCCAACCAGTGTAAGCGGGAGCCAAGTTAGGATTAATCCGCAAAGCTTGATTAAAATCAGTAATTGCTCCCTTTTTGTCTCCCAACTCAAAGCGGGCAATTCCTCGACTGGCGTAAGGTGGCGCAAGGTTGAGGGGATCGATAACGTTTTACTACCGACGAAAGGACTTTTAAAACATCCTCTAAGGCTTGTTTCCCATAAAGTTGAATACTGAGTTTATTAATACTCTGCCTTAATGGTTAATAATATTTTAAACTAGGTATTACCTACTTTTCATATTTATGTAATTATAATACACATGGTATAAATCTTTATACATATAATGAAAAATTCATTTACCAAAACAGCAGAATTGCTTCGCCAAAATTTGCAAAATTATTTGCGATCGCTTAAAAATTGGTTTTTCGATACACCAGAAAGGGCACTCTTAGAAGCTCAACAAGCCGCTCAGAGAATTAAAAACATCGAAATAGAACATTTTGAAGGTAAAAAAATATCTTCAGAATCAGTAAAATATACTGAAACTGCGATGTCTTATTGGCAAGTCTATCTTGATAAAAACTTAACTATTATCAAGTTCAGGCTGGCAGAATTCCAACTTAGTCGGGGAATTGTCAATATCTCTAATTCTGTTTTATTAGAAAAGCTGAAGGTGATTGATGAAGTTGTAGAGAAATATGCTATCAAAGATGACCTGATTAGTAACAGTGAGTTATTGTCAAATAATGAACTACTAAAAGTTAATCAGAGCGAAATCAATAACCAACCAGAATTGTCTAATATTAAACGTCTGCCTCCAAATCAGAAAGCTAGAGCTTTACCTGGGTCTCTTGGCAGAACTATTAATAAAATTAAAGGAGATTTTTCACCACAGGGAGAAGAAGAATTTGTCAGAAATTACCGTATTTCTAAAAATAGAACAAAGATTGGTCTAAGATTTTTGCTCACTTTAATTATTGTTCCACTTTTGACTCAGATTTTATCTAAACAATTGTTAGTGATTCCTATATTAGAAAAGACTAGAGGAGAGAATAAATCTCAAATTTTCATCAATTCTGACATGGAAAAAGAAGCTCTCCATGAATTATCTAATTTTCAAAAAAATTTGAGATTTGAATCTTTATTAAATAATGTGCCAGCACTTTCTTCTGAGGTAATTCAAGAAAAAATAAAGGACAAAGCAATTGAGATAGCTGAGGAATTTAATCTAAAAACTAATAGTGCGGTTAGTAATGTTTTTGCTGATTTGATATCATTAATTTCTTTTAGTATAATTATCGTTTATAGTAAAAAAGAAATTGTGATTGTGAAGTCTTTCATAGATACTATAGTTTATGGATTGAGCGATAGTGCTAAGGCTTTTATAATTATTCTCTTTACAGATATATTCGTAGGATTCCATTCCCCAGATGGGTGGGAGGTTCTTCTGGAAGGATTTGCAGAACATTTAGGTTTGCCAGCCAGTAGAAATGCGATATTTTTATTTATTGCGACATTTCCTGTAATTTTAAACACTATCTTTAAGTACTGGATATTCCGCTATCTGAGTCGCTTATCTCCATCGGCATTAGCAACATTAAAAGAGATGGACGAGTAATTTATAATTCATAGTTATATTATTTTGATGCATTTTTCTGATGATTCGCTAGGCTATGTATATCCTGGTTTTTCTGAAGCGTACTATGGATTTTGAAAGTAAAGCCAATGCCCCAACTTCCACAGACAATATAGAGTTTGCTCAACAAACTACTAGCCGTAAGCCATTGCAATTGCTGCGAGATACCGAGGCTTTACTACGCCGCCCAACTGTAGCAACACTGTCGCCGATTTTGCCACCAAAACTGAGCAATAAATTCCAAGCAACCTCATCTTTGGCAGATGACTCCTTTAAGGAATTGGCAGAAATTGACCTAGACACTATTAGTGATTTTGAACTGCGACCAGTACGAATTCGTGTTGGCTTAAGCTTTGTTGGTTTTGGGGCACTGATGATATTAGTGCTACTACTGTACTTGAACACCTTGCATCCAGAACTCAGCACTGGTGAGGAGATTCGGCAATACTGGTATCAATATGTTTGGTTTGTTAGTTTGGGTGTTGCAGGGATGTTTATGTTGGGTCGGGAAGCAATGCGTCCTATGCCGAAACGACGGAAATAATTCTTAACGAGGCAGGTTGAAAGACGGGTGTAGCTGCAGCTATATTTGGTATTTTAGGATTTATTGCATTTAGAGTTTCTTCTATAGGCCTTACACAAAACATCGTATGAATTGAGGGTTAGCAAACACACGTCAGTTGATAACCCGCAACTGGAGTTACTTATCAGCCTTACCAGCCTTTTTGATACCTTGCCATCTTTGTCGCAGTCGCTTCAAGTTAGGCGTATGACCACCATAACGCCAGCTAATATAAGCTTGGCTAATTTCATCTATTACCTCAGCAGTTGCTGGGGGATGATGCTGGTATGATCCTCTGGCATACTCTAAAGGTGTTTGTGCTGGATGTTTACCTAAACCTTTTTGGGTTGTCCATTGCAGCATTTGTTGATAAAGGCTTTCCATTGCTGGCAATTTCTTTAACCATCGGCGGTTGCGCCACTCTCGCCACTGACCCCAACCCAGCCAACCGAAGAAAGCCGCTGTAGTTGCCAAGATTAAGCCAGTTAATATACCAAACCAACCTTGAGAAAATAAAGCTAAAAACCAAGCGATCGCTCTAATCACCCACCTAAATATTGTCTCAAATACATTATTCAATAAACCTGTCACTGGAGAAGGTAGCCATCCAGCAACCCAGTGCCATAACTGACGCAATACACTAAAAGTCTGAGTATCTTCTACTGATGGAGGTATGAGGGGATGATTGGGAATCGGGTCAAAGGCAAACCAGCCATATTTCGGAAAATATACTTCTGCCATCGCATAAGCGTCAGTATTACGGACAACATATAGCCCAGTAAATGGATTAAATTCTCCTGAACTAAACCCTGCCACTAACCGCGCTGGGATACCAATGGAACGTAGCATCACCGTGAGAACTGTGGAAAAGTGGTCTGGATAACCACCTTTATATTTGAATAAAAAAGCTTCTACTAAGTCATCTTTTTCTCCCAAATAAGGCAAATCTAAGGCATTTTGGGGAATAGTGTAACGTTGCTTTAAATATTGAGCTAAGTAGAGAGCCTTTTCATAGGCTGAATCTAGGCTTTTAGAAGACTTTGTGACTCCTTCCCGACTGTAGTTAGCAAGGATTTCTTCGGTACGTTGCCGGACTTTTTCGGCAATTTCGGGAGGAATTTGCAGATAATGCTTTTTAATCTGTCGCGGATAATTAGTAGAAGCTTGACCTAATTTAGTGCGATCGCGGTATGGTACTTCAGAAATTACTGTGTAGGTGAGTCCTTCTGATAATTCCACAGGCGATCGCAATCCATCTTCTTTATCAACCGCAACCATTGGTGTCGGAAAGTAAATCTCTTTGGGATAAGCCATCGCCGGAATTAGGTTAGGCAAGTCCGCCACTACTGTATAAGTTTGTACTATTTCTTGGGTTTTAGCAGTAGTCAGAGGTGGGTTCAGGAAAATTTGGTAAGACCAAGGCGATCGCTTGATGGTCGTAACATCTTCATTACGCGAAACTTCCCATCCTTTACCCGTATAGCGGTCAAATCCTAGTACTCGCCAAAAACCCTCAGCTTGCGATCGTACCCGCATTACAACCTTGGGTTTCATCTCGCCCCGCAAGTTTTGATTCATTTGGCTATTAAAACCGTAATAAAAGTTATTATCTACCTTACCTGGTTCACCACTTTGGCCTTGTCCCGTACCACTACCACTACTGCCTTGATTATTACCACTACCTTGACGGACATAACCGGGATTGATGATAGTACGCCCTGTAAAATTACCTTTTAACTGGATAGCCGAACTTACAGGAAAATTCCGTAATTGATAACCGGGAAATCTTGGTAAAACAGCAAAAATTGCCAGTCCCAGACTGACAATTAGTAAAAAAGTCAGAGTTAAAAATTTAAAATTAAGAGTTGAGGAATTCTTTGGGTTGAATTTTTCCTTTTGAGTTTTTAATGGCTGTAAACCCAAGCGTGAGCGATAATCTAGCACTAAAGTTGGCAGAGCGATCGCTAAAAATAACAGCAATACAGGTGCAAATGCTAAAGTCTGACTTAACGTTGCCGCCACACCCAATAAAATCAGTCCTATAACAATTGAATAGCCCAAATTTTTCCGGCGGGGTGTATCAAAGCTGTGCAACACCTGAAGTTGAATTAATAACTCCGCCAAACCCAACCGCGTATCATTCAACTCTCCCACTAACCGCCCAAAGAAAGCACCTAGGGCTACTAACATTCCGATAGCGATGCAAAACTGAACTGCAACATTGCGATCGCGGCGACGATAGTAACTCCAAATCGCACCCAATACACTCAGGGGTAATGCCCAAAAACTGAATGAAGTCTCGGCGGCGATATCTGTCGCCCCAATTCCCAAAATAACCAATGCTAGCACCAGCACCCGCAAGGAAATTGAATCTTCCACTTCTGTCAAAGGCGATCGCTGCAAATTTTGCCGCCAGAAATTACCCACAGGGACACGCCAAAACCGATTCATCCTGGATAAGTTGAGCATTTCGAGTCTAAGTTATAGATGCCACGGGAACAATGTTGAGGACGAAACTATTCGCCCTACTTTAAAGTATTCCCGTTAGAAGAAGCTTTATTATCCTGTCTTCATTCATCTATCAAGGTTTAGCGCCTATTTTTACAAAATAAAAAGGTTGAAAACTCTGTTTTCAACCTTTGCTTCCCTTCTCCTGTCTTAGGGTTTGATTGTGCCAAGAGTGAACATAATTTTGTATAAAAAACACCACAATCGAATAAATTCGTTGTGAAAATTGGTTGCTTGGTAAAATAGAGGCGAAATCAGCACAACAAACTAACTCGTTCCCAAGGGTTTGCTAGTAACCGAGTGGACTGACGAGTATCCACGAACATTCAATTTATGGGATGGAGAGTGAGTCTACACCACTGATTAACTGTAACCACGCCTAAGTATAAGTAAGCACCCTGTTGCTAGTAGTATCTAGAGACTGAAAAATCCCCAAGGCAACAGCTAGGGAATAGTTACCTTAAGATATGCGGCATTACGTACTAGCTGTAGTAATCAATATTACACAGTGGGATTAATGACAAACAAAAGCGGCTGTTGGTCTATTTCTGGAAACTCAACTTCCAGAGTATAAGTTGGGTTAAGTTGCTCACAACCTAACTCTACACTTAAGTATCCCGAAGTCGAAGATGTTGCCATTGCTAAAGTTCCACTTCCACGAAGTATCAAAGTTCCTTTAACAGGTAACTCAGCCTGAACAAGCAACTTCGTAAGTTTACCTACAGACTGATACTCTACTCTGATGTTCAAATTACCGACAGTAGTTAGCCATTGTCTTTCTACCACTGGGCTGCTTGCTGAAAGTGGTAGAGTCAAATTTTCCAGCAGTTGTTTAGCTGCCAGCAACGACAAAGCCATCTGTTGACGCGGCTGTAAATCTGAGTAATCGCTCTGAATATTGGGCATTGTCTCCAGAGTACTGACAGAGCGATAGGTACTTCTTAGCACCAATCCAGCTATATCATTTAATGCTTGAGACTCGTTGGGAAAAAAGTTCTCCACCACTTGAACTAATTTTGCCCCTAGAGGGACTGAAGATGTCACCAATGCCTGACACTGTTCCAGCAATTGCTGGAAAACTCTCTCCGGCAAGGGGCAAGGAAGTTTCAGTTTCGACTGTTGGACCATCCATCCCCAGGTAGGAACGAGCGTCATTGACGGCTCATCAACAAAATCGGGATAGTCGATTAATTGTGTTTCCCAGGGAAACAAAGGTGGGTGGTCTTGGGCTTGGATTTGTAACCGATGTTTAATGACGGCTTGAAAACGATCTTGCACAGTAGGAATTTCTCCCAATTGAAGGGTCTGGGGCGTTACTCCCAATTTTGGCTCACTGCTTTTTGAAGCAGTGGCTTCATTGATGAGTTTTTTTACCCCGTCATTTTCCTCAGATTCTACCGATCGCTCGTTATTTTTGACATCATCTGTCAATAACCAACCGAGATACTGGTATTGTGAGGATTCTGAGTCACTATTCATGAGTAGATGCACCTGATCCGGACACTAATGAGTTACGAATTTCCCAAGCTTGCTCAAGAATCTTAAACCATCGCTTTTGAAGTTGTGCCATTGACAGCCCTAAAGTTTTGGCGATTTTTTCATCGGCTTGTCCTTGTTGCTTCAACTCTAATAAAGACCGTTGCTTATTGTCCAGCTGTGCTGTGTATACTTGCCATTGCTGGGGAGTTAAGCCCAAATTGGTGTGCAAAGAAGCTTCCAGCCACTCGTGAACTAATTCCCAACGGTGTAATAAAGCAAACCGAATTAAATGATACTTGAAGCGCTGCTGTAAGTAATCTCTCTGACGAGGGGTTAAACCTAAAATCGACTCTATTTCTTGTGCTGAGAGATCCTGGAGGCGGAGGGAAAAGTAATCAGCACAGTCAGATTGTTGTCGTTGTTCGAGATAATTCATTAATTCTGTCACCACAACCGAACGCAAGGTATCTTCTTCAGGTTCGGGTTCGGCTTGCGTTGCCATTGTGGAGCGCAATTGATGCACTGCGGGTTCTTCCCAAGAACCATCGCCTTCGTTATTGCTACCTTCTGCGGCTTGTTCTATATCTACGCTGGTTTCTGGGGGCTGCTGTTGAGAAAAAGTTTGTGCCCGCAGGATAATTAGCTGCTGCTGACGGCCTGGTAAGGGAATGCGTCGTTTGCCGTAGCGCTCGGTAAATGCCATGTACTCAGACAATTCTAGAAGCGTCTGAGGGCGATAAGTAGCACCAAGTTGATTTTCTCGACGGAAAGCGTTTAATGCTTCCAGATAAAAACTTTGTAAAAAATCTTCGATTATAGTCAGTCGCCCTTGATAACTCAATTGTTTCTGAGGCGGATTAATGTATCGATAAATAATTGCACTCAGAGTACTGTGTAATTCTACCCTGCCCCGATTTGAACCCAACTGATAGTACCTGAGACACTGTTGTAGCCGATGCCGAGCCAGGGTCATCGCCGAGCTTTCTACAGTTCCCGAAGCTTGAATACGTTTGCTCTCATGGCAAATCCGATAGACTTCGGTGGTAATACGTCTTGCTACATCATGGCAATTCTGTTCCGAAGCTTTGGTCGATTGTTGAAACTCCTTGGATAGGAGTTGAAAGATCACCTCCACGCCTTTAGAATTTTCTCCCAGAATATTTGCAGATGGAATTGTTGCGGTTGCGGCTGAATTCATAGTCTCAGTTTTCAAAAGACCTTAAGTATTTAAATACAACCTGTACGACTGTGGGTATTGGCTTTTTTGGTTTTACGTATAAGCTAAACGCAGACCAATCCTACATTCAGGATATGGCTGATTTTATTATTCCCAACTTGGATGGGATTGTTCACACTTTGATAGATGTTATTGCCATTACCCAGGAGCCGTATACAAGTCATTATGGATTTAGAAGCACAAATTCAATTGCTGATTGACAATGCACCCCGCGATGGTATAACACCAAATCTGATTGCAGCAATTGCTCCTGCCCTTAGAGCGATCGCTCAAAAATTACGTCACTCCCAGTACTATATTCTCCAAAATTCGGAGGCAAGCTGGGTTGTAACTACCTTGAGCAATCGTGCTAATCCAGGATTGGAAAAGCGCGTTATTTACGCTTTCCCTACCATACAGGATGTCTCTCTAATTTCCCCTGCTGGGCTTGACCCTCAAATGCTAGCTAAAATTGTTCCTGTCACCCATATTTTGTTCCAATTGGTGGCATTGGAACCCGTAGATAGTATCCTTTTTTTGGAAACGCCGGGTAAGACCACTCATACCGTTGAAATTCGGCGAACTGATCTAGAGAAACTCATGCAACAAAGGTTGCGGCAGCAGCGATCGCCTAAACAGATACCCCCTGATATTGCATAGAAAAATTTGGGATGTGGGATTTTTTAGATACAATCCCACATCCCAAATTTTAAATCTCAAATTTGTTTGAAAAAGTTTTTG
Source organism: Nostoc sp. FACHB-133 (assembly GCF_014698055.1). Taxonomy (NCBI): domain Bacteria; kingdom Bacillati; phylum Cyanobacteriota; class Cyanophyceae; order Nostocales; family Nostocaceae; genus Nostoc; species Nostoc sp. FACHB-133. The sequence goes on from NZ_JACJSH010000023.1 coordinate 37,614, forward strand.
ATCAAAAGAAATTAATGCCAATTACTACCCTTTTAGTTCTTTAAAGAACCAGGCATCGGCCTAATCTAAAATTGGTGAACAAACAGTTATCAGTGAACATTTTTCAAAATTTAACTGACAACTGAGCCAAATTTCCCCACCTAAGAACATCTGGTAGGTTTAACTTGGCATCAAAACCCCATTTTGTACCTAATAACTAATAACTGAGTTAATAGAGGCGACTCAGTGTGTACTCAGCTATGTTAATTAATGCCTGGTGAGATTCTGAGGGTGGGAGAACTGCAAGATGTTCAATTGCTAACTTAGCATGGTGAGCAGCTAACTCCCGCGCCTGGTGTATGCCTTGACTATCTTGAATTAATGCTAGTGCTTGCTCTAAATCTCCATCTTGAGCAAACTCTCGTTCAATTAGCACTTCCAAGGATGGTTTTTCCGCTAAAGCAAATAAAACGGGCGCAGTCAGATTACCACTTTTGAGATCAGACCCCACTGGTTTACCCAAGGTATCTGTCGTACTGGTGAAATCTAGAATGTCGTCAACGATTTGAAATGCTATACCAAAATGACGACCGTAGCTATACAGATGCTCAACAGTTTCCCGCGAGACTTCACTAAGTAACCCAGCAGCTTTAGAACTGTTGGCGATTAACGAAGCTGTTTTGTAATAACTCTTTTGAAGGTAAGTTTCAATAGAGATACCAGCATCAAAACGATTTAGTCCCTGCTGGATCTCCCCAGTAGCCAGATCCATAATGACTTCTGAGAGGAGTTTCACAACCTCCAAATTGTCCAAGTTTGCTAAATACCAGGACGATTGGGCAAAAAGAAAATCTCCTGCTAATATGGCAATGCGATTACCGAACAAACTATGAACGGTAGGAACGCCTCGCCGCACGTCTGATTCATCTACCACATCGTCATGTACCAAGCTTGCTGTGTGAATCATTTCTGTAATCTCAGCTAGGCGGCGATGACGCGGTGTAATATCTTGCTCTAACATTGTTGCCCGCGATATTAGCAGGACAATTGCTGGTCTGATACGCTTTCCCCCAGCTCCGAATAAATGTTCGGCTGCTGCAAACAAAATGGGGTGGCGATTTCCAACTAGCTGTTTTAGGTTATCTGCTAGTAGTCGCAGGTCTGCTTCCACAGGGGTAAACAGGGAGGTGGCTGGGGTCATGAATGGGCGGACTCTGACTTAGGTTACGAAAGTTTACATATCCTACACTCATTTTAAGATAACCCTGTGCCAGCGCAAAGTTTTCATAAGACAATCCCATTTTCATGAGTCTATCGGTGATAATTAAGGTTGCCAATACTTTTGTCAATAAGTAATTATGCTTAATTTTTGAGAGAATCATATCTTAAACTAACTTAAAACATGACTTCTCAGTACACGAAGACAAACACCAGTTGCAATTCTATTAAGTAGTTTTCAAGTACACGTTTACCGCTACAGATCAAAGCAAACTTTAAGCAATATTACTTATTGACAAAATGGATATAATTTAAATTGAGTTGCCAATGGATAAAACTAAATTTCTTCAGAACTGAAGTGTAGCTATTCAAAAAATTTGAAATTTAGCAGTGGAATGGGCTTCAAATTCAGGGTCGTTGTGTTACGCTAAAATATAGGAATTTTAAATTTTTAAGATGTTCACACCCCAAAGTAGTTCACTTACTAAGTGATTTTACTGGCTCGGTGATGTGAGTCTAAAATAATTAGTCGTAGCCTAGATTAAGGGAATAATCCCTTTGATTTTTCCTACGATATGCAAAACTCCTGGCTTGGAGCTATGCTATATCCCTATGGGAAGCCGCTACACGTCTTCAGCGCACGTTGAGCGCAAGCATTGCTCTTTTCACAGCAGTGTGAGTAAAAATAACGCAGATCAAGTAGACCGCTGAGAATCGTAGTTTTAGATTGCTAAACGGCAATCTAACTGCTGTGGATCTATGGTCTGCAAGAAGTCTCATTAGACAATAAATTCTTTGTCCGTAGAGAATTTTATCTCTATAGGTAATTTTACCATAGGAAGCTACAGCAATCAAGAATGTACTTGGTTGGCTGAGGTTCTACTAATTTTATGGAATTTTATATTCGTTTGAAAGGGTGCTAGTAGAACAATGATTTACGGAAGTATACCTATGATGATTTTTATTTTAGCGTCTGGATATTTGTTCACAGTCTACCTGTTATTGGCACTGGCAAAGCGAACAGGTACAAAGACTGTTCCTAAAAGTTTTCCTTCATCTGGCGAAGGAAAACACAAGCAGGAGATATCAGTAAGGGCAAAGGTGACTGAAGCTGTTAATAGTCAGTAGTGGGTAGTGAGAAGTTAAGAGTTATTAATTCAAAACTTTTAACTCTTAATACTGATTACATCTGAGGTTGCTTGCGAACAAGGGGATTTTGCCCCTTGCCTCACTAGCTTTATTCTGTAAAGTTTCACAAAGAATTGGTATAAACCTCGTCTAGCTCGAAACCTGTGGTTTTTCTGCCAAAAAATATAAAAAACATTAGAAATGCCCTTGGTCTAAATCGTTCTATTTGTTTGGGTCGTTTTTATCCTTTTTGTCCTTGGGATCTTTTTTAGGTTTTTTAACTTCTTTATTACTTTTTCTTTCCTTCGACATTAGCGTTCTCCAACTAGGTTATTCAGTGAAAGCTTCCATATTCTGCCGTCAGGAAATCAGGAGATGACTTAACCTGATATTCTTTAAGGCAAAAAGAAAGTATCAAACATAAATGCTACTAACTACAATGATACGGTGTTGTTTGATTTAATGTAGCTTGAATCCATATTGCCAGAGATTGCCCAAATTTCATCAAGATTCAGGTTACAGAGGAGAATTTTCTTTCCTGGCAATCATAACCTAAGTAAATCGGTTTAAATAATTAAAGATTTGCAAGATTTACGCAAATAATAGCCAAAACCACACGCGTAGGGGTAATATCATGAATTGCCTCTACTGCGTGTGGTTTTGCGTAAATTCTATTCTAACTCCCTTGACTATTGCTCCAACAATTTCATTCGTTGCCACCAACGATTGAGGGGATAATAGACCACAGGTGCCCACAGACTACTAAGAATGGCAGAGGCGAGGGCGACACGCTGGTAATATGTCCAAATATCTGTTACTTTGCGCTCATTTCCTGTCAAAGTTAATTGCAACCCAAAAATAGTTTCTGCCAAAACTGCCATCACAAAGACAATTACAGCAATCGAAATAAAGTCTTCTTCAATAAAACGCTGTTTCTGGAGTAGACCAGTTAAAATTCCCACAATTCCTAAACTGATGGCATGACTAGGGTTAGGTGCTGTCATAGAATCTTGAAGTAGTCCCAGAACTATACCTGCCAAGGCTCCGGCAAATACTGTGCGCTTCACACTCCAAGTTACCACCCAAATTAATAGCCAGTTAGGGCCAATTCCCAATAATTCCATACCTGGCAGGCGGGTTGGTAATAATAGTAAACATAACAGTACAGAACTAGCAGTCACTATCCAACTAAACAACTGCCGTACACCGGGATGCCAACGAGAAAGCGGCTGGATTCGGAATTTCGATTTTCGCTCTGACGATTTTGGCTTTTTCTGCCTGCTAATACCAAATGCAGGAATCTTCATTTTTCTATGGATTTTTAAGGGAGAATTTACTTAGAATTTTGCGGCAGTTGATTTGCCGACTTTTCGTTTTCCGGCTCTTGGTTTTCTGGCTTTGGATAAACTGCTACCCAATCAAGAGAGCGAATTGGCGGAAAAAGCTCAATTTTCGCTACTGATGCTGGAAGTTTCTTTAAATCCAGCGACTTAATTCGTCCTACTGCCAAGCCAGATGGAAATTTCTGACTATAGGTAGATGTGGAAACTAAATCTCCTATTTTGACATTTGGGACTTTTTCATAAAACTCCAGCACAGCTTCGGCAGAAGAATCTCCTCGCAAAACGCCTTTAGCTGCTGTGCGGCTAACTGATACACCAACTTGACTCTTGAGGTCACTGATTAACAACACGCGGCTAGTATTGGGAGTTACACTCTCCACCAACCCAACTAATCCGCCATCGGCCTTGACTACAAAGCCTTCCTGAATCCCTGCATTCGCGCCGCGATTCAGAGTAACTTGTTGCCACCACTGGTCAGCACTACGTCCTACTACCCTGGCTGGAATTGGCCGTGATGCCAGTGGCTCTTTTTCCACATAGCCTAATAAATCTTGTAGCTTTGTCTTTTGACTTTCCAAATCTACTATACGGGTTTGCAATTCTAATATCCGGGCATCTCTGATACGTTCTTCTGGAGTTGGCCCTGACTGCAACATCTCTAATGGACGGGTAAGTGCCTGGTATGTCTCAAGCACCAATTCACCTTGAGTCTGTCGCAATACCCAAGCACTACCAACTACTAGACCTAACAACCCGATTTGTAAGCCTTTACGATCCCACCAGCGCCGTATTGTAACCATATATACCTTTATCTACTTATACAATTAAGTCCTATTTGGATTCTATTTATATAGAACCCAAATAGAACTCAAATAGAACTCAAGTATGATATTTTTTTGCTACATATTGCGAGAGCTTTCGGTAACAACCCGTTCTAGCTGTTTGAAGTTTTCTAACACCCGACCTGTTCCCAGCACAACACAACAGAGAGGGTCGGCGGCAATGTGAGTCACAATCCCCGTTTCATGACTAATTAAGGTATCTATGCCTTTAAGCAAAGCACCACCCCCAGCTAACATAATCCCTCTGTCAATAATGTCTGCTGCTAGTTCTGGAGGTGTACGTTCCAGTGTCCGCTTCACAGCTTCTATAATTACTGATAGTGGTTCCAACATACTTTCACGGATTTCTGGGCCTTTGATGGTTACAGTTCGCGGTAGACCAGAAAGCAGGTGTAAGCCTCGGATTTCCATCATGGCATCATTATCATCATGGGTAGGATACGCAGAACCAAGCCGAATCTTGATGTCTTCAGCAGTCCGTTCACCAATGACTAAGTTATGAACTTTTTTAATATACTGAATGATTGAATCAGTTAGTTCATCCCCAGCAATGCGTACTGATTCGCTGATTACCGTGCCCTGAAGACTCAGCACTGCGACTTCTGTTGTACCACCACCAATATCGATAATCATGTTGCCAGTGGGTTCGGCAACAGGCAGTCCTGCACCAATGGCGGCAGCTACAGGTTCATCAATTAGATAAACTTTTCTTGCTCCTGCTTGGTGAGCCGCATCCATTACAGCTCGTCTTTCTACACCCGTGACCCCACTGGGAATACCAATGACAATTCGGGGTAAAATTAGAGATTTGCCTTCATTTACACGCTGAATAAAGCTTTTCAGCATTAGCTCGGCTATATCGAAATCAGCGATTACACCATCGCGCAAGGGGCGGAGGGCAATCACATTTCCAGGTGTGCGGCCGAGCATTTTTTTGGCTTCTTCTCCTACTGCTAGTGCTACCTTTTCGTTGACATCGATAGCAACTACAGAAGGCTCTTGCAGTACAATACCTTTCCCAGATACATAAACCAGGGTGTTAGCAGTACCGAGGTCGATACCCATATCCCATGATGTGCGAAAGTTCCTAAAAATACCCACGCTTCTCTAAGCCCCCTATGTGCGATACTTCTTGACTACAACGGTAAGAGTGGATTCGATTATCTTTGTATCCTGAGTTCAGCAAACTAAACTATATTTTTATATGATTCCCAGGAATATTTACTATGTCTCAGGCCCTTGTTTTTTGATATTCTCTGGTTTGCTTAGTATATCCGTATACTTTTATGTGTTTCTCCAAGTAGTTATGTATAATTTTTCAATTCCACTATATTGTTAACTGTTTAACACATTATTTTCAAGTGTTTCACAATTCGCTATGATGAAAGTCGGAATTAACAAGTACACCTGTACTGAAAGGTAAAACCTATGAGTATCAATATTGTCACCCTTGTTGGCCGTGTAGGCGGCGACCCAGATATAAAATATTTTGAGTCTGGTAGTGTTAAGTGTAGATTGACACTAGCGGTAAAAAGGCGATCACGCAACAGCGACGAACCTGACTGGTTCACTCTAGAATTATGGGATAAAACGGCTGAAGTAGCAGGTAATTATGTGCGTAAGGGCAGCTTAATTGGCATCAAAGGTTCCTTAAAGTTTGACACATGGAGCGATCGCCAAACAGGAGCAAACCGTTCTACACCGATTATTAGAGTAGACCAACTAGAATTATTAGGCTCTAAGCGCGATGGAGAGGGCGGTGGAGATATGTCTTCAGAACATTTTTAATTAATTGGGAATTGGGAATTGGGTATTGGGAATTGGGCATTGGGAATTGATTATTAGTCCTTTGCCCTCACAAATGACAAAGGACTAATGACAAATGACTAATAACTAATTTGTAACGTCACCGATGCTTCCACTTCCTGTTCACCACCAACGACAGGGGTGGAAGAATCAGCTACCTTGGCAGCCTCAGCCCGTAAAAACATGGGTGTTGGAGGCGCAGTGGCATTATTAACTTGAATGCTGACTATTTCTTTGGATTTGAAACCCAAAGCGCTGAAAACAGCATCAGCTTGCTGGCGGGCATCTTGGGTGGCTTCTTTTAATGCTTGTTTTTGAGCAGCTGCGATCGCTTCATCATTCGCAACAAAACTAATACCATTAATTTGTGTTGCACCCGCTTTCACTGCATCATCTAATAATGTACCAGCTTTCTCTGTGGGAATCCTAAAACTCACCGTGTTACTGGCAGCATAGCCTGTAATCCTCTGCACATTATTGGTGTAGCTGTAGACTGGATTCAAGCGGATACCAGTAGTTTGTAATTTTTCGACATTTTGGCTTTTGAGGAACGCAACTACAGCCGATGACTTCCGGGCTGCTTCTTGCTGTACCTCTTGTGCTGTTTTTCCCTGAATCTCCACTCCTAAGCTAACTTGCGCCAGGGTTGTCGGAATCGTTTCAACTCCGCGACCACTGACACTAAGGGTTCGCCACATTTTCTCCTTCTCTTGCGCCAATGCAGGTAGTACAAAAGTTGCACATACTAGCAGGGCTAAAGGCAGTATTTTCCACAAGTTTCCAGATGGAAACTGAGAACCGGGTAAAGCGGCTCTAGTCATAAGATTTGCACTCCTCAAAGTATCCACAGATGTTTTTAATAAGCGTATTTAGCAATCTTCTGGCGGCTGTTAAAAGTCAACAGTCACCACAAGTTTTTCACAACTTAAGTGCGATCGCTAGATACGATTTGTATGTTCTTACTTTGACACTGCGATCGTCAAAAGCTGAAATGGTTACATTTTTTGATACTAAAAAAATTACACCAACATTTTTAAAGATTTTGTCATGATGGTAAATTAATTCACCGACTTTGACTTACTGCAACTTTATAGACTGTTTGTAGTCAAGGCTTCCGAAGTTTTTTGATAGCGCTTGGTTAAGTAGACAAATGGCACAAATTAAGTTTTTGAACCTGCCAATAGCGTCTCCACAGATAGATGTTTTTCAGAAACACGTCAAAATCAAAGAGAAGGATTTTCACAGAACCCATGCATTTGTTAGATCCAATTAACTTCTCTTTTCCTCTGCTGGCTACTGCAACAGAAGCCGCAGACAGTTCAATGGTAGTAGCCGCAGTGCTACTAAGCTTAGTAGTCGTTTACCTCGCCAGCAAAGTTGGTGGAGAGTTATCAAACAAAGTGGGTTTGCCGCCCGTTTTAGGCGAACTAGTAGGTGGCGTGGTAGTTGGCATCTCTGTTTTCCACCTTTTAGTGTTTCCAGAAGGCAGCACAGACAGTTCTAACTCTTTGATCATGTCCTTCCTTCAAATCACTGCTGGTTTAAGTCCTGAAGCCACTCCAGCAGTGTTTGCAGCGCAGTCTGAGGTCATTTCTGTTTTGGCAGAGTTGGGTGTGATCATTCTGCTGTTTGAAATCGGTTTGGAGTCAAACTTAAAAGACTTAATGGCAGTTGGTATCCAAGCCACCGTTGTCGCAGTAGTGGGGGTAGTAGTACCATTTGCGGCTGGTACTGTCGGACTGATGACTTTATTTGGAATTGCTGCTATACCCGCGATTTTTGCGGGGGCGGCTTTGACTGCTACTAGTATTGGGATTACTTCCAAGGTGCTGTCAGAGTTGGGGCGGCTCAATTCTAAAGAAGGGCAGATTATTTTGGGTGCTGCTGTAATTGACGATGTTCTCGGAATCATCGTTTTGGCGGTAGTTGCCAGCCTAGCTAAAGATGGTGTGGTGGATGTCAGCAAAGTCATTTACTTGATTATCAGCGCCACTGGTTTTATTTTGGGAGCAATTCTACTGGGGAATGTTTTCAATAAATCCTTTGTAGCGATCGCTGATCAACTCAAAACACGCGGTGGACTGGTAATCCCAGCATTCATCTTCGCCTTTGCTATGGCATACCTTGCTGCCGTCATCCACTTAGAAGCGATTCTGGGAGCTTTTGCGGCGGGTTTAGTTCTAGAAGAGACAGAGAAGCGCAAAGAATTGCAAACGCAAGTTTGTCCCATTGCCGATATGTTAGTGCCAATTTTCTTTGTGACTGTTGGGGCAAAAACCGATTTGGGAGTATTAAACCCAGCAATTCCTGACAATCGAGAAGGTCTAATTATGGCAACTTTCCTGATTACAGTAGCCATTCTCGGTAAAGTTATCACAGGCTTAAGCGTGTTTGGTCAACCGGAAATCAACCGTTTAGCGATCGGTGTGGGGATGATTCCTAGAGGAGAAGTTGGATTAGTGTTTGCTGGTGTCGGCGCAGCCAGTGGCGCTCTCTCGAAACCACTAGGGGCGGCAATCATTATGATGGTTATCTTGACAACCTTTTTAGCTCCTCCTTTGTTACGATTTGTGTTTCCAGATCCAAAAACTGTGGATGCAGGCTCAAACCAACTGGTTTTAGATGGTTCTTCTGGAACCTCGTTGGTAATTGAACCACCTAAGTCGAAGGTGCCAGCATCAAATGACAGTGGCAATTTGGAAGTAACTCCAGATTCTGGCGATCGCTAATCAAAATCTTGGGTAAATTCTTACTGAGTTCTGAGTGATTTTCCCTCGGAACTCAGCACTCTAAATTCAGTAAAATCACCGTATTTTGAAGATTCTGTAATTATAAAGTGGAAACTTCTTTCTCCAAATTTCCGTCCCATCTGATTGTAGAATAATCGTCTGTTTATAATTTCTATCAGCATTCGGAATGTTATTTATTTCCAGTCTCCCTTGGTTTGTGAGCCATTATCGGAATATTTTTCAGGTAATTGGGGAGTAACACTCATAAATTTTGCTAGATCATCTGACAGTAATGGGAATTATCTACTTAGTGCATTGATGGCAAAAAATAAAAAACAGTTATCAGTGAACGGTTATCAGTTATTAGTTTTCTAGCTTCCTTGGGAGTCAGATTCCTCCACCTCCAAAGGTGGAAGATTTTATATTGGGATTTCAAGCAAATATTAAATCTAATAACCGATTTAAGCGTGTCTTTATACCAGTTTAAAAATTAAACAAGGCATCAAAGATCGAGTTTAGGTGGTGACGGTGTGATGACTTACCAATGAGTTGAGATATTGACGGCTCCCATGAACGTGAATTAGGAGAAAGAACTGTGAAATTACACTGGTTACTACCCAGCACTATTGGAACTATCTTCATGCTATCGTCGCCTGTAATGGCTGCGAGACTTGAATCTTGGCGCTTTGATGCCACTCAAAACAGGCTGGAAATTAATACTGTGGGAGCAGTTCAACCCCAGGCACAATTAATTTTCAACCCGACTCGGCTGGTAATTGATTTGCCAGGAACGACATTTGGCCGTCCGCAGCTAACCCAACAGGTGGGCGGTGGAATTCGCTCAATCAGGGTTGGGCAGTTTGATACAGAAACAACACGCATAGTTGTAGAACTGACACCTGGTTATACTTTAGACCCCAAACGCGTTCAATTTGTTGGTAGAACTGGCGATCGTTGGACGGTGCAATTACCTAGACCAGAAGTTGATCGAGTAGCCTCATTTCCCGCCTCACCTCCCAGAAGTGCTTACACTGTCGTTACCCCAGACTCTGAGCGGCAACCTAGTATTTCAAGGGTTGCCACTACTACACGCGGGGCGACGCAAATTGAGAGCTTGACAGTAACAGGCGATGGGTTGTTCCTCCGTACCAATGGTGGCAATCCGGGGATTAAGACAATTCGCAGCCGCGATCGCGCTAGTATCTTCATAGATGTTTCTGATGCATCTTTATCACCACGTCTGGCGCAACAGAATAATCAGCCTGTTAACAAACATGGTATTAGCCGCGTCGAATTCACCCAACTACAAAACCAAGCTCCTATTGTTCGTTTGACTTTGCGGGTAGATAAAAATAGTCCAGATTGGCAAGCCAGTAATAGTAACAGTGGTGGTTTGGTGGTTCTGCCTAGTCGCGTTGTCAGATTGCCTGGAAGTAGTAATTCGGACAATCAATCACAACCACCCTCCTTCCCTAGCAGATTATCTGCTGCTAACAACTCCCCAGCAACCATTGAGTCTGTGCAACTGGCTGATAATGGCAGACAGCTGCTGATTAGAGCCGACCAAACTTTATCTGCTACGGGAACCTGGGATAGATCATCCGGTGTGTTCCGCGTCACAATTAACAATGCCAAGTTAGCTCCCAGAGTTACAGGCCCTACCTTTGCCCCCAATAGCCCCATTCTTCGGGTACGTCTGCAACCCCAAGCAGCCAACACAGTAGTTGTTTTAGTTCAACCAGCACCTGGAGTACAACTCGATCAACCCCAGCAAATCGGCGACCAGCTTTTGGCTATACCAATACAAGGTTCTCGTCGAATTGTTTCCCTCCCCGGAAGACCGCCCTTTGCTTTACCTGGGCTACCACCACCAAACCGGGGGCCGTTCCCAGACCCAAACAATCCCAATCCCCAGCCCCAATTCCAACCACAGCGCCGAGTTCCCAATGGACGAGTGGTAGTCATTATTGACCCAGGACATGGCGGTAAAGACTCAGGAGCGCTTGGTATTGGAGGGGCACGTGAAAAGGATGTGATCTTGCCTATTGGTAAAAGACTGGCACAGATTTTGCAGCAAAATGGTGTACAAGTAGTTATGACAAGGGATTCTGACTATTTTGTTACTCTTCCGGGAAGAGTGCAATTAGCAGAGCGAGCTAATGCTGATGTGTTTGTGAGTATCCACGCTAACTCAGCAGGCGCGAGTCGTCCCGATGTTAATGGTTTGGAAGTCTATTATTACGACAGTGGTCTGGATCTCGCTCGCGTTGTCCGTAGTAGCATTCTCCAAAGTATTGGTACTCTCAAAGACAGGGGAGTCCGGCGAGCCAGATTTTATGTTCTCAGAAAAAGTTCTATGCCCTCCATTCTTGTGGAAACGGGTTATATGACTGGTCGAGAGGATATGGCTAGGCTGAGAACCTCAGCTTACCAAAATCAAATGGCAGAAGCGATCGCTCGTGGCGTTCTTCAGTATTTAAAGAGAAGATAAGTAATTTAGTCGAAATTATTGAGTAAATACATCTAATCTTTACCATGTTTATCCAATTTAGTAGTAAAACCAATTTAAGTATTATTGCGGCGGGACAAGAGTAGCATCTTTGTTATTGTCATCTGATGCTTTACAAGTCAAATTTATCTAGGCTAATGGATAGCATGGCAAAATCAGAGGAGCGTGCTATATTTTACGCCATTAGCTGTGTCTTAATAACAGCGTAATACTCAAGTGTGTGCGGTGATGGTGTGAGGATTTGCCAATATATTGAAATTTTGACGGCTCCCATGAATGTGAATCAGGAGAAAAGACTGTGAAATTACGCTGGTTACTATCCAGTACTATTGGAACTATCTTCATGCTATCGTCGCCCGCAATGGCTGCGAAACTTGAATCTTGGCGTTTTGATGTTAATCAAAACAAGCTGGAAATAAATACTCTAGGGAATGTTCAACCCCAAGCACAATTAATTTTTAACCCCACTCGTTTGGTAATTGATTTACCAGGAACGACATTTGGCCGTCCGCAGCTAACCCAACAGGTGGGCGGTGCAATTCGCGCTATCCGTGTTGGGCAGTTTGACGAACAAACAACACGCATAGTCGTTGAACTGACTCCTGGTTATACTTTAGACCCCAAGGGTGTACAATTTGTTGGTAGAACTGGTGATCGCTGGATGGTGCAATTACCCACGCCAGTAGCCGAAAATGTTCCCTCAAGAAATACTGGTGGGCAACAACAAGCTATAGCAACACAACCTTCACCGAGAACATCTCCATCTGTATTCTCACCAAGAGATATTTACAACGTGGTGAGAACAAGCCCTATTAATCCACCTAAAAACGGAATGCTTGCCGCCAGGGTAACTCAAATTGAGAACTTACAAGTTACAGGCGATGGGTTTTTCATCCGTACCAATGGTGGTAATCCTCAGATTCAGGTAAATCGTAGCAACGATCAAAGAGAAATTAACATCGACATTGCCAGCGCTACTTTATCACCAAGTCTAGAGCAACGCGATTTGCCGATTAATCGTTATGGTGTCAGCCGTATTCAGTTCAGCCAACTACAAACAAGCCCATCTGCTGTTCGCATGACTTTACAGGTGGATGAAAATAGTCAAAATTGGCGAGCAACTAATAGTAACAGTAGTGGTTTTGTGCTTCTGCCCAGTCGTGGCATTGCCCAGTTCCCTGGAGGTAATAGTAATAGTCCACGCTCCATACCATCTAGTACAGCGACTATTGAGTCTGTGCAACTGGCTAATAATGGCACACAACTACTGATTAGAGCAGATCAAGCTTTATCTGCAACAGGAGGCTGGGATAGAACCTCTGGTTTGTACCGCATTACCATCAACAATGCTCGGTTAGCTCCCAAAGTTACAGGCCCGACTTTTAATTCTAATAGCCCTATCCTGCGAGTCCGCCTGCAACCCCAAGAATCTAATACAGTCAACGTCTTGGTTCAGCCAGCAGCCGGAGTGCAAATTGGTGAACTTAACCAAGTTGGCGACCAGCTTTTGGCTCTAGAATTACAACGTTCTGGTAGCATTACACAGCAGCCTATTGATTTACCTCCTTTATCGCCAAACCAAGGTCAATTCCCCAACCCCATAGATAATCCCCGTCCTATATCTCAACCAAAGCCGCGCCCCTCAGTTCCGAGAGGGAAATTACTAGTTGTGATTGACCCAGGACATGGTGGAAAAGACTCAGGCGCTCCTGGTCTAGGTGGGCTTTTAGAAAAGGATGTAATTCTGCCTATTGGTAAAAGGGTAGCTGCAATTTTAGAGCAACATGGTGTACAAGCAGTACTAACGCGTGATGCTGACTTTTTCGTAGAACTTCAGGGACGGGTAGAAATTGCCGAGCGAGTTAATGCAACTGCTTTTGTCAGTATTCACGCTAATTCTGTTGATAATCGCCCTGATGTCAATGGGTTAGAAGTATATTATTACGATAGTGGTTATGCTTTGGCGGAAGTAGTTCGCAATACCATTCTGCAAAACATCGATACAATCAAAAACCGAGGAACCCGCAAAGCCAGATTCTACGTTCTCAGGAAAAGCTCTATGCCCTCGATTTTAGTAGAAACAGGTTATATGACTGGTCGAGAAGACAATCCCAGATTGGCATCACGAGAGTATCAAAATCAGATGGCAGAAGCGATCGCTCGTGGCATCCTAAAATACTTACAGAGGTAAAAGGTGATATTTAGAATTCTTTGGCGTGCAGAATTTAGTGGTCAATTAGCCGATTGTCTGTTAAATTCTGTATTTTAAATCCCAAAACCTAAATTAATATCAGCCTGTGTATTCATCTTCGATCATTGAAGCGAATCTAGACGATTTTTCTGCTCAAGAACCCCAACGTGCCCCAATTGGCATCTTTGACAGTGGTGTGGGTGGATTGACAGTACTGCGACAAATATATCGGCAACTCCCCAATGAATCAATTGTTTACTTTGGGGATACAGCCCGACTTCCTTATGGAATTCGTTCACAAGCAGAAATTTTACAATTTACGCGCGAAATTCTTACCTGGCTACAACAGCAGCAGGTAAAAATGGTAATTATGGCTTGCAACACCAGTTCTGCCCTAGCCCTAGAAACCGTTCGTCAAGAATTCAATATACCCATTTTGGGAGTAATTCTACCGGGTGCAAAAGCTGCGGTGCAGCAAGGAAAGCGGATTGGTGTAATTGCCACTCCAGCTACGGCGAAAAGTAATGCTTATAAGCACGCCATCCTCGAAATTGCTCCTGATGTTCAAGTCTGGCAAGTTGGATGTCCAGAGTTTGTGCCACTCATTGAGCAAAACCGGATTCACGACCCTTACACTGCTGAAGTGGCACGAGCCTACTTAGAGCCTTTACTAGAGCAAGAAATTGACACCTTAGTTCATGGCTGTACCCATTATCCCCACCTTACACCAGTATTGCGATCGCTCCTCCCCTCTCAAGTCAAGCTAGTTGACCCAGCTGTTCATGTCGTGGCAGCTTGTGCCCAAGAGTTAGACTTGCTAGGCTTAAAAAATACTCACCTCCCACTACCAACTCGTTTCGCCGTTAGCGGGTGTCCACAACAATTTGCTCAGTCAGGAGTGCAGTGGCTAGGCTATACCCCGATGGTTGAAGAGGTTTGCTTCACTGATAGCGCTATTTCCCAACTTCATTGAAGGAGGCAGGGAGCAGGGGGCAGGGGGCAGGGGGCAGGGGGCAGGGGGAAGAGAGAAGGAAGACAAGGGAGAGGGGGGAGACAAAGAAGAGACTTGTTTAATAATTTTCCCTTATTCTTCTTGTCCTCCTTGTCCTCCTTGTCCCTCTGCTGCCTATTTGTATCAACCTTAAAGTGAAACGTAAATTAGGCGGGAGTAAATTTCAGCGAAACACCGTTCATACAGTAGCGCTTGCCTGTGGGTGCAGGGCCGTCATCAAAAACATGACCCAGATGACCACCACAACGACTACAATGTACTTCAGTTCTAGTCATAAACAACGACTTATCTACAGTAGTAGCGATCGCACCTTCAATCGGGTTAAAAAAGCTGGGCCAGCCAGTACCACTGTTAAATTTGGTATCAGAGGTAAACAATGGCAGTTCACACGCGGCACAATAATAAGTACCCTTGTCGTACTCCTTATCTAATGCGCTGGTGTGAGGGCGTTCAGTCCCGTGTTTACGCAATACATTAAACTGTTCTGGCGTTAAAATAGTGCGCCACTCTTCTTCTGGTTTGGTAATTTCAAATCCACTATTAGAAGTTGTCATCGCTTTTGCCCCCCAGTTGATATACCTTGATAACAATGCTGTGCCGACTATTACCGCACTAGCTTGTAAAAAATACCGTTTGTCCATATATCTATTATTTTCTATTTTCCGGTTAACTGGCCAATCAACTCCAGTACGGAATTCCCTACTTAATCACTATAATCAGCGATCGCTCTGAATTAGCGCTGATAAAGTGATTAAAATTAGCTAAGAAACCAAAAATTATTCTGCAATCAAACACTGTAAGGAATCGGAATCAAGTTGACTTGATTTTGAATACACCTGGATGTGTAGCGACGGTCAATCATCATCTTCATCAGAGGTGTTTGTTAGCTCCTGAGCAGTCCCCTGTTTACCCTGATTCGTCAAAAATACAAATGCGCGATTGAGCCGCTTTACCCCACTGAGGGTGATTAGAGTCAGTAGCCCTCCTAATAATCCCATTTGCCACAGACCACAACCAATCGCAGCCCCCAACCCGGCCGCAGTCCAGACACAGGCGGCTGTAGTTAAACCTTTTACTTTTGGTGTCGCAGATTTTCTAGGAGACTCTTGTAAAATCAATCCGGCTCCGAGAAATCCTATCCCGGTAGCTACACCCTGAATGGTGCGACTCAGTGCATTGGTGGCTGCATAGGGACTATCACCTTCAGCCTGCAAAGGAATCATTACGAATAGTGCTGCTCCCATACTCACAAGCATAAATGTTCTCATCCCTGCTGGTCTACCCCCTTGTTGACGGTTAAATCCAATCAGGCAACCAACCAGAAGCGCCAAAGACAATCTAAACGCTATATGTGGCCAATCGTTGGCAGTAATAAACATCGGCCCCATTACCTTTTTCCTCCTAGAGACAGAATGGAATTTTGCGCCTATTGCCAGTGAGCTAGATGGCTACCCACGTTTGTAGCTGAAAACCCAAGTACAGTAAATCAATGGATTTGGCGTACATTAAGGTTAATTTAACAGAAGGTTAGGAATAAGTAAACTAATATACACAAAACTGTCATTGCTGTATAAAATTTTCCTGCAAAAGCGAATGCTCTCTCAATACTTTTCAGATAAATCCAATAATCTCTCTTTTGGTCTGGGGAAAGGTTAAAGGGCAATGGGGAAAGGGAAATTCAAATCCTTTCTCTTTCCACTTTTCCCCAAAATCCGAAAAGTATTGAATGCTCTCTAGCAGGAATTCGACCTTCTATTATGAGCAATGGACTTCCAGTCTGAGGGGAATTTTGTATATTAAATGTGATGTCTGCAACGGGCTATGCCTAGGCATTCTGTCTAGATCAACCAAAACTTTGAACAACATACATATCATTACCAGTATCCCCTACTAAAAGCAAGTTACTGTCATCACTTTCTAGATTTCGACTACCAGCAATACCCTTTTGCAGAACTTTAATCAGTCTTTGGGGAGTGAAAGATTCTAATTCCACAAACTTTCCAGATTCTAACCATGCTAATTCTTCAGCAGACAAACTTTGACGAACTTCTTGAGGTAATTGTTTAGCTGCTTGCGCCGAATCTGGAGAAGATTGAATGAACATTCCGCGTTTAGTGGCGATAATTTGACTTGGCGTTAATCCGATATCAATAATTGCAATCTCGTTATTGAGAAACCAACTAGCATTGCTTCTCAAATTATGAACTAAACCAATTCCTCGTGGATTGCAATCATGAACTGCATATACTTTTAAATCGGGATTACGGCGTAGCATTTGCATTGTGGTGTCAAAAATGCTTTGTGGATATCCAGTAATGCTGAGAATTGCACAGTTATTTTCAAAGTGAAAATTATTAGCAATTAATAGTTGAGCAATATTAGCACTATCACAAACAACTAATCTATCGAAACTGTAAGCAGTCACATCAGGATTAACCGTAGCTGGTGTATTTTCCTCACGCGGAAAAGGTAGGATTTTAAGAATTGAACCATTGATTTTCTGCCATCGGCTTAACCAACCTTGAAAATCATTTTGAGAAAATAAAAACTCCTGTGCAAATTTAGTTTGTCTGATCTGTCGAGTTCCCCAGTATATTGATAGCATCCCTAAAATTACGGCGATGACAAATAGACTAAACGAGTTATATATAATTAAGCTGGCATAAATTCCCACAGCAATAATCATACCTCCTATTATTTGGAAACATCGAGCATATTTTTGGCGAGAGTTAATGTTTGTTTTGTTTGATATAAATTTTTTATATAAATATAATAAAAAGCATATATTGAATAGAATTGATGCTATTAACCAAGAGTTAGCACCAAACACCAACGAAGCAAATCCACCTATAAACCCTGGCACCCAAATATTAAAAAATAAATATATAAACAACAAACCAAATATTGAAATAGACTTGACTTTTACCCGACTATCTAATAAGTAAAAAAGCTGCTTGGGAGTGAAAAACAAGGTATTATTTGCAGAAATATCAGCGATCGCCTTTGCAAAAAAAGGGTCAGTAATCTTAACACTACTCATACTGGTCGGTTCAAAAGCAAAGGTGTGATTGCATTTTATACACCGACCTTGATTAGCTGTCCGGTCTTTTAGTTTATTGTCAGTTCCGCAGTTAATGCACTTCATAATGGTTGCTCAATGTTATTTATTAATTGTTAGCCAATACCTTTAGGTGAGGCTTGATCCCCCCTAACCCCCCTTAAAAAAGGGGGGAATTATCAAGAATCTGATTTGTTAGTAAAACACTGTAGTCTTCCCGCTTGCGAATTAAGCGATGTGTGCCATTTTCTAGCAAGACTTCAGCCGGTTTTGGGCGGTGTAAAAAGTGAGACGACATAGCATAACCATAAGCACCGACATCTAAAATGGCAACGATATCATCAATTTCTAACGCTGGGAGTTGGCAATTTTTACTTAGATAATCTCGCGAATAAGTAGTGTTACCACAAATATCAGTTGTGAATGGATTGTCTGCTTGCTTCCAGGTGACGATTTCTCGGTAGCCACCGTGTACTGATGGTACTGAAAGATTGGCAACTGTAGTATCAACTCCGACAATCTGTTTTTCTCCTTGCCATTTCACAGAAACAACTTGAGCAAGCAAAGTTGCACATCCTGCGATCGCACTTCGTCCCGGTTCAATCACCAAATCAATTTTCCGCCCTAAATGAGTAATTCTCTCGCTTAACTCAGC
Source organism: Nostoc sp. FACHB-133 (assembly GCF_014698055.1). Taxonomy (NCBI): domain Bacteria; kingdom Bacillati; phylum Cyanobacteriota; class Cyanophyceae; order Nostocales; family Nostocaceae; genus Nostoc; species Nostoc sp. FACHB-133. The sequence continues at coordinate 56,084 of NZ_JACJSH010000023.1, forward strand.
GCCAAATATTTCCCAGTCAAAGGCTGTTTTGTTGTGGTGATATGGATAGCCAAAGCCACCACCAAAATCTAAATATTCCCAATCTGGTAACAGTTGTGCTGTGGCCATTACTGCATCAATCACTTGGGTAAATGCTTCTGTGGCATTGGTTCCAGTCCCTCGATAAAAGTGTAAACCACTCAGCTTTAATCCAACTTCACGAGTTAAAGCGATCGCATCACCAAATTCTTCAGGACGCACACCAATGCGGCTATCTCCGGTAATTTCGGGCAAATTGAGGCGTAAACCCAGCCGAATAGATTTCTCTCTGTGTTTGGGCAAAACTTTGCAGCACAACTGCAATTGAGCGAGGCTATCGAGATTGAGAGTTGTAACTCCCCAATTTAAGACTTGTAGCATCTCAGCCCGATTCAAATTGCTACCACTGTAAACAATCTCACTAGGATCGAAACCAGCTTGCAATCCTAAATAAATATCTCCTGGGGTATTAGCGTGAAGTCCCCATCCAAAGGAGCGAAAAATTTTTAACAAGGCAATATTGCCATTAGTAACACTGGCAAACCGAAATTGCGTGCGAGGATAACTGACTGCTTTTGTAATCCGCTCAATAGTTTCACGCAAGCGATCGCCATTATAAACATAAAGCGGAGAACCATAGTTATTCAGTAACTCCTGAGCAAGTTCTTTAGAGAATGGGGGATTAAGGCGATTTTGAGTTAAATTATTTGATACCATTTACCAAGAATACTGTTACAGTAAACTACGAATTACGTTAGCGTAGCGGGGCGTAGCCCATTACGAATTACGAATTATTTTGTAATTTCTCCATAGCCATCGATGTAACCAAAAAGGATGATCCAAGGACTGTTTACCTAGTTCTTCATTTAAGACGTGCGATCGCCAAAGTTGCCACATAATAAGTAACCAGAGAGTTTCACCAATCCGTCGACCTTGAATAGCTGCTCCTAGTTTGCCTTCAACGATTTGGGCCGCAATATGCGGATAAAAATGGTTGTTGGCGCGAAGTGTTTCTGGATTGAGCCAGATGCCTAGTTGATGCCAAAAATCATTTAAACACCAAGAAGTTAAGGGAACCCCCATCCCACGCTTTTGTCGCCAGACAATTTCAGGCGGAAGCCAACTTTCTACAGCCCGCTTGAGGATATATTTTTCACAGGCTCCTTGCAAACAGAGTTCTCCAGATAGGCGGAATGTCCATTCTGCTAAAGGTAAATCACAAAAAGGCGATCGCACCCACAACCCATGAGCAAACCCCAATGCAGTCGCACGGGGATGGATATTTTGTGCCCCTTTGAGCATCAAACTAGCACGGCGGAGGCGATGCAGCAAAGATGGACACTCATCACGATTAAGAGCCGCCAATAGCCAATCTTCAGGATGCAAATTTTGGATCTGTGCATAAACCTCCGGCTGATAAACTTGAGATTCGTATCCCCCAAGACGGTGAAAGGTGCGGAGATATTGCTGGATAAAAGTTTCCTGTCCGGTGGGATTTTCTGCCTGATAAACACCTGCGGCAATTAAAGGTTTGTTCGTCCAACCGGCAAACAATTGATCTCCACCTTCGCCGTTAAAAATTACCTGAGTTTCTTGACTCGCCCTTTGAGATAAGAGATACAACGGAACACACACGCCATCTCCAAAGGGTAAATCTAATGCTTGCACAGTGGGAATTAGGGCATTCTTGATGGAACTTGGGGTTACTGCAACTTTAATAAGCGGAATTTTGAGAAACTGGGCAACTTGTTCAGAGTATGGATATTCTGAAATGCCTACATCACCAAAATCTAGAGTGTAGGCGCGGACTTTCACCCCTGCTTGCACCAACAGCGCCGCCACCACTGAAGAATCGAGTCCGCCAGAGAGAAATACCGCAACAGGTTCATCCTTTAAATCGACAATCTGTCGTTCAATGGAATCTTTAAGGAGGGTTTGCAATTCGGTAATTGCTGTAGCTTCATCTGTTAACTGGATTGGGGCTTCCCGCCACGAGTAGATGTGCTTAGATTTAGGTGTTTGTAGCTTACCTAATTGAGAATCACTCTGCCAAACTAATTCAGTTCCCGCCGTCAGTGCAAACATTTCCTTAACAGGGGTTAAGGGTGTGGGAACGTAAGAAAAACAGCTATAGCCATATAACCCAGAAATGCTAACTTCTGACTGTTGCAAAATCGGTAAGAGTAGTTGCAGTTGTGATGCAAACCAGATAACTTGTCCTTGCTGAGTCCAATATAAGGGCATCTTTCCGAAAGGTTCTCTACCCAAAATTAGGCAGTTATTTTCTTGGAGAACCCAAGCATCGGGTGAAGTTAATAATCCTGATGCCGAAATAGCAGCAATTTGATTTTTTAGAGGTGGACAATTTCCATCAATTCCTATATGAACAACATTCCAAATAGGAAAAGGATAATTTTCTTGTAGAGAGAAATTATTTTTCTGACCTAACCCCCTAACCCCCTTCCCTGCAAGGGAAAGGGGAAAGTTCAAAGCCTCTCCTCTACAAGGGGAGAGGTTTGGAGAGAGGTTTTCTAAAACGCTATTTAACAGCGCCTCCAACTCATGTTGAGTGCCATAACCCCAATAGCCAAGAAAGTGATGCGGGATGTTGCCCATCTAGACTATTTCACTTCAAAGGTTTCATCACTAATCTGCCGACCTTCCAGCAACATCTGCACCTTCCAATTGCCTACAGTTGCAGCCGGATTAATCGTGTAGCGGCACTGCGTATCCCAGACAGACGTATTAATTTCGCGGGTTTGATAACTGTTCTGCTTGACAATTTGACCACTTGGGTCAATCCAATTACAGGAGAGAGCCAGCTTTTTACCCAAAGGTGCATCTTTTAAAGTGACATGGTAAAAAATTTCTGGATTGGTTTGGCGGTAAATTGTCTTCAAATCACCGCCAGTATTTGATACCAAGGTGATGCGGTCTTGTTGAGCTGAAACACGAGAGAGTAGAGAATTCTGTCGCTGGATGAAAAATATTGTAGATGCACTCATTATGACTAAGAATGCCACAACTCCAGAGGTAATCCATCGATTGCGGCGTTGCTGTACCTCCAGCGCTTGGCGGCGATTTAACTGAATCAGCGCTTCATCTAGTAACTCAGGCGGTAAATTCAACTCCTGTAAAATTTCTCTAACCTGCTGTTGGTCTAGTTCCGCTTCTCGACGCACTTGCAGACCTTCTACTTCTGTGACTATTTGTGCTAATTGCTCTTGAGTCAGTCGCTGCGTCATCGCTTAACTCCTGTTAAAAAAAACTTGATGGCGATTCTTGATTACGTGCAATCAGAAGAACTCTATACCCGATTTTCAAAGTACATCATAAGCTACAACCTAAAGTTGTTGCTTTTCGGATTCTTTGTGAGATATCTTTCCGAAAGCTTTATTTATTTGACCAATCTAAAATCCAAAATTGTTATGGCTCAAGAACAACAAACCGCAATCGAAGGTATCTATGAAGTCTGTATCGGCATTCCAGAGCCAATTTCTGCAATTCAGTATTGGGAGCAATTTGGCTATCGTATTGGTCAAGTGGGTGAATTAACCGCAGATGTAGCCTATCAATTATATGGAGTAAATTCGTCTTTACGCTCAATTCGCCTTTACCACCAAAATTCAGATCATGGTTTGATTCGGTTGATGGTTTGGCAAAACCCCACCCATGAAGGTTTGGGAATAGCATCGATGAAAATTAAGGGAAATCGCTGGGCGACAAGCTTAACGACCGATGTGTTAAGTATCTTAAATCATATAGAGGATGCAAAAGCCGCAGGTTTTCCTATTAGGCACTCTCATCCTTATTGGGAAGTCATCTATAACAAAGAGAGGAAAAGCCGTCCTTTTATTGAGTCAGCAGTTGGTGTACGAGAAATGCTGCTACTTCAACCGTTAGCTCGACAAGTTTTATTTCAACGCTTTGGCTATACATTACCGCATTATGGACAAGTTAATCATAATGCTGCTCTCAAGGCTAGTCAGTTTACTCATATAGGAATCATCTCTCAAGATGACAGCAAAGAAACCCTCAAGTTTTACGAAGAAGTTTTAGGTTTACTGCGTGTGCGTGATGATGTCGAAACTAGCTATGAATCTTCGCCAGCAGGTCGAGATATTTTTGACCTTAACCCTGGTGAAAAGTTTATTGTTACTGCTTTTGATGATCCGCGTTCTTCTAAGTCTGACCTGATGGCTGCACGCAGTGGTAGACTTTATATTGTTCGATTCCCAGAATCTATTAATTTAGAATCGCGCTTTGAGGCAGCCCAACCAGGTAGCTTGGGTATGTCTTTATACACCTATCGAGTTAAGGGAATACAGGAGTATTGCGATCGCATTAAAGCAAGTATTGTACAAAAAGTTACAGATATTATTAGTAATGAGTTTGGCGAGACGAGTTTCTCTTTCATTGCGCCAGATGGCTACTTCTGGACTTTGCTGGAAGCTAATTAAGGGGGCATAGGGCATTGCTAGTTATTGCCCATGCCCTATGCCCAAAAACTAGCTTTCATTTATTTACGCCAATAGACAGTTCCTTTTTGCTATGTTTCAACTGTTTCCAAAGCGCCCTAATTTGCTCGTAAGCTTCTTCTGGAGATAGTTTTCCGCCTGTTTCTAGACAAGAGATGTAAGTAATTCTTTGGGCAAATTCTTGGAGGTTGGCATTAAATGCTAAAGTCTCTGGCTGGAATTTACCATAATATCGGCTACGAGGGTAAAGAAAGCTATTTTTATCTTGCGAGTTAGGCTGTGTCATTAATTTGTTCTCTGTAATTTTTATTAGAACTCTAGATTTTATTTTTATCTACGTGTAAATACACAGCAGAAAATTACCATTCCAGAATGAAGTTAATATTGTAGTTAAAAAAATATTTTATTGACTAGTACAGTACGGTAGAAATCTGCTGGCAATATTAAGCTTTTTAGTGCTTATTGATACAAAAACTCAAGTTTTTACTACAAACTTATTTACTTTCCAAAGTTGGCTGTAGTTATCGTGTATTCATTTTTTGTTTTTACTACCGCGCTTTTTGATTCACCTGTAACCAAATTTCTAAACTTGCAAGCAACCAAAGCTTTACTCCATAACGACTCCAAGTATCTCCTTGATAGTTTAACCAATTACGAATAGGTAACTGGTTCAAGTAAGGCGTGATAGCTGCATTCCGATTTAGTAATAAATCTTTGGCTTCTTGCTGCCAATATTTCCGAAATCCTAACTGCACAGGCACCATCATGCCGCTTTTGGGACGATGAATAATTGCCTCTGGTAAGATATCTGCGATAGCTTGCTTTAAAACTGCTTTTTCTTCCACTCCAGAAAGCTTATACTCTGGAGGAATTTCCATGCTTAAATCTATCACTCGTTGGTCAAACAGAGGAGAACGACCGTGCAAAAGGGCTGCTTGAGTCAAGTTACTGACTTTCGTCAGAATTTGGTCAGCACCTTTGAATTTGATGTTCATTGCCATCAAACGATTCAGATAGCTGGCTTGGGAATATAAATCTTCTTCAAAAACCCAAGGTGCTGTTTGTACCTCTGTCAAAACCTCTGGTTTTAAAAGTTGCGGTAAGTCAACAGCGCACTTTTGAAAGGAAATTAAATAAGCTTGCAATGCATCCTGATTAGTGACAGAGCCATATAAACTATTGATGAGCATTGGCTGATTTTTTGGCCCACCAAAACAGGGGTCGCCACCTTCGCCATTTAAAACTACCTCTACGCTTTCTCTCGCCAGTCGTCCTAGCAATAGGTTGGGAACAGTCAGTGGGTCGCCAATGGGGTCATCTAAATATGCCATTGTTGACCGTAGGCGTGACCACATATCCTTAAAAGTAATTTCTAAAATGTGGTGCTGCGTCTGACAATGGGATGCAACGAGACTGGAAAATTCTAACTCATTGGGACATTCGGAACCGAAATGAATCGAGAAGGTGTGAACTGGTGCTTTGTGGAATTTCGCTGCTAAAGCAGTGATACAGCTAGAGTCCAAACCACCGGAAAGAAAAACGCCGACGGGTTCGTTTGCTGGGGGTAAATATTCTTGAACAACTTGGTCTAGGAGTTCTCGCAAGCGATCGCCATGCCATGCTAAGGGTTGATCTACTGCTACAATCTGTTCTTGAAGCTGCCAATAAGCTTCAACTTTGTGGTCGGGAAATTCTAAAACAGTTCCAGGTCGTAGTTCGCGCACCTGTTCCCAAAGCGTTCTTTCTCCTGGAACAAAGGCACAACAAAGGTAATCTCGCAACGCTACCAAATCTAATTCGGATGAACGGTGAGGTGATAAAGTTCTCAGTTGAGGCGCAATCCAACGAACCGAACCAGTGGTAGTGTAATAGAGAGTCCGAACACCAATGCGATCGCGAACCAACTTCAATACTTGTCTTTCTCTATCCCAAACCACTAGCGCAAACATCCCCACAAGTTGGTGAAGACTTTCATTACCCCATCGTTCCCAAAGATTGGCAACTACTTGCAGATAACTTCCTTGAAAGCTATCCGGTTCAATCCCTAACTTTTGCAGTAACTGCACTTGGTTCGTTAACCAAACATCACCAACAACAACAAATCGTCCTCCAGAACTGATTGCTAATTTCTCCGTCAGAAACCCAGAAGTTGTACGTGGTAAAACTACAGAAAATTTTTCATCTCGCCAAGCTATATTTTCATAACTTTCATCAACTGTTCCCCAAGCTACGCGCCAGGTTGGGGCAGTCTTAATGAATTCGATTTTAGGAGATTTACGATTTTTAAACGCATCAAATAGCATGGTAAATTTTCAACGCATAATCAGTAATTTTAGGACATTTCACAAACCTCTCTTTTTTTAGGAGAGAGGCTTGTAATTCTCCGCTTCACTTAAACCAAAAACAATTTGTAAAATTTTTCATCATCTCAAACAAATACACTCATTATGCGTGGTTGTTAACTTCGCGCCGTTGTGCAAATCCGGCTTCTGTGATTGGTTGTCAGCAGTGGGATAATCATCAGCCAGATAATTTAACCGCCTAGCCACCATTTACACCCACTTTGAGTGGCAAACCTTTACATTAGCTAGTATCTTATTTCTCTGCAAGTCTCTAATGCTAGTTTTCATCAACGTCAAGATATTGCTAGATTAGTTACCCAATAACTCAATAACTTTCTACTAAAATTTTTCCCCGCATATAATCCGGCTTACAACATCATTAAATTAGTCTGGTATTTCTGTAAAGAATGAATTGCTTGTCGTTTATTCCAATCAGTAGATGAGTTGAAATCTTTACTAGATAAGCTATTGAATCAGGGCGAGTTAGTCATTAAGAGTAAAGAAACAAGGCAAACAGTGACTCTATTACACTTTAAATGCCGATTAGCTTATTTTGCCAAATTTTAAATGACAATTCCAATTACATCACTTGTGACTTGGGAAGCGACTATTTTTGGCCACACCCAGTATTAGCCATTTTAAAGGCATGGATCATCCTTTACTATTGATTCTCGTTAAAATCACTATTTTTTCTCTGATGTTAGCCATCGGGAGCAACCTTTCTTTTGAAAAAATGCTCTCCTTCTGGCGAAAACCTGCCTTAGTATTCCGTGCGCTTCTAGCCGTTATTGTGCTAGTTCCTCTAGTGGTTATTTTCTTGCTGAAACTGTTTAACTTACCATCAGAAGTGATGATAGGGTTGGCCTTGTTGGCAGCTTCACCAGGTGCGCCTCTAAGCACAAAGCGAACGCAAAGGGCTGGAGGCAGCTTATCCTACGCAGCGAGTCTTCAGCTAACCCTGGCAATACTTGCGGTTTTTGTTACTCCCCTCACCTTGGCGATTTTCGCCGCCTTATTTGAGAGTATTTCACAAAAGGTGGCGATTTTAGAAGTTGCCCGACAAGTCATTATGGTACAGATATTGCCTGTCAGTCTCGGTCTTTTGATTCAAAAGTTCGCTCCTACATTTGCCGAAAAGATTGCCAAACCTTTGATTTTTATTGCTAATGGTGTCTTTTCAATACTGGTTATTTTAGCGTGCATCTTAGGGCTGCCACTGTTTTCCAGAGTTTGGCAATTACCACTCGTAGCGATCGCGATTATGGTGATTGCCTCTCTAGGAATTGGACATATTTTAGGCAGACTTGATGATGATATGCGGTCTATCTTAGCGATTTTCTGTATTGCTCGCAATTTTGGTTTAGCTTTATTTATCGCTATTTTGAATCATATACAGCAGCAGGTGATTCCGACGCTGGTAGCTTATGTAATTTTGGGAGCTTTTGTAGGTATTCCTTACTCAATCTGGAATAAGCGCAGATTAGCCGGATTGAGTCGGGAAATTAACTCGTTATGAGTCAGCCACTCGTCAACCTAGATAAGGAGTTTTGGTTTATGTCTCTGCGTGAATACAAACCCGGAAAGACTTTCCCCGGTGTCATAGGACGGACAGTTGATAAATCCAGCCCTGCTTGGCCAGAACCTTTGCGAGCCAAAGAAGGTACACCAAACATCCTATTTATCGTCTTCGATGATACGGGCTTTGGGCAATTTGGGAGTTACGGAAGTCCGATCAAAACACCCAATTTAGACACATTAGCCGCCAATGGCTTGCGCTACAACAATTTACACACGACAGCGTTGTGTTCACCCACCCGTTCTTGTCTGCTGACTGGGCGCAATCACCATTCCAACGCCATGTCCTGCATTACAGAAGGTTCTACCGGTTATCCCGGTGGTAATGGGAATATTCCCTTTGAAAATGGGTTTCTCTCGGAGATATTACTACAGAAGGGTTATAACACCTATGCGATCGGGAAGTGGCATTTAACACCCTCAGACCAGCTTTCTGCCGCCGGCCCCTACGATCGCTGGCCTCTCGGTCGCGGTTTTGAACGTTTTTATGGCTTTCTGGGAGGAGAAACCCACCAGTATTATCCCGAATTGGTTTATGATAACCACACCGTTAAACCAGAAAAGACCCCTGCACAAGGCTACCATTTAACTGAAGACTTAGCAGATAAAGCAATTAGCTTCATCGCTGATGCCAAGCAGGTTGCCCCCGATAAGCCCTTCTTCATGTATTTCTGTCCTGGGGCGATGCACGCCCCTCATCATGTGCCAAAAGAATGGGCTGATGCCTACGCCGGACAGTTTGATGATGGTTGGGAAGCTTACAGGGAAAAAGTTTTTGCCCGTCAGCAGCAAATGGGTATCGTCCCCGCCGATGCCGAACTCTCCCGCCATGATCCCGATGTCTCTCACTGGGATACTCTCTCAGCAGCAGAAAAACGGCTTTATGCCCGTATGATGGAAGTCTTTGCTGGCTTTTTAACCCATACTGACTACCACATTGGTCGCTTACTCGACTTCCTCAAATCTATCGGGGAGTTCGACAATACCGTAATTATGGTCATCTCGGACAATGGGGCAAGTTCGGAAGGTGGGCCCACTGGTTCGGTTAATGAGAACCTATTTTTTAACAATGTGCCAGAATCCCTAGAGGAAAATCTCAAGGCACTCGACAAGCTAGGCAGTCCAGAAACCTTCAATCATTATGCGTGGGGCTGGACTTGGGCAGGTAATACGCCTTTTCGTCGTTGGAAACGGGAAACCTATCGGGGTGGAATCAGCGATCCTTTGATCGTCCATTGGACTAAAGGCATTGAGGCAAAAGGCGAAATCCGTACTCAGTATGCCCATGCCATTGACCTTGTGCCGACGGTGCTTGACCTACTAGAAATTGAACCACCCACAACTATCAAGGGTGTTACTCAATCCCCCCTTGAAGGTGTAAGCTTCGCCCATACTTTTAATAAAACTGACGCACCCACTAAGCATCTTACCCAGTATTTCGAGATGATGGGACATCGCTCTCTTTACTATGATGGCTGGCGGGCGGTTTGTCCTTGGCCTGGGCCATCATTTACAGAAGCAGGGCAGTTTTTTGGTGCGCCAATCTCAGCCCAAACCCTTACAGACTTGGATACCCATCATTGGGAACTGTATCATGTCGCTAAGGATTTTGCGGAAAATCACGACATTGCTGCTGACAATCGCCCTAAGCTAATTGAGATGATTGCTACTTGGTATGTAGAGGCGGGTAAATATAATGTGTTGCCCGTGGATGGACGTGGCACGCAACGATTGGCAGAAGAACGTCCTCAGATTGCTGTCAATCGTACCCGCTATATTTACTATCCCGATACTCAGGCGATTCCAGCCAATAGTGCCGTTAGAGTGTTAAATCGTCCCCATAGTATTACGGCTGATGTCGAAATTCCCATCGGTGGCGCAGAAGGAGTATTACTTGCTCACGGGGGTAATGATAGTGGCTACTCCTTTTATGTCAAAAATGGTAAACTTCACTGGGTTCATAACTATGTAGCGCGATCGCTCTATCATGTCGAGTCTGTAGAGTCAGTCCCAGAGGGTCGCCATCAGTTGCGCTTTGAGTTTGAAGTGACGGGTCAGCCAGATTTAGCGAAGGGGAAAGGATCGCCGGGTCACGCCCAACTTTATATCGATGGGAAATTAGTCGGACAAGCTGATGTCCCTGTAACTACTCCCTTAGCACTAGGTCTGACCAGTGGTGTGACCTGTGGGATAGCCCCTGGTGCGCCTGTAACACCTGATTATGAACCACCCTTCAAGTTTACGGGCAAGATTTATCGTGCGATCATAGATGTTAGTGGAGATTTGACTCAAGACACAGAAGCCGAGATGCGTACCATTATGGCACGACAGTAGATGTACCATTTGTCTCCTTGAGGCACAACAGATACAAACTGCTTAAACCACAAGTGTTTAGGCTTTTCTTAGTGCCATTCCACTCTCATCGCTTTTTCCAACATGGAAGCAGATTCTATCCCTAAAACGATCGCACAAGCAAGTCAGCAAATGCAAAGTGGCTTGCTAACTTCCAGTATGTTAGTCAAGCATTATCTCGAAGGTATCCAAAAGTTAAATCCTACACTCAATGCTTTTATTACAGTTCTAAAACAAGAAGCTATAGAAGCTGCTATTCAAAAGGACTTTGAGCGAATCAACGGTCAACAATGCGGGCTACTACACGGGATTCCTATTGTTGTAAAAGATAATATTGATACAGCAGGAGTAAAAACTACTGTTGGTTCACAACTTTTTTGCGAACTGACAAATCAGGGCTGGTGCGATCGCATACCATTATCTGATAGTGTAATTGTCCAAAAGCTCAAGGCAGCAGGTGCGGTAATTTTAGGTAAGACAAATTTAAGCGAATTTGCGGCTGACCTTTCTGGAAACAATCTTTTTTATGGAAATACTTGCAACTTCTGGAACCACAACCACTCATCAGGAGGTTCTTCTAGTGGAAGTGCAACCGCTATTGCTGCACGCCTTTGTTTAGCTGGAATTGGTACTGATACTGGTGGTTCAATTCGAGTTCCCGCCAGTTGGTCAGGAGTGGTAGGACTACGCCCAACTTACGGATTACTTAGCAATGAAGGTATTTTTCCCCGCGCTCGTAGTTTTGATACAGTTGGTTTTTTGACAAATTGTGTAGAAGATATTGCCATTTTACTTGATGCTGCACTCTTCCCGCTCTCCACAAATTTCAAACAACTGTATCCTCTAACAACCAATATCAACGGCTTAAAATTGGGCATAGTTAATAACTATACATTTCGGGGAATTGAACCAGAAATTGCTAAGGCAATTTATAATGCCATATCCATCTTTAAAAAACTTGGAGCGAAAATTATCACTATAAATTCTCCATTTTTAATAGAGGAATTTGATGAGGTGACTTATTCCACTATTGCTCTTTATGAATTCCATCAAGCTTTGCAAGCAGCTTATACTACAAACTCAAATATATTTGGAGCTAAAGTACAAAGCGATTTATCTAAAGGAGTAAAAATTTCTTATCACAGTTACAAAAAAGCAAAGCAGAAACAGGAAGAATGTTTTCTGCAACGGCAAAAACTGTTTCAGGAAGTGGATATTTTGCTAACACCCACAACACCAATGGTTGCACCTATTATTGACGCAGATGCTAAAATCTATCGATTCAATCAGCGATTTATGATACCTTTCAGTTTTCTGGGTTTACCTGCAATATCACTGCCTTGTGGACGAAGCAGTCAGGGTTTACCTATAGGATTGCAACTTGTTGGTAATTCCTATACCGAAGCTTTAATTTTAAGAGTTGCCTTTGCTTTCCAAGTTGCTACTACTTTCTCTGAAGATAACTTTCTCTAACTAACGGCAAAATATTTCGTCCCACATTTTCGCACTCTTCTAAATGGGGATAACCAGACAAAATAAAAACTGTGATTCCCAAGTCTATGTATTCTAAAAGACGCTCTGCCACTTGCTGATAACTACCAACAATAGCCATTCCCGCACCACTCCGCACCACAGAAATACCAGCCCAAAGCAGTGGTTCAACATACCAATCTTCATCAGCATTTCCCCGTAATTCCCATTGTCGACTTTGACCGACACTTTCCCGCTTGGTATTGGGAAATTCAGTAATTCGTGCTTTAGCTAATACTTGTGGAGAAATTTTTGCCAGCATTTCTTTTGCTGTTTCCCTAGCTTCGATTTCAGTTGTTCGAGCAATAATATTAATTCTTAATCCATAACGTACCCCTTTTTTTCGTCCGCAATTGCTAACTAATTGCTGCATCTGGTTGATTCGGTCAGCTAGTTGTTGTCGTGCTTCTCCCCACATTAGATAAACATCTGCAAATTCTGCACCCACTTGTTGAGCCATCTCGCTTGCACCACCGAAATAAAATAACGGACCAGACGGTTGCAGAGGTAATGTTTCTAACCGAGTTTGATGGAGCTGATAAAATTCTCCCTCATAGTCAAAGGAATTAGTTGTTGACCATAACTGCCGACAAATTTGCATAAATTCACGAGTGCGACGATAGCGGCTATCATGATCTAAATAATCACCATACATTGCCTGTTCTGTTGGTCTTCCACCTGTGACAATGTTAAGAGAAAGGCGACCTTTACTGATATGATCTAAGGTAACAGCCATCTTTGCCAATACTGGAGCAGAATAAAACCCTGGACGCACAGCTACCATCGCTCCAGCACTAATGGTAAGTGCTAAAACTGCCGTTGCTAAAGTCCAAGCCTCCATAATGTGGTGGTTGAAACCCATACCAATTAGAACCTGCCGGAACCCAAATCGTTCTGCTGTTTTAAAAATCTCAACTGTATACTCAAGACTGGGAGGACGTTCCCAAATGGGCAAACCTAAATAGAATCCATCCCCAGATACCGGAGCGCACCAATTAAATTCCAGTTTCTGTTTGGCAAACATTTATGGAAATTTTAAATTGCGATTCAATTATGCACTAGATTTTGAGCCAAGCAACAGTTAACAATGCGGATTAATGCTCGGAATTCGTGTTGCCATCTTAAGATAATAGTGGATCGTAGAGAGCGCTATTACGAACTACGAATTGTTTAAATTAATTTTCAGATATATAGATTTTCATTTGAAGGCTTTTTCTCAAACTGCTAAGGTAAGCTAACAGCGTATAAGTAAAAATCACAATTCCAGTCATTTCCAAAAATTCCTCAACCACTATACCAATTAACGTTATTAGTCCGTGTCGCCCAAAATCTTCTCTCAAAAGTCCACCCACCATCTCCATACCTAAAGTTCCACTCACATAAACAACTGCGGCAATTAGAAATAAATATCGTGTTTTGTAAGGGAGATGAAGCCAAAATTTTAGATATTTAAATGCAAAAACTCCCACTAGAATAGCACCAGGTATCACCCAGGTTTGGAAAAATATAGGATTGAGATTAAGCGATTCTCGCACTGACGGAATTATCAAAAGCTCGTGAAAACTAAATGCTTCATCCAAACTCAAATATACAAATATAAAATATAAGTTTTTCCAGCCAGAGAAATAGCGATCTTCCGTCTTAATAGCGGTAATTGCTTTAAGTAATCCCGAACAAAATAATAGAGAAAATGCAGAATACCAGGCAGGAATATTCAATTCTTTATCTAAGCTAAATAGTTCGTAAAACCATTTGCTAGCTGGGAAGGAAAACTCTGTGAACCAGAAGTAGGAACTTAGAGCGCCTGCTAAGGTGAGGCAAATAACTGCGGCCATTAAACGTCGGGCAATTGTTTTAGCACACAGATGAATTGGTAACTCTATGTTATGGTCTGATGCTTTTTGCTGCATACGCATACTGAGCTAATTTCTTTTGTGCAGAATAAAATAATTAATAGGAAATTATCTCATGTAGGCAAATGATATGAGCCAACTATTACAGAATTTTGATTAAGGAAAAGCCTAGATTTTTGAACGGAATTGCTAATATACTACATTAAGCCTATCTAACTAGTGTATTTTATGAGCAACACTAAAAAAGTTAGTGAAGACTTGAGCGCTGCTGGACAACCAACTCCTGAAGAGTTAAAACAGGCAGCCCAAGAGGGATTTAAGTCGGTGCTAAACCTGCGTTCTCCCGATGAACCAGGTTTTCTCAGTGATGAACAGCAGCAAGCCCAAGCTGCTGGATTGCAATATGCCAATATCCCGTTAAAGCCTTCAGAAGCAAATCAAGAGCTAACAGAGGCAGCAATCCAAGAGATTGAAAACTTACCCAAACCAATTTTAATTCACTGTGCGGCTGGAGCAAGGGCTGGTGGTATTGCCTTGATTGCCAATGCTATTAGCGAAGGTCTGACCTATGAGGAAATTAGCCAGAAAGCGCAAGAGCTTGGTTTAAACTTAGAACAACCGCAACTTAAGCAATTCTTGCTTGAGAAGTATATCGCCAAGCAAGCAGAGCAAAGTTAGGGACTTGCAATAAAATACCAGTCACACTGGGACAATTGTGATATCGCATTTGGGTAATGTTTCAGAAATTTGCCAGAAACGTTAATACTGTTTTAACTCTGGTGAGAGAAGCTTGCTTCCTTAATCCCAAACTTTGACTAAACTTCTCTTTGAGAATTTATTGTGTTAGCTTATTCGGATAAAAAAGAGTGTTTCATAAACGACTAAACTTTTTCTACCTACAAGAAATATTCGGACTGCAAGAGATAGCGATCGCCTAAACTATTCACTACTTAATAGCACAAATCACTGGAATGCTTATGGACAAAAGCTTATTCTTCTTCTCCATAAGTATTCAGATGTGCAGATTCAACAGAAGCGATCACACTGTCAATCGTAGCAGAAATTCAAGCAGTGCTGGCAAATCGCACTGGTGGAATGCTGAGGTCACGACTTGGCTCAATTCATGGAGATAAAATCAAATGTCTGATGTCGGTCTAATTATTCTTGCTGCTGGTGCATCTACTCGTATGGGAACACCAAAACAACTTCTACTTTACGGTGAACAGAGTTTGATTAGGCATGTAGTTCAAGTGGCGAACGCTTCAGTTTGCCATCCAATTATCGTTGTATTAGGGTCATACGCTGAACGTATCAAACCAGAGATTAACTCAGAACAAGTACATATTGTAGAAAATCCACTTTTTAGTGAGGGAATAAGTACCTCTATTCGTGTTGGCATAGAAGCTCTGAATATAATCAGTAAAGAAGCAAAAGCTGTTGTTTTGATGGTATGCGATCAACCTTTTATTTCACCTCAACTCATCAATCAACTTGTTGAAGTTCACGAAACTACTCTTAAACCAATCGTTGCTTCACAATATGCAGACACTCTAGGTGTTCCTGCATTATTTAACCGCACTTTCTTTGCAAAACTAACTACACTAAGTGGTACAGATGGTGCAAGACATATAATTAAAAAATATCTTCAAGAAGTTTTAGCAGTTCCTTTCCCAGAAGGTGTATTCGACTTAGATACTCCAGATGATTACGAGCAGCTTTTGTTGAAGAATTCAGAAGTCAGAATTTAGGGGCAGAGCCTGAGACGTTTCCGTTATTTTATATTCAGCTTCATCTAGGCGAGAAAAACTTTGCGGTCATAAACTACGCTTACTTCCTCTAACCGCAGATTTCCTCTCAACAACTCAGTGTCTGTTATGTTATATACATCGCTTGTTGGGTAAGAATAAGACATTATGTGTAATTTTATGTTCAAAAATTAAATAGGAGTTTTCTATAAAAGTTAAAATGGCATAAACCTGAAGAAAACGATGACATTAGAAACAGAGACACTACAGGCGACATCATCAACTTCTACCTTTGAAACACTTGAAAATCAGCAGGAATTTAACTGGAGACAATCTTGGTATCCTGTCTGTTTTCTGCAAGATTTGCCTACAAATCGTCCTTATACTTTTTCGCTATATGAAGAACCCTTCGTTTTGTTCAAAGACCAAAATGGACAGCTTGTTTGTTTAACAGATCGTTGTTCTCACCGTGCAGCTAGACTTTCTGATGGACAAATTATTGACGGCAAAATAGAATGTTCGTACCACGGTTGGCAGTTTGGCAATAATGGTCAATGTCTACACATTCCCCAGTTACCAAGCGATGCAAAAATTCCGGTAAATGCTTGCGTGCCATCCTTTAAAGTCTTGGAACGTCAAGGTATCATTTGGATGTGGGCAGGTGAAGCCGAAACAGCTATTGATGAGCTAATTCCATCACTACCAGATTGGAACAAGCCGGAATGCTTCAACTTAGACTATGTACGTGACCTACCTTACGACCAAAGCTATTTTATTGAAAATATTATTGATCCGGCTCATGTTCCAATCAGTCATGATGGCATCATGGGAAGTCGAGAAGATGCTCAAGCGTTGGAACTAGAAGTCATTGAGAGCAATATTCAGGGAATTAAGGGAAGGTGGCGACGAACACGGAAACCCAATCTGCCTTGGATTTCATTAGATTTCATTGCTCCTAATTTGATTCTTTACAAATTTGCTAATGCACAGCAAGGTAAATTTGGGGGCACAGCCTTGTATTCAATTCCACTAGGTAAGAATAGATGTCGGATTCTCATCAGAAATTATAGTAACTCTTTTACCCAAAAAATCAAGCTGATGCCTCCTTGGTTAGATCACATCTTGATAAGAAACAAAATCTTGGAAGGTGATTTGCAATTAGTTGTTGAACAAAAAGCACAAATTGAGCGTTTGAAAAAAAATCTTAAAGAAGTGTATTTACCTCTGAAGACATCTGATACTTTGGTGGTCGAGTATCGCAAGTGGTTGGATAAATTTGGATCATCTTTGCCGTTTTATCAAGGTTATTCCACCTCAAAAAATGTCGGTAATAGCGAGTCCAATGAGAAGTTGATAACATTAGACCGATTGTCGCAACATACAATTATTTGTCATTCCTGCAATCAAGCTTATCAAGTGACAAATAAAGTCAGACAAATTTGTATAGGGATAGCGATCGCTTTAGCTGCTGTAGGGATACTTGCAGATGATTCTAGAATCAGAATAGCAGCAATATCGGTTTCTATAACAGCAATTGTAATATCCGCTATGGCTCAGACACTCAAAACTCACTTTGAGCGTTCCTACACTCGTCACTAAAATCCTGACTGGGAGGAAATTCAAAGTCTCTCTTCTTCTAGGCTAAGGTGTATACACATCTCTCCAATACTTTTCGGTTAAACCCAATAATCTCTCTTTTGGTCTGGGGAAAGGTTAAAGGGCAATGGGGAAAGGGAAATTCAAACCCTTTCCCCCTTAACCGAAAACTATTGCACATCTCTCTACAAAACCAAAATGTTGTAGTTCCTCCTAAATCCTCCGATAAATTGGAGGACTTTGAGAGGTTTTTGCCCTCAATTTACCGCGGGACTGGGTGGAGTGGATCAAAAAGTTGTAGGACAACTTTAAAAGACTTATGTGTACACCGTAGCCTAGAAAGAGAGAGAAATAGAAGAGAGGTTTTCCAGAAACTGTGAAAAGTCAGCAGAAAATGGGTATTAAACCCCTTAATTTTAGATAATTGTTTATTAATGTGACCTTTAATAATGAGAATGAAAAATCAGTTTCACATAACAGTATGCTGTTAAGTACCATTCTCATAAAAATTAATCTATCCCATGAAAAACACTTCTGCAAAGGAAAAAAATGCAGGCATTTTCAGATTTGGCAAGCTTAATTTTAGAGTCACGAATAAACAGATTTTATTTAGCACCCTTCTTCTATGTATTGGTTTGCTGGGATTGGCTGGCTTCTGGTTTAAATCCAGATATAAATTTGATAATAAGATGAGTGTAAACTTACAAGAATTATCTAATGTCGATTATCCAGTCAATCCCGCACCCTTAGGTAAAAATTTTCAAAGATATTCTCAGAGAAAATTAACAATTATTAAGAGATATGATACACATTTCGATTTTGTGATTGAGCCAACAGACAACAAAACGGCGCAAATCATTATAAAAAATGTTGATTTAGAGCTATTAGTCCCGAAAGCACCAGAATGGGTTAAAAAAGATCAAGCTTTAGAAATAATCGCTTTTACAGACCGGGAGTGGAACAGACAACAGGTTAGTTTTCCTGCTAACTCACCAAATATAGAAATTAGCGGCGGAGACGGTTTTGAAAAGCAAAATCTGGTAGAAGTGGCTTTGGCTAATAATTGCTTAAATGCAGGATTTTGGGAAATTTTACTTTTCACTAAAGAGGATGGTAATAAATCCCTTTATTATCAAAGTTGGTTTACCTTCCCGATGGGAAATTACAAAAATATTTTTGAAAAAATTAATAATATTTCTTATTGGAAGCATTGGTGGAAATTAGAACACTGGCAAGATCCAAGTGGCACAATAGTCAAAAGTAATCTTCTGAGAAACGTACTCGATCAAAAAGAAGTTGCTACTCAATTCCCCCTTGATGAGAGGATAATTGTGTCGGGAGAGCAGAGTAGAAAAGTTAGAACTACACTAACGAAAAATATTACAAAATGGAGAGATTTTTACGATGCTAAAAATGAAATTAAATTTGCCAGTTTTCGACCACCAGGATTTTACGATCAAAATAAGTCTTGGGGAAATCAATACTGGAGAATAGGCAAATTTGATAAAACTATTTTAAGGAACATTAAACCGATTGGCATTGAACAAAATTTACAAGAAATTGAGTTAGTATTTACAGATACTAAAACTAGTGAGCAAAATAAATTACTCATCAGTGGCATTAATCTTAAAAAGCTTCCTCAATTGCCTGTAGAAGAGTATCCTAAAGGTTTATATATGCCTATGGGAATTGGCATACCTCCTTTTTATCAAAGCTACGATGAATTAACGAAAAATCATCCAGATGCCAGCCCATACTTCAGTTTTTTACTAGATTCGCAGGAGCGGTGGATAGATCATCACCATTTAGCAGTTGATGGTTCAGTGATGCACCTTGATAAAGATAACCCAAATCTTCTGCATCTTTACTTGCTATCCTACGAAAGGAATACTTTAATAGCTCATTTTTTGATCGATTTAAAATAGATATACGCTTTCTCTTATTCGTCTAGCAAGATAGGGAAAATTTTCACAGATATAATTGAAGTAACTGGTTGACTTTAATATTTAGTCAATAGGTACTTGCTTAAGCAAAGCTATCCACATATCAGATGGATCGGAATAATAATCAACTTCTTCTACTTGATATTGATAAGATTCACAACCTTCTCGTAAAATAATGCGATCGCAGGGTTTAACGCCTTTCCCTACTCCAGTCAGATATCCGATCATTCCTTGGTTGAGGCGCTCAAATACGTAGTCAGTTCCCCAGGCTAGTTGGCTATAATCGTGTATTTTATTTTTCTTCTTTAATTCGCTTACTGGAAAGCTCACTAGAGCTAACTTGCTTAAAAAACTAAAACTTAAGTTCATACCTGTCCTGATCAAAGACATAAATGAGTTCTCCCAAAGAAGAAATCTATAACGAAGAGTTTTGGACTCTAGGTGAATCTCAATCATTTTTAAATCACCAATCCAGAATCGAACAGGTCGACAATCTAGTTAGAAATCAACCACATTGACAGTTAGTAAAGAAATTTATAACCCAATGTCCAATTAAGTGCCTGCACAGAATAACTAGCAAAATTAAATTACAAGTAGGTCATCGATAAGGTACTTAAAAGTAAGTTTAAAATAAGATTAATAATTTACAATCAATTTTTCTTAATTCTTAATTATTAGTCTTTCATTTTACTCTATATATCTTTTTATGAACAATCATTTAAATTTACAGTATCATCAACCGCAGATTCAACTGTAAAATCACCGAATTATTATATAAGGCTGGTCAGATATAATATTTTTTACTGGACTAGATCATCTAAAATGATAAAGGTTTTATGTCTTGAGAATGCAATCTATGTATATTTTTTAATATAGATAGCTTCTAGTCTCTACTTGTAGTTTTTAGAGCGACATCTATCTGCTTCAGTAGTCTTTCGAGGGTAGAAGAGTTATCTAAAACTATATCTGCACGAGCCACTTTTTCTTCGATAGATAATTGGCTGTTGATCCTGGCTTGCGCCTGTTCTCTACTTAAATGGTTTCGTTGTATCAATCTTTGTAGTTGTTGCTCTTGAGAACAACACACTACCCAAATTTCTGTAACTAAATCAGTCATTCCCGCTTCAAATAATAGAGGCACTACTAAGACCAGTGTTTGTAAGGAAGATTGGTCAATTGCTTTAAGGAAGCGATCGCGCACATCAGGATGAATCAAATTGTCTATCCAGTTGCGTTCATCTTGACGATTAAAGATAATTTCGCCTAGCTTTTGGCGGTTGAGGCTGCCATCTGGCCATAAAATTTGTTCGCCGTAACGTTTAGCGATCGCACTAAGAATAGGCGAACCTAAAGATACTGCCTCTCTTGCATAAATATCTGCATCCAGAATCGGCAGGTTATAAGCGCTAGCTAAATAATTGGTGACAGTGGTTTTGCCTGTGGCAATACCTCCGGTTAAGCCGATTATACGTTTTGTCATTTGTCATTTGTCATTTGTCATTAGTTATTTGTCATTTGTCATTAGTTATTTGTTATTTGTTATTAGTTCTTCTCCCCCTGCCTTTCCTGCTCGCTTATTTTATTTTCCTTATCTAAGAATTGGTTGCCCATGTTATTAGTGCTTGGGTTAAACCATCTAAAGTATATTCTTGAGCTTCTACATCTACACGTCCGAATAAAGCATGACAAGTTTTAGAGGTTTGAGGGCCGATAGAGGCAATACAAACTCTCTCTAAAAGTTGATTAACATCAGAGTTTTTGGGCAATATCTTCTCAGTTAGCTGATCGAAAAATTGTACAGTTTTAGAACTGGCAAAGGTAATTACATTTACCTTACGGTTTTGGAGAGCTAACTCTGCGGCAGGTGGAATATCACTAGGACAACAAGATTGATATGCAGCAACTTCAATTACTTTTGCTCCCTTGAGAGTTAATTCCTTAACTAAAACTTCTCTTCCGCCGCTTTCAACTCTGGGAAATAAAACTTTTTTACCATTCAGTTCCTCTGGGAAATTTTCTATTAAAGAATCGGCAACAAAGTTGGGGGGAATAAAATCTGCTTGGAGAGAGTATTGTTTGAGACTATTGGCTGTTTTCTCGCCAACGACAGCAATTTTTACACCTGCTAAGGCACGGGTATCTTTACCTTGGGCAATTAACCTTTCAAAAAAGTAATCTATGCCATTGCTAGAAGTGAGAATTAACCAGTCGAACTGAGATAAATGAGCGATCGCATCATCCAAAGCTTCCCAACTGGAAGGCGGGCCGATTTCTAAGGTAGGCATTTCGATGACTGTTGCACCTAATTTCATGAGGCGATCGCTAAATGTACTCGACTGTCCAACTGAACGTGTCACCAAGATTGTTTTACCAGTGAGGGGTTCGGGAGAGGCGGAGAGGTTGTTTAACATTGGAGTTTGGGCTGTAGTCGAATCCTGATAATCTATTTTCTCAGGTTGTAAGTACTTATGTAGCCCAACAACTTCGCCAACAACAATTACCGCCGGGGAAAGTGATAATCCGGCGGTTTGTTCCAAAATATTGCCCAGTTGCGCTGTCCAAATTTTTTGACGAGGAGTTCCTGCCCAACGGATGATTGCAATGGGTGTTAAGTGCGCTCGCCCGTGTTGCACCAATTGATGTACAATCTCTGGCAGATGTTGCCCTCCCATCAAAATTACCAGTGTCTCTAAGCGTGAGAGTGCCTCCCAGTCTAAAACCTCTGGTTCATGAGCTGTAAGCACTGCAAAACAACGACTCAATACCGGATCTGTAAGGGGAATTCCTGCAAACAAGGGTGCTGCAAGGGCAGAAGAAATTCCTGGTATCAGTTCAAAATCACAACCCGATGCTTTCAACGCTTCAATTTCAGAAGTGCAACGCCCAAAAATCAATGGATCGCCTGATTTGAGCCTGACAATTTGTTTTCCTTGTTGGCAATATTTTACTAGTAACTTGTTAATCTCAGTTTGGGTTGTACTAGGTTTACCACCGCGTTTCCCAACATCCAATTTCAAGCAATCAGGTGGTACACACTGCAATAATTGAGCATCTACCAGGGCATCGTAGACTAAAACCTGAGCATTAGCTAAGAGATTATAAGCTTTTACAGTCAGGTATGCCACATCTCCAGGCCCAGCACCTACGAGGTAGACTTTGCCCTTTTCTTCAATTTTTGTCATTTGTCATTTGTCATTTGTCATTGGTTATTACTTCCCCATTCCCCATTCTCAATTCCCAATTCCCTAAATTCAATTCGTTCGGATATTAATTTTTTGGATTAGCTGATCGACTTGCTCAATCATTTCCTTGTTGTCTTCAGCTTGGAATAACTCTTTGGCTTTTTTGAGATTAACGATCGCTTCTTCTAGCTGTTGTTCTCTTCCTAAAGTGATGCCCAAATTATAGTAAGTGAATGCATCATTGGGTACAAGGCTAATGGCTTTTTTGTAATGTGCGATCGCTTCTTGGGGTTTACCTTGATCGTCCATTGCATTTGCTAAACCTGTGTAAGCTTGTGCGTGTTTTGGATCGATGCGAATCGCTTCGGTATAGTCGGCGATCGCTTCAGTTAGTTTGCCTTGAGCGTAAAAAGCGCTTGCTAAATTATAGTGAGCGTCTGCATAGTTGGGTTCAAGGCTCAGGGCTTGTTTATATTGTGCGATCGCTTCTTCTAGTTTGCCTTGAGCGTAGAGAGTATTTCCCAAGGCATTATAACCTGCGGGATTTTTTGGAGAGAGGCGAATGGCTGCTGTATATTCGGCGATCGCTTCAGCTGACTTTCCTTGAGCGTATAAAGCATTTCCTAAGTAATAGTGAGCGTCTGCATATTTGGGATCAAAGCTAATGGATTTTTTGTACTGAGTCACTGCTTCTGCTAGCTCACCTTGATCGTACAGAGCATTTCCCAGACGTGTGTAAGTTGGGGCATAACTGGGTTTAAGGCGAATAGCTGCTGTATATTCGGTGACTGCTTCGGTTAGCTTACCTTGGGCGTAGAGAGCATTTCCTAAGTTATAGTGAGCGTCTGCATAGTTGGGTTCAAGGCTCAGGGCTTTTTTATATTGGGCGATCGCAGCTTCTAACTGATTGAGCCTTGCTAAAGTTAAACCCAAATTAAAGTAGGCTCCAGAGTCATGAGGATCGAGGCTGATGGCTTTTTTGTAATGTGCGATCGCTTCTTGGGGTTTGCCTTGATCGTCGAGAGTATTTGCCAAAGCAATATAAGCTTGCACAAAGTTGGGTTCAAGTTCAATCGCTTTGCGAAAAGCCGCCTCTGCTCCTTTGAAATCTCCTTGTTTGTATAGATTGCTTCCTTGCTCAAAGTTAGCAACTGCGTTTTTGTTGCCAGGAAGTACTGCTCGATTTGAGTCTGGAATTTTTGATAAAAAAACGCCGACATCTTTACTAAAAGCAATATTGCCATTACTCAAACACAAGCAGATAATAGCTGCTACCAGTACATTCTTGTTTTTCAGCATTTTTATTACCTTACCTGCTTGGTTTATATATAATATCGACTTGTATAGCTTTGGCGTAGTTATAGCAGGAATTATAGGTTATTAGCCTAACTTGATACAAGTGGATTCTCATCTAATTGTCCATTTGCATACAAAATATGAGGCTTTATTACGAGTAAAAAGTTGTTTACTAAGTAATTGTTTACACTTTTGTTTCGACAATTCGAGTAATGGCTGCAATTAATTCTTCTGGGTTAACAGGCTTGGATAAATGCATTTGAAACCCAGCTTTTAGCGCTTCTTGCTGGTCATCGTTTCTAGCAAAAGCAGTCAAGGCAATTGCTGGGATTTGTCCACCTTGTTCTGGTGTCAAAGTTCTCACTTGATGTATTAACATATAGCCATCCATCTCAGGCATACTAATATCGCTGACCAAGACATCTGGCTTTACCAGTGCTAGGGTTTGTAATGCTTCATAAGCGGAAGATACCGCAATCACAAAAGCCCCATCTTCCTCTAGTACAAAAGCAACAAAATCTCGTGAATCAGTATCATCATCTACAACTAAAACCCGGATGCCACTGAGGGGTAAGGAGTTAGAAGTTAAGAATACAGCATAGTTTTGTTTATCCGTCAGGCTTCGGCTTTCATCTGGCAGAAGCGGCAAACTAACAGTAAATATTGCCCCTTTGTCCTCACCTTCACTCTTCGCTTTGACAATACCGCCATGTATTTCGACGATATTACGCACAATTGCCAACCCTAATCCTAATCCACCAAAATTTCTTGTAGAGGTGCTATCTGCTTGACGGAAGTAATCAAAGACGAATGGCAAAAATTCAGGGCTGATTCCCTTACCTGTATCGCTAACTATAATTTGAGCATAACCATCGGCTTGCTCTAATCGCACTTCTATTTTTCCTCCCTTGGGTGTAAATTTGAGAGCGTTAGAAAGGAGATTCCAGACGACTTGCTGCAAACGAGTCGAGTCGCCCATAACTTGTCCCACATTCGGTTCAAATACTTTACTTACCTCAATTAATTTTGTTTCTGCCGCTAAACGCATTGTTTCTAGTGCCGACAATATCGTAGACTCTAGGTTAATCTTCGTAATATTCAGCGTCAGTTTGCCCTGTAAAATTCTGGAGATATCCAGCAAATCTTCGATGAGTTGAACTTGTAAATTTGCATTCCTCTCGATTGTGGCTAGTGCTTCCGATGTCTTTGCTTGGTCTAACCTCCGACTTTGCAATAACTTTGACCAGCCGAGAATTGCGTTTAGTGGAGTGCGTAGTTCGTGAGATAGTACAGCTAGAAATTCATCTTTAATTCGATTGGCTGTTTCTGCTTTAGCTCGTGCTATTTGTTCTAATTCCAGCAGGTGTGCCCGTTCTTCAAGTATTTGTTTTTGTTCGTGGATATCTGTACACGTCCCAAACCACTTAACTACAATACCTTGCTCATCTTTGAGTGGTAAACCTCGCGCTAGCTGCCAACGATAAGAACCATCAGAAGCCCGTTTGAAACGATATTCATTGTTATATGTAGTGCTATTTTTTACGGCATTAGACCACACCTTATTAGCATTTTGGACATCATCTGGATGCAATGCAGCTAACCAACCAGAACCCAAGGACTGCTTTAATGTTAGCCCAGTATATTCGCACCAATTTTGATTAAAGAAATCACATTCACCGTTAGCATCAGTTGTCCATACAAGTTGAGGAATTGCCTCAGCTAGATAACGGTAACGTTCTTCACTTTGTCGGAGAACTTCTAAAATTCGTTGGCGTTCAAGGATTTCTTGTTGTAATTGCTCGTTGGTTTTGGTAATTTCATTGGTGCGAATAGCAACCATTTCTTCTAAATGATTTTGGTATTTTCGCAGTTCCTTTTCTACCCGTAAGCGTTCGGCTATTTGTGTTTGAAGCTCTTGATTTGCTTGTTCTAGTTGAGCAGGGCTAGGAAGTGCTAATGCTTGTGGAACTAAAGACACAAGTTGTACTGCCGTAATTACAGATATCATGGCAGTTACTGCTTTGACAAACCCTGATACCCAATAAGTTGGATGCCAAAGTGTCCAAATCTCTATTAAATGAGTAGTGCCGCAAGCCACAATAAATGCACTAAACAGTAAAAATATCCAATCAAAGGGTAAATCCTGCCGTTTACGGACAAAGTAAAATAGGGTAGCTGGAATCGAATAATAAGCTAGTGCAATGAACGCGTCAGATAATATATGTAACCAAACTAAATTCGTTTGCCATAGATAACAATGTCCATGTGGAATAAACGATCCTGATGTAAAAAAGTTAGTCCACAATTCTGATATAAAGTCTGACATAAATATTGGATTATTTTGAATCTATAAAATTTAATACTAAATGCCTTTAATTAGCCCAAGTTTTTTGCACGTTTGAAATTTACTTTTATCTTGTCTGAAAATAGGAATAAGAGAATGAGTAAATGAACCGCATAGACGCAAAGCGGCTACTCTACGAGTTCTCCGAAGGAGTACCCATAGGGAGAACATAAAGAGCGCAAAGATAAGAGAGTTGTCAAGGGTTTTTGCATCAGTACTGTGAACTTTTGAAAGATTGGTATTTTCCCTCATATTGTGATAGGACTTACCCAAAACTATACGCTGTCGAGGCAATTTATGTAGATGTCATTCTAAGTGCTATCAAGGGAACAATCAAACTTACGAAAATTGCGGACATAATTACAAAAAACACTGGTAATTCCAAAATAAAACCATTCTCATCATAATAATGATGGGAATGGTAAAAAATTAGGAGACGCAACAGGAAAATTTAATTTCTGCAATTCTCACTCAACTTAAGATTGACTTGACTTAATACTCATTTTATCTAACACTTGAGTGATTTTGTGAGCTTTTTCGGGTTGGCGTTGTTTTTGCAATAAATCTTTAGCTTGTAGCAGGTTAGTTTTAGCTTCTTCTTCTCGCTCTTGCTGCATAAGAATATTGGCCAGACGCAAGTAAGCATCGGGATTTTTTGGACTGCGGCGAATCACTTCCCGGAATAATTCTGTTGCTTCCTCTACTTGGCCTTGCTGGTTTAAAACATCTCCCAAAAACAAGCGCACTACATCATTAGTAGAGTTGAGGGAAATCACTTTGCGAAATGCTGCTTCTGCACCTTGGTAATCTTTTGCTTGAGCAAGATTGATTCCTTTTTGAAACAAGTCTGAAGTAATCAAAGTTTTCCAAGCGAAATACCCTAGGATCGACAAACTCAAAATAACTGCGATCGCAGCGATAATAGAACTGGTAGGAAAGGTTTCTAGCATTGTCTAAGCCAAAAAGCAGGCAATAGGAAAAATCAGATATTCTATAAAAAAGAGTTTCCAGATAAATTGGTAGAATTGAGCGATCGCACTTTTATCTTGTAAGTCTACCGCTAAACTCCGCCACCACATCCAAACTAACAGCCCTAAATGGGCAATTACCAGAAAGATGGGGTTAATTGAGGCCACGTGTAGCACCCCAACCAGAATTATCCCTAGATAACAGACAGTTATCACCCAAAGAGCTAGATTAAACACAGCTTGGGGCCCTAGTTTAATCGTGAAAGTAGTAATATTGTAGAGGCGATCACCTTCTATATCTGGGATATCTTTAAAGATTGCGATCGCTAAAGTAAACACCAAAATAAACAATGTCAGCACCCACACCACAGGCGGAATTGTTTGGCTTTGTTTAAGCGCCCAACTATAGTGCAAATACAATCCTAAATTAACAATCGTGCCGCGTACCGAAAAAATACACAGCGCCGCCCAAAAGGGAAACTGTTTTAAACGAATTGGCGGTAAAGAGTAAGCAGTACCAATGGCCAAACTAATTGCTACCATACCAAATAAAAATGGCCCAGTTAGCCACGCCACAACTAGCGCCAAAATCCCAGTAGACGCGACAATTAATTGCCCCATCTGTTGAGAAAACTCACCTG
This sequence comes from Nostoc sp. FACHB-133, assembly GCF_014698055.1. Classification (NCBI taxonomy): domain Bacteria; kingdom Bacillati; phylum Cyanobacteriota; class Cyanophyceae; order Nostocales; family Nostocaceae; genus Nostoc; species Nostoc sp. FACHB-133. The sequence continues at coordinate 83,947 of NZ_JACJSH010000023.1, forward strand.
ATGCCAACGGTAAATGAGGTTTATTAATCTTGTCAATATCAACATCTTCTAATTGATTCAACCCTACGATGTAAACATTGCCACATAGACAAGCAATCCATGCACCGAAAACAGGGGTTAGGGAGCCGGGAGTAGTGAATAAAGAAGCAGTATTATTACTAATGGCAATAGCAATTAAATACAAACTCAACACACTCAGACTTGTACCAATAATCGTGTGAGGGCGAGAGAATTTCCAGAAAGCGTATAACCAATGGAAATATGATTGAACAGGTTTGCGTGGCAAAGGGCTGTTTTGAGAACTCTGGCTCATGAGTACCTTAGATTCAGATTCCGGCTTATTGTTAACTCTGACTTTTCACAAAATTTGGAAAACCTTACTTTCATTCCTCTCTCCTCATTTTGAGAGACTTTGAATTTTCCCCATTACCTACAAAAGTTGGGGCGTTAGGTTCCGCATTAACTTTTCCATATTGTATGAATTGTCAGATTGTTAACCATTGTCACAGAATTTGGTCATTAGCAAGAGCTTTCGTAGGGGAGGTAGCAGTGGGCACATTTGGCCGTAACCTACTCAAAAACCAGTTACACCTAGGAGATGAATAATTAATCTACCCTATGGAAGACTCTCAATCACGAAAAATCTAACAACCGATTATAAAAATACCCCTTCTCGATTCTGCACTCTCTACTCTTCATAAGGTTACAATTTATCAAAAAAGCAAAGAAATAGTTAAATTATGACAGCTAATTTGACACCTGTAGCCAAATTTGACTTTGTTACCGTGCTATCACAGGCTGCGGCTGCATATCGACAAAAAAAAGATACACGCCCTAATACTGAAATATTAGTAAATGCGTTGCTACAAGCAGAAAAATCTGCCAAGCAGAAACGGTTAACTTACCCCTTTGAGTCTCTTCTAGGTAAATGGGAACTTTGCTTTGCCACTGGCACTAAGAAAGCCAGAGAACATGGAGGAATTGTATTAGGCAAGGGTTTGTATGTACCCAAGTTTATAAAAATCCATGTTTCCTTTAATGCCACTTTAGAACAGGATTCAGATAGAGGCGAAATTTGTAATCAGGTTGAATTGGGGAAACTTTTATTGAAGCTCACGGGGCCAGTGCAATATACAGGTAAGAAAAATTTATTGGCGTTTGATTTTAACCAGATGCTTATCAGTCTGTTTGGTCGTGTTGTCTACAACAGACCAATTCGTTCTGATAAATTTCAAACAGAAGATTTCTACAACCAGCCCATAGCTCAATTACCCTTCTTTGCCTTCTTTTTAGTGACGGAAGATTTCATTGCAGCTCGTGGCCGTGGAGGAGGATTGGCATTTTGGATTCGAGAAACTTAAAAACACTTCATTTCACTTTTGCGCCAGCCATCAAACTGGACGACAACTAGACAAAATGCTGTGCATATTTACTACTTGTCCAATGACTGCGATCGCAGGCGCACCAAATCCAGTTTGCTCTACCTGTTCTACAATTGTCTTTAAAGTACCAATCAATTCTTCTTGTTCTGGGCGCGTACCCCAGCGCACTAAAGCAATGGGCGTTTCTGCATTCAACCCAGCTGCACTTAACTGTTCCACAATATAAGGCAGATTGTGAATTCCCATATAAATTACAATGGTTTCGGAACCGTGCGCGATCGCATTCCAATCTACTTTCGGTCTATACTTACCCGCCGCTTCGTGACCAGTTACAAATGTCACTGATGAGCTATAGAGTCGATGAGTCAATGGAATACCTGCATAAGCCGCCGCCGCAATCCCCGATGTGATACCGGGCACAACTTCAGTTGATATACCAGCGTTGACTAATTCTTCCATCTCTTCACCACCGCGACCAAAGATAAACGGATCGCCACCCTTTAACCGCACTACAATTGCATGATCCTGCGCTTTCTCAATCATTAATTGAGTTGTTTCTTCCTGGAACAGCGAATGTTTCCCCCTGCGCTTACCAGCATTAATTTGTTCGGCTTGGGGATTAATCATTGCCAGAATTGCCGGACTCACTAAGGCATCATAGATAACTACATCTGCACATTCCAACAAACCTTTTGCCTTCAGGGTTATTAGACCTGGATCTCCTGGCCCCGCACCTACTAAATAAACCTTTCCCAAATACTCGTTCTCCTGTTTTTCTGTGCGGTTCATCTATCCGTTAAATCCCAAATAAGCTCGGCTAATTCTGCACTTGCTCCCAGTGGCTGCGCCAACTGGAAATTCACCGCAGAAAATTGTAATTTTAGCTCCTCTATGGAGGCCGCGATCGCATCAGTTATTCCACCTGCGAATAAAAAGTATGGCAAAATTGCAATTTCGCTATAACCAGCGGCTACCAACTCTTTCACCCGTGATTCTAAACTAGGAGGCCCAGCCCAATAAGCAGCAACTGCTGACAAACTCGCCGCCATTGCTTCCACAGTTTCTTTGGAACCTGGGCGACGACTACCATGAGCTAAGAGAATCCATGCTTCTGCTTTTATAGTAGATATTTGCTTGGTCAGTAATTTCTCTAAATTGGGGTGAGATCCTAAATGTGGCTGCAAGTCAATCATGATATCTTGACCAATAGCCTGTTGCGCTAGCGCTACTTCGGCGGGAATATCTGTCATCACATGGACTCCCGGCAACAGAAATAGCGGTACAATTTTGAGGCGATTCTCGTTTTGAGATGGTTTGTGTAGCCCAACCCAAGCATCGCCAAAAGCGCTCTTGGCAAATTTTTGAATCTGCTCATGTAAAGGCTGAGGACTCATTTCTAAAGCAGCTATGCCAACCAAATGTTCACTACTTGATGGGTTGTAGTTGTTTGGTAATTTGTTGCATACCAGCTTTGCTAGTTGCTGCATAGCAACTTCTGGGCGCGGATCGCGACTTCCGTGAGATACTAGCAAATAGGCAGATGACATCGGCAAAGCTTGAACTCTCAGTGACTAATGTTCATATTTTACTTAATATTAAGCTAGTGGTAATAATTACTCTGGTGATTATTGAAACTATTATAAATTCCTAAATACAAGTATTCTAAATCACTTTTATATTTTTCCACTTCTGATTGCGCTATTGTTCTTCGGCAGTGTAAGTATAAAATTGATCAAAAGCTCCCACCGTTTCAAATTTGTATGAAGGTATCCAAGAATTTATTTTTAAATCTGTACGGTAAATGCTAAAAATCATAAAATTTTGTCTTTCTGTAGTCCTGGCAATAATTCCTTGAATTTGTGGGTTAGCTGAGTCAACCAACTTATCACAATTAAAATGGATTAAATTTTCTATAATATTCGTAGTTTTTTTGCATACATCGGTTTTTAAGTATTCTGTCAACCGTTGCACTGCATATTCTTCATATTCAACCTGACTGGGATTAGTCTTTGCCATTGTCACACCCAAGGCGGCGAGTCCTGCTGCTGCTCCAGTATATGCAATGATGGTTAGGGGTTTCATGTTTGCCAAGTAAAATACATTGTAATCGTTAGATTTCAGAGACTCTAAATCAGTTGAGTCCGTTCCTTGAACATAAACTCTTGATCGTTTGCCAAATTATTGCTATAATTCAAATTGTTGAATGGCGAGCGTAGCCAAGTGGTTAAGGCAGTGGTTTGTGGTACCACCATCCGCGGGTTCGAGTCCCGTCGTTCGCCCTATATAATTTCATAACGATCCATAAGTTCTTATAAAAGATGGGTTGCGGTTGTGATAATTCATAACCATTACTTTAGCAAGTAACTGTCACCTACAAGTTAATGAACTTGGAAGGATCGCAAATCTGCCATAATTCATAAGAATATATTATAAAGGTTTTGATGTATATAAGCAAATCTACTTGCTAAAAGAAAATTAAGTGTGCAATGTTCACTTCTCTTTTACAAAATGTTGTTTTTTTGCAGAAGTACGTATCTAAGCAACGTCGATAGTGCAGAAAGCTTGATAACCCTTTTTCGTCAATCTCGGATAAATTAACTATTTATATTAATAAGATTCCTGACTTTTTAGAAAAACCAGGAATCTAAGCCTCAGAAGTTTTTGAACGCACATTTAGCCGTTAGAAAATTCCTAGAAGGATGATAAAAGTCAGCCCACAAAAGGCCAGCAAGGAGATAATCAAAATGTTGCCTATACTGTGGTCAGAAGCTATTAACTTAGGTGTATTAGTAGCCATATAAACAGACCCTACTTAAACAACTTTTGCTTAAACTATAACTAATGCAAATAATGATTAGTCTATATTTAAACAAAAATTTATTTTAATTTATTATAGTTTATGTTAAAAATAAATTATTAATTTTTGTTTCATGTATTTAGATATAGATAATAGCAATAGAATAATCTCTATCTGAATTGTCAGAATGTTGGCAACGATCAAAATTGCATAATATATCACCTACACCACTAAAAAAATGAATATTAGCATCCTGGGGAAACCGAAAAAAGTATTGACTTACAAGCATTACAGAAGTTTTTAGCTAAATCTTGATATATTGGTCTGATAATCATCCGATATACGCGAATAAATTATATAGTAAAGATTAAATCAATAATTTTAAGGCACAATAGATCGCGCCTAAATTACTATGAGCTTTTTTAATAACATCTGTCAAAAGAAATAAAAATTGTATTCCTTTAGTTAGAGCCAAAAATACTGAGTCATAGATACTTTAAGTAAAGTAGAACATGATTTAAGTACCTACTGAAAAACTGATACTTTTAGGTACACAGATAAATCATATTTATCTCTATTATTTCATGTTTATATCTGGTCTAACAAAAGGTAGAGGCTTATTTAGTCTCGCCTTGAAAATCAACAATGCAAACATCGTCATCTAGTGGAGTTGCCATGTCTGAATTGCTTCAAGCAGTCTTAGATAGTGAAGAAAGAAGTGATTTGCGTTCCTTTCTTAGTGAATTACGCCAACAAGAAAAGAAGTACTTGCTGCGGAACGACATACTCAATGTATATAGTGAGTATTGCTTAAAGTCCCAGAAACCAGAGGCTTATTACACTACCTCTGAGTTAGGCAAACTGATTTACTATACTCAGGAAATTATTCAGGAAGATTCCAACTTCTGTTTCATCATCCGTTCGAAGATTGCTAGCCAAGAAGTTTATTGGTTAACATCAGACTTGAGCATTCAGCCGATGACCGTACAGGATTTGCTGGATTTGCGCGATCGCTTGGTGAACAAATTTCATCCCAACGATGGCGACCTGCTAGAATTGGACTTCGGCCCATTTTACGACTACACCCCAATCATCCGCGACCCCAAAAATATTGGTAAAGGGGTACAATTTCTCAACCGCTATCTATCCAGCAAAATATTTCAAGACTCCAAGCAATTGCTGGACAGCTTATTGAATTTCTTGCGCCTGCACCATTACAACGGTGTCCAACTACTAGTCAACGATCGCATTCAATCACAGCAGCAACTTTCCGAGCAAGTTAAGAAAGCGATCGGCTTTGTCAATAATCGCCCCGAAGATGAACCCTACGAACAATTCCGGTTCCAATTGCAGTCAATGGGTTTTGAGCCGGGTTGGGGTAACACCGCAGCACGCGTGCGGGAAACTTTAAATATTCTCGATGAATTGATTGATTCTGCCGACCCCCAGACCCTAGAAGCCTTCATTTCTCGTATCCCGATGATTTTTAGAATCGTCTTGGTGTCGGCTCACGGCTGGTTTGGGCAAGAGGGAGTATTGGGTCGTCCCGATACTGGCGGTCAGGTTGTTTACGTCCTTGACCAGGCTAAGAGCCTAGAGAAGCAGCTACAAGAAGATGTTTTGCTAGCTGGTTTAGAGAAATTGAATGTCGAGCCAAAGGTAATTATTCTTACCCGCTTGATTCCCAATAGTGATGGCACTCTTTGTAATCAACGGCTAGAAAAAGTCCACGGTACCGAAAATGCCTGGATTTTGCGAGTGCCTTTACGGGATTTTAATCCCAACATGACTCAAAACTGGATTTCTCGGTTTGAGTTTTGGCCTTATCTAGAAACTTTCGCGATTGACTCAGAAAAAGAACTACGGGCAGAATTTCAAGGCACACCTGACTTAATAGTTGGAAACTATACTGATGGGAATTTAATAGCATTCTTGCTGGCGCGACGGCTAAAAGTTACCCAATGCAATGTTGCCCATGCTTTGGAAAAATCTAAATACTTGTTCAGTAACCTCTACTGGCAAGAATTAGAGGATAAATATCATTTTTCATTGCAATTTACAGCTGACTTGATTGCGATGAATGCTGCCAATTTTGTTGTCAGCAGCACCTACCAAGAAATTGTCGGTACACCGGATAGCGTTGGACAGTACGAGTCTTATAAGTGCTTCACCATGCCGGAGTTGTACCATGTTACCAATGGCATTGAATTATTTAGTCCCAAATTTAATGTCGTACCGCCTGGAGTAAACGAAAATAATTACTTCCCCTACACCCGGACTAAAGATAGAGTCGAGAGCGATCGCCAACGCCTTGCGGAAATACTCTTTACTCTGGAAGACCCCACGCAAATATTTGGCAAACTCGACGATCCTAACAAGCGCCCTCTCTTCTCAATGGCGCGTCTTGATCACATCAAAAACCTCACAGGTTTAGCTGAATGTTATGGTCAAAGTAAAGAATTACAGGAGCATTGCAATTTAATTTTGGTGGCGGGTAAGTTACGTGTAGAGGAATCAGGCGACAACGAAGAACGTGACGAAATTATCAAACTCTACCAAATAATTGAGGAGTACAATCTCCACGGAAAGATTCGTTGGCTGGGTGTGCGCCTAACTAAAACTGATTCTGGTGAAATTTACCGAGTCATTGCCGATCATCAAGGAATTTTTGTACAACCAGCTTTATTTGAAGCTTTTGGTTTGACAATTTTAGAGTCGATGGTTTCAGGCTTACCGACTTTTGCCACACAGTTTGGTGGGCCACTAGAGATTATTCAAGATAAGGTTAATGGCTTTTTGATTAACCCAACAAATTTAGATGAGACAGCCACAAAAATTGTGGATTTCATTACTAAATGCGAACAGAATCCTAACTATTGGAATGAAATTTCGCAGCGAGGAATTGACCGAGTTTACAGTACCTATACTTGGAAAATTCACACTAGCAAGCTGTTATCATTAGCGCGGATTTATGGCTTCTGGAACTTTACCTCGAAGGAGAATCGGGAAGATTTGTTACGTTATCTTGAGGCTTTGTTCTATTTAATTTATAAGCCAAGAGCGCAACAGTTATTAGAGCAGCATAAATATCGGTAATTTGTCATTTGTCATTAGTCATTTGTTATGGCCAAGGACAAATGACTAAGTTGTCAACGCCCGCCAAGTTCGCTGACCAACTATTCCATCCGTTCCTAAATTCTGCTGGTTTTGAAAGGCTTTGACAGCAGTTTCTGTCAGTGCGCCATAAATCCCATCCACTCTTACGGCATAACCGTTAGCCACTAATAGCCGTTGTAAGACTCTGACAGCAAGACCAGAGCTACCGAAATAAAGAGTCGGCATTGGTTGGCTACTAAACCTCTGGAAACGTCCTGTAGCCTTTATGCGGACTTGGCCTACAGACTGAGAATGCTTTTTAGACTTACCTAAGTTAGAAGAAGCTAGGAACTGATTATTTTTGCTGATTTTCTGAAGTATGTGTCCTTTCTCTAGTGCGATCGTTGAGGGAGAAGCCTGGGAAATCTCATCTGTCTGTATAAATTCAGGTGGTGTGACTTGAGCAGTTATCTCCGACTCATTCTGTTTTGACTGCTTTTCGTCATTTTCCATCTGAACTAATTGCTGTTGTGGCAAATTGGTTCCAAATGCTTGTCTTATTGTTAATACGCCCGTCATCATCAGGCCAATTTCAGTCATTGTAGTTCATTTTACTTTAACCAATATTTCTTTTAACTAACAACATTGCTGCTGTTCAGGATAATACATACTGACTAAATAAAAAAGTCATGTACTAATTTTTCAGATAATATTATCATGCTCATATTTGCTCACCTCCGATTCCATCTAATGAGACTAATATTATTAGTTTTGTGCCTTTTTTATCTTCAATCAAGCCACGAACTTCTAAGATATGCTATTTAAATCAACGGTTTAGACAATAACATACTATATGATTCTCTGGGAATGCCATCAAAGAAGTTTTTCTCGTTACCTTTGGCTCATGCTTGATATGCTGATGCTACTTTTAGCATATTTATACTACCAGCAAAAATCCTGTGAATTCTCTGAGTCTGTTTTTTAAGCATTTATCAATGCAAGATTTGACAATAATGATAAACTCTTGATTTTAAACAATTTGTCCTCCTTTAGAGGGGGTTATCAACTTTTTATCAATCACTTTTATATCGCAGGATACATGCTGGTCGTCACACCATTATCTAGTTTTGTCAACTTTAATCTGGAAATATTCAGCTATGTTTCCTAAATATTTGCTTTGTAATTGAATTTATATGGCTCCTTCGCCCTATTCTCAGAAAACACATACTTCGACCTTAAGAAGATGAAACCGCACAACGTTGTTGTACGGTCTTGAATTTCAACTAGAGTTGAGACTACTGCATGACAAAGTTAGATGGTAGCAATGTAAATAATGTGTATACAGTTCTCTGCTTAACCTGTGTTAATTTTTATAACATTTTTAAATGTTAAGAAAGGATGCACCTTATAGGCGCGTAGGTATAGCTCGCCCTTAGACATTGCTTAGTACGCTTAGTTGTGGATGTTGAAAAACTTTTTACCTTTTTTCATCTCGCCACAAAGCGATACCACCTAATAAACCAGTAATATTAGGGATGAGTTTTACATTTAAAGGTAGCTGGAAATTCACTCTTACAGCTTCACCACCGCCAATGTAAAGGTAATCATAATTGAACAGATGTTGTAAGGATGCGATCGCCTTTTCTAAACGCCTATTCCATCTTTTATCACCAATTTTTTCTAACTCTGCACGCCCTAACTGCTGCTCAAAAGTCTCTCCTTTGCGAAACGGATGATGTCCCATTTCCATATTTGGTACTAGCTTACCGTCTACAAATAAAGCTGAACCAAACCCTGTACCGAGAGTAATCACCAGTTCTACACCTTTACCTGCGATCGCCCCAAACCCCTGCATGTCTGCATCATTAATCACCCGTACAGGCTTGTTTAAGTGTTTTAATAATGCTGTTTCCAAATCAAATCCAATCCAATCTGGATGTAAGTTTACCGCCGTTTCCGTGACTCCGCATCGAACCACGCCAGGAAAACCCACCGAAACACGATGAAATTCACCTTGAGCAGCAGCTAACACAACAATTGCATTAATTACAACATCTGGTGTAGCAGGTTGAGGTGTATCTAAACGCGCTCTTTCTGTTACAGGACTTCCTGTAATATCTAAAACCATAGCCTTAACGCCACTACCACCAATATCAACCGATAGGGTACGAATCGATCCATTTTCTTCAACCATTGAGTTACATCCTTGTTAATGCTTGTTCTTTCGATATTATGCTCTGCTGCATCCGATCGGATTCGGATATTTGGAGAGTCTTTATATTGAGAGGAAAGTGGAGGAGATGAGTTCTCTACTCAACTTAGCGCCAGCAAGGTTTGAGCAACTTATGTCTTAAGATTGAAGAATCGTTCGTGGCTACCCTGCTCCTCACAGAGACGCTCCAGCCTGGAGAGTGCCAAGCCTATCGACAATCACAGTTTACTAGTAGTTCGCTTTCGTGACTTGGCGGGGTAAAGGGTAAGGGGAAAAGGTTTTAAATCCCTTACCCTTTCCCCTTTCCCCAGACCTCACAAGCGCATTTTTGAGTTGGCAGACTACTAGTCATGAGTCCTGAGTAGTATATCAACACATTAGACGCACGACAACATCCATATTTGCTAATGTAGAGATAATGGAAATAGTACTGGCATAGCTGCTTAAAATCTATCGTGCAGCAAATTTCTATTAAAAGTAATAATAAGAGAAAGAATTATGACGGCGTTTGAACCCCAAAGCATCCGCTCTTATAGCCAAGAAGATGTCCAACAAATTCTACACTTAGCGATCGCTCGTCAAGCTAATGACAAAAATACAGAATTTTCTTATGAGCAGATATTAGAAATTGCTGCTGAGTTAGAAATTTCACCTGATTCTTTAAAATTAGCCGAGCGCGACTGGTTAGTACAACAAGGTCAAGTCCAACAGCGAAAAGCTTTTGACGCTTACCGGATTAGAAGATTTCAGAAGCGTCTAGGGAATTATGCAATTTTTAATGGCTTTTTTATACTGCTAAATTTACTAACTGGTGGCGGATTTTCCTGGTCGCTGTACATTTTGCTATTCTGCGGATTACCTGTAGGACTGGATGTATGGAATACTTTTCAAATCAAAGGCGAAGAGTATGAAATAGCATTCCAGAAGTGGAGCCGTAATCATCAGATTAAGAAAACCATCAGCACAGTTTTGAATAAGTGGTTTAAGGCATTACAGGCTTAGTAGATTTGCTTGGCTAAGGTAACTCTCTGTAGACATCGGTAACTCAAAGAAAAACCCCGCAGGAGAAACGGGGTAATATTTACCGCTACCTACATTTGTTGTGTAACATCACTTAAATAAAATTTAAAGAAACACAGCAATTATTAGGATTAAAATTGATATTACATGATTGACTAAAAGTATTGTTTCTATCTTTATACTGAGATGAGGGTCTATCAATAGTCTGAAAGATGATTTTATCTACAAGTACTTTTCAGATAATAGTAGGTGAAGCAGTTAACAATATTTTTGAGTTGTAAAAGATTAGATAAGCCAGATTATACCTAAATACGGTTTAGTTAAGGGTAAAAACTAAAAGTGGTGTAGCTTGGGTTTCGCTATTCCTCAAAGCAACCTACTATTTTTCTTAACCCAAGCGTATTAGGTTATATCTGGCTGGAAAACCGAGATTTATTCTTACAGCAAATAATAATAGACTGATATCACAATACCAATAGATATGAAACAGCATCTATAGGAAAAACGAGGAAAGCAAAAAAGTTATTGTGTTCATAGCCGTTTCTGATAAATACTAAATAACGTGTAAAGTTTTACACGTTATTACTACAAGCGTTGGTGATTAAGATTCAAACCCTCTGAAAATCCCAATTATGGTATTTACTTAAGTTTTTCGTAAGCAGCCATAATAATTTTTTCGGTTTCTTCCCAACTAATACATTTATCAGTTATAGAAACTCCATATTTTAATTCTTCTTTACCAGTAATTGGTTGACTACCTTCATACAAATGTGATTCCAGCATCATGCCAACTATTGATGTATTACCATCTACTATTTGCTGAATAATATTTTCTAAAACAGCACCTTGTAATTTGTAATCTTTATTAGTATTTCCGTGGCTACAGTCGATAACAATTCTTGGTGGTAAATTCGCCTGTTTTAATTTATCTTCTACTAATTTGACATTTGCTGCATCAAAGTTGGGTTGACTACCACCTCTTAAAATTACGTGACCATAGCCATTCCCTTTAGTTTGAAAGACGCTGACTTGTCCGTTTTGATTAATTCCCAGAAAATTATGCGGGTTTCTAGCTGATTGTAGGGCATTCAAAGCTACTTGAATATTGCCATCAGTACCGTTTTTAAAACCCACAGGCATCGAAAGTCCACTTGCCATTTCACGGTGAGTTTGTGATTCGGTCGTGCGTGCCCCAATAGCAGACCATGTAATCAGTTCACTAATGTATTGAGGTATGATTGGATCTAATGCTTCTGTACCCGCAGGTAATCCCAATTCTGTAATTTTTAATAACAGATCGCGTGCAATTAATAAACCATTCTCTACATGGAAAGAATCATCCATATCTGGATCGTTAATTAATCCTTTCCAACCGACGGTTGTTCTTGGCTTTTCAAAGTATACACGCATTATTAGTAGCAGCTTATCCTGAACTTGCTCAGACAAAGCTTTCAACCTTTCAGAATATTCGAGCGCTGCTTTTGGGTCGTGGATTGAGCATGGGCCAACTACTATAAACTTTCTCCGATCCTGAAAATCCAGGATATCTTCTATTTCCTGTCTGTATGCTAAAACTCTTTGTTCGGCTAATTGTGTTAAAGGTAATTTTGATTTTATTTCATTGGGAGTTAATAAAATGCGATCGTTCTCAATGTTAGCGTTGTCGATATTACTATTAAATAATTTGTTGTGCATGGGGATGCTTTGGCAATTTTATATACGCACTTCAACTCAAAAGTGTAACACAAACCAATGAAATTTTAAAATAGCTTATTTTGTGCTTGACAAATTTCTAATTACACTGTATTTCGGAAATGTAATAACTTAAAAAGGGGAGAATATTTCCCCCCTTTCTTTTTGCTATTGGATTACTGACTCAGTGTTAGTGTATATAATTACTGCCATACAAACACTTTAGCTTCGTATGGGCCCAAGTCAGTGATGATGCCATCATCACCAGATTCGACATCATAATTGCCTGTCCATTCGTGCCATGTACCAGCACTAGGAAAATTAGGAACATGATAGCCAGCTAGGAAATTTTCTGAGAAATTTGCGATTACGACTACACGAGAACCTTCATCATTCCAACGAGTATAAGCTAATACTTTTGCCTCTGGATTTTCGTGGATAAAGTCAATATTTTCTGTGTAGAGAGCGTGATTACTTTTACGCAGGTTGGTTAAGCCTTTGTATGATTCAAATAAACTACGATTAAGATCGTTACCTAACAGAGTCCAATCAATTTTTGATGATTCAGGTTGTTTGGGTTTGTACTCACCAAATTCCTCTCCCATCCAAATCAAAGGTACGCCAACAGCAGTCATTAGGATGGCAACTCCTAATTTAGCCCGTCTAAAGGCTTCTTCGTCAAAAATCTCACGGTTCCCCAATTCAACCATAATGTGGTTATGGTCATGGTTGGTGAGGTAATTTACTACATTCGTAGCACCCAAGAAGCCTTGGCGTTTGCAGTCAATGACATCTTTGAGACGCTCTAAATCAAATGTATCACCGCAGATATGTTCTAGAATGCAGTGATAGAAACTATCATGCCAGCAACCATCCATTGGCCCGTCTGCATTGGTAATGCTGGTAGTTTCAGGAATGTGTTCAGCAACGTTGTAAAAAGGCTTTGCACCAGCAGTTTTTTTGGCTTCCTGAACAATCCAGTGCATGAAGTCGTAATTAGCAATTTGCCGTGCTGCATCATAACGAATACCATCAAGATGATATTCCTGAATCCAGAAACGAATTGTTTCACCAATAAATTTCCGCGCTGGATGGATCTCTAATTTTTCATCATAATGTTCGTAATTAAACTCAGGCCCCCAGTTATTATCAGGGTCACGAGGTTCATGATGATACCAATAATCGTGGTCAATTTGTGTTAGGGGAGCAGATGCTTCTGAGTGGTTATAAATACCGTCAATAATCACACGAATGCCTCTACCATGACACTCATCAATCAATTTTTTTAACTCAGCAGTAGAACCATAGCTTGATTCTGTTGCAAAAAAGTGGCGAGGATTATAACCCCAACTATAATCACCAGGATATTCTTTAAGTGGCATCAACTCAATAGCATTGACTCCTAGTTCACACAAATAATCTAACTTTTCACTGACATGTTTGTATTTACCTCGTGCATAAGGATCATCCTCGCCACCAGAAAAGTCACCAACGTGTAATTCATAAATTACTAATTCTTTGTCAGCAGGTAAAGGTTTATCATCATGTTGCCAGACATAAGTATCAGTAATTCTTTCACCATCTTTTACATGGATGACACTATCATCTTTTCCACTCAGTTCATCTATATCAGTTGCATAAGGGTCTGTAACATCAACCCATTGTTCTGGTTCAAAAAACCATGAATTTGACTGGATGCGAAATTTATATTTATAAACGCCGTCTTCTAGTTCAACACTTGTACGAAAATAGCCATCATCACCTTTTTTCATTGGTATTTCTTGCCAATCAGAAAAAGAACCAATTAATGCGGCTCCTTTGTTGTATGGTGCAAATAAATTAAATTCAATTGGCTTTGCCATAGAAGTGTTTGTAATATCAAGGGTTGATAGACGTATTCTCTGATGCTTAATTGAATTTACAAATCGGTCTAGAGAAATAATTATTTAACCAGCGCTTCTCTCTTGAGGATGAGTTTATAAATATTTTATAAAAATTACTATATTTTGGCGATTTTTGACTGTTGATCGCATTTGTTTTTAACCTAAAAAACTACTAAACTTTAAATACTATTAATCAAGCTACAAAATTTATATAAATAAGCTAATGACTTTTTATGATTTTTTAAATGGCAGATATTTAGTAAAAAAATATGTTTTTGTCTAAATATCTGCTGTATCAGATTATTCAATTTTGCCGTTAGTTTGTTGTAAATAACTTAAAAACCAATTTGCCGCCGTTGCTCTGCGAGTTTGCCGTGGCCCAAATTCACCAATTTTGTACCCTTTGAAACCCAGCTTTTCTTTTAGCATTTGTTTGTTTTCAGCAGGGATGGAACGAGTTAACTTCACTGTTGCAGGGCGAGATTCTATGAAATTTGGTGGTTGTGGGTAATCCTCTTGCCATTCTGGTGCAACTTGGCTAGTGTCCCATTGTGCAGTTGAAGAATCATAGCGATAGCCTAAATAATGCCATAGCAACTGGTTGACTGTAGCATCATCAAGTTTATCCTCAAGAATTGCCCAAATTGTTGCTGTATTGAGTGGTGGCAGGTTAGACATAAGCAATTCAAAATTCCAGGTTGAAAAACGGACTGCTACTTAATTAAATTCACAACAATTAGCAGAGTAGTGAAAAATACTTTATCATTACTCTGCTACACTCCCAAAGATAGGGATAATTGCGATCGCACCTTCAGGGCATGACGCTTGGAGTCAAAAACAGATTGTGTATACACAAACTAGGTAAACTGGAATCGTAAAGATTAGACCAGTTTATGCAGAATTCTACAGCACTGCCAAAGATCATTCGCGCCCATGTATTCATTTCTGGCCGAGTCCAAGGAGTAGGTTATCGCTATTCCACTGTCGATACAGCTAGGCAGTTGGGATTAACCGGTTGGGTGCGAAATCTCCCTGATAATCGAGTAGAGGCAGTCTTTGAAGGGGCGCGAGAGGTTGTAGATGATATGGTTCGCTGGTGTCACTCTGGGCCGCCTGCTGCTGTAGTTAAAGATGTTGTGGTTGAGTATGAAGTACCGGAAGGGTTACGAGGATTTGAAGTTAAGCGGGTTGATTAGAGAGTTAGAATATCTTCTATTGTGTCTCCTGGTCTTGGCTCGACTCATATATAATCTGCTCCATAGAGGATATAGAATCGTGCGTTGAGGTAGCTTTTGCTTGAGAAAATCGCTGCCAGATCCCCATAGAATGAGTTAATCTACGGTTTTTTGATTGATTTTGGGAATTCTAAATCTAATAAGCTATAGAAACCGCAGATGTATATGACTCAATTTAAGATATGTGACTCAAGACAATGGCAATTTCTGCCCTTGATAACAGGTCGCAGTATTATTCTTTTTAGCAGTATTTTGTTATTTTCAGAATCAAATGTGGCGATTGCTAGACAGCAGCCGGTAAATGTTGCACAGATGACGCAGACAAGTTCGCCAGATGCAACTCTGGCTGTTGCTAAACTTGCATATCAAGAAGGGAAGCAACTATATCAGCAAGGAACAGCAGAATCTCTGTTAAAAGCGATCGCAAAATTTGAGCAAGCACTTTTACTATATCGTCAGGCGAGCGATCGCTCCAATGGGCAAAACCTACGCTCTTTAGAAGCTGACACCCTCGTTTATATTGGCAAAATCTACTCAAATTTAGGAGAAAAGCAGAAGGCACTGGATTATTACAAGCAATCCTTACCTCTATCTGAACAAGTGGGGGACAAACAAGCCCAAGGTACTACGCTGAATAACATTGGCAAAATCTACTCAGAGTTAGCAGAAAAGCAAAAGGCGCTGGATTACTACAACCAATCCATATCTTTAAGGCGACAAGTGGGAGACAAAAATGGTGAAGCTATTAGCCTCAATAATATCGGCTCTGTCTACCATTTCCTCGGAGAAAAGCAAAAGGCGTTGGATTACTACAACCAATCGCTGTCTCTCAAACGACAGGTGGGAAACAAGGCAGGGATAGCGACTACTTTGAACAACATTGGCAAAGTCTACTTAGATTTAGGAGAGAAGCAAAAAGCACTCTCATACTTCAGCCAAGCCCTGTCTTTATACCAACAGGCTAAAGACGCAGAGAAAGAAGGAATACCAACTGCTCTGAGCAATATTGGCACAGTTTATTTAGAGTTAGCAGAACAGCAAAAAGCACTCTCATACTTTAGCCAAGCCCTGTCTTTATACCAACAGGCGGGAGACAAAGGAGGGATAGCAACTGCTCTAAACAATATTGGCAAAGCTTACTCAAATTTAGGAGAACACCAAAAGGCGCTAGATTATTACAGCCAATCTTTGCTGCTATATCAACAGACAGGGAACAAGGCAAGGGAAGCACGTACACTCTATAACATCGCTTTTGTTCAACACGACGCAGGCAATTTTCAGTCTGCCCTGACTCAGATAGAGAGAGTCATCAAAATTGTTGAAGACCTTCGTATCAAAATTGACTCTCAGGAACTCCGCACTTCCTATTTTGCCACAGTGCAGAATTATTATGAGTTTTATGTCGACTTGCTGATGCAGTTACACAAACAGCAACCATCTCAAGGATATGATGCTTTAGCACTGCAAGCCAGCGAACGCGCCCGCGCCCGCAGTCTTTTGGAACTACTTGCAGAAGCCAACGCTGATATTCGCCAAGGTGTAGAGCCAAAGTTACTTGCTCAAGAACGTAACTTGCAGCAACAACTCGATGTTTTAGAAAAACGTCGGATACAACTATTAGGCGGTAAGCATACCGAAGCGCAGGTGCAAGCTTTAGAAGAAGACACCGAGGTACTTCTAGAACAGTATAAACAAGTCCAGGCACAAATTCGTGCCACTAGTCCGCGTTATGCAGCGCTGACTCAACCTCAGCCTCTCTCACTCGTGCAAATTCAACAGCAAGTACTTGATGAAAACACTCTGCTTTTAGAATATTCTTTGGGGGAAAAGCGCAGTTATCTTTGGGCAGTTACTAATAAGAGTATCACCAGTTATGAACTACCCAAGCGTGCAGATATTGAAGCTACAGTGCAAAAGTTCCGTCAAGAAATCACTACCCCATATTTAAAGCATAGTCCGTCTCTAGATGTTCTATCTCAACAAATACTTGCACCAGTAGCCCAGCAACTGCAAAAGAAGCGTTTAGCGATCGCCAGCGATGGTGCTTTGCAATATGTGCCATTTGCTGTCCTCACAACAGGTAGCAGTCGCAATTATGAACCATTACTGCTCAACCACGAAATCATTACTCTCCCTTCAGCATCTACATTAGCTATCCTCAGAAGCGAACACAAAGGACGTAAATCTGCTCCTAAAACCCTAGTTGTATTGGCAGATCCGATTTTTAATAGTGATGATGAGCGTCTCCAAAATAAAGCACAAGTGTCTCGCTTACCTGCGCCAGAGAGCAATTTAGACAACCTGGCTTTAACCAGATCCGCCCAAGACTCAGACATTAGCTTTGAACGTCTGCGCTTTACACGTCAAGAAGCCGAGCAAATTCTTTCTCTTGTACCAATTAGCGATCGCAAGCAAGCCTTTGATTTTAACGCTAGTCGTACAACTGCAAGCAGCGAAAATTTGAGTCAATATCGCATCATCCATTTCGCCACGCATGGCATTCTCAACAGCAAGCATCCAGAATTATCAGGAGTGGTGTTATCGTTATTTGACGACAAGGGAATGCCACAAAATGGCTTTTTGCGCTTGCACGATATCTTCAACCTCAACCTGCAAGCAGAACTGGTAGTACTCAGCGCCTGTAAAACCGGACTGGGAGAAGAAGTTAAGGGAGAAGGGTTGGTAGGGTTAACCAGAGGGTTTATGTATGCAGGCAGCCCGCGAGTCGTAGTTAGCCTGTGGAGTGTAGATGACCAGGCAACATCTGAACTTATGAAGGTATTTTACAAAAAGATGCTGCAAGAAGGATTAAAGCCAGCAGCAGCTTTGCGGACAGCACAAATAGAAATATGGCGCACTCAAAAATATGCCGCACCCTATTACTGGGCACCTTTCACTCTACAAGGCGAATGGAAATAAAGAGGCAAGGGAGCAGAGGGGAAAGAGGTAATTTTTATCTCCCCCTTGCCCCCTGCCTGACAGGTGTAGGTTTTTTACAAGAGTGTGAGTATTCATTCACAAAGTCAGAAAATAAAAGCAGACTCAAAGAGTGAAACAGAGGCTCAAATGCTAAAAAATGAGTACCTCAAACAGTGGACAAGAATAGTGTCAGAGAAAATGCCAAATCTGTCGATACAGCAAGTGGTAGGACTGGCAACATGGAGTTTTGGCAATCTTGGTCAGGTCGCAATACTGCTCGGGTTTTGGATTTTTAACTCGGAATTGGGTTTGGGGAAAAGGTTAAAGGGTAAAGGTTAAAGGTTTTTTCTTTCCCCTTTCCCCTTTCCCCTTTTGCCCTTAACCGACAAGTATTGGGTCAGGTCACAACTATTTAGTTAACACTTACAGTAGTTTTCAAATTAAGAGACTATACCACACCCAATACTTTTCGGTTAAACCCAATAATCTCTCTTTTGGTCTGGGGAAGGGTTAAAGGGCAATGGGGAAAGGGAAATTCAAACCCTTTCCCTTTCCCCTTTCCCCCAAAACCCGAAAAGTATTGATACCACACCTTGCTCCTTGCCCTAGATGTAGTCTATACGTTTAAAATTTGTTGCCAATTTCAATTATTTTTGTTTGTTGCAATCAATTTTTTAATTATTTTCTTAACTGTCTTATCTGTCATTGCATTTTGTTTGCGATGACGGCAAAATACAACGTGACAGTAAAAATTATTTGTCAAAAATGCAATTATCTCAATAGAGTTGATTCTTTTTAAGGAGAAAAATTAGTGAGTTCATTAGAGCAAAAACATACCTATATCTTAACACAAGATAAAGATATTAAACTGTCTGGTAATCTTATTCAAACTGAACAATTTTTTATTCAAAATACTCTCCGAGATGGAGGGAAAATCCGCTTCAAAATTCGTTATTCTGCCGAACTACAGGGTTTTTGCCTACTGGAAGTTTTTCTGATCAAAGCGCAGAACAGAACACAAACTGCTAGCATGACTATTCCCAACGGTGGCTCGACAGCTACTGTTCAAGAACAAGAACAAGAATTTAGTATTTGGGAGCCAGGAGATTATTACTTCTTTTTCAAAATGTCTTCCAATAATGGATCTTTTTTTATCGAGGATTATCAACTTTATTGGTCAGCTAGTTAATTAGTTTAAAATCTTTTCCAGCCGCCATCATTTAAAAATGTAGATAGTTCTTGGTGTTGCTAATTCAAGATAAAAAAGCTCACGCTCCAGATAAATCTGAGCAAAGAAAAACTCCGCCCATAATTTCGGTAAGCATTGAAGCGTGAGAGAAAATGTACCTGATAGTTTTTCAAGCACGTTTTTGCAATGATTTATATTCAAATTCAGCAACACCTAGTTGTTTTTTAAAGTAAGCGCGGTAGAGTTGGCAACGCGGTAGGATGCGATCGCCTTCATAAGTGATTAATCCCAAGCTTTCGAGTTTATGAGCATCAATGGGATTCAAAGAAACGCTTTGCTTTGAGCTAACAACTTCAATATATGCCTTTACCAAACTAGAATTTTCTTGCAGAATTGCCCAGTGTCGCCATAAATGATAACGGTAGATACCGCCGTTAGCGATCGCTTCATGTATTACTTCCTCTAAGGTGATTCCTTGACAGCATATATAATACAGAGCAATCCGAATTAGCGCTGGATGTCCTCCCACTAGAGACATCAGTTGCGTAACCTCGTTCTGAGAAGTCCAGTCTAGCCCATGTCGTTGGGCCAAATACTCTACTTGATGCTTAGTAAATTCTGGCAGACGGATCGGTAGTCCAATATTAAATGGGGAACGGTTGATATCCAGAGATACGTAAACTTCTGTGGAATAAACCACCAGTAGCCTAAGCTTCTGCAAGTTAGCATCTTGTCGCGCTTCTTCATACCAAGAGCGTAACAAACCAAAGAACTCCTGAGCAATTTGAGGATATTCAAAAAAGTGGTCAACCTCATTTAACACTAAAACTACTGGACTTTTACTCTGCTTCAGTAAGTATGATTGTAAGTATAAACTGCAACTTAACTTACAGCCTATTTCCTCATCCCAGTTTTCATCTAGCTTGGGGTCTATGCCTAATTCTGTTGCAATTTGCCAGCAAAAAGAACGCAAAAACTTGTTTAAGTCTGTCAGACAGGTTGCATCCATTTGCTTGCAATTCAGGTTCACAGCGCGATAACCTTGCATCTGGGCAAAAGCCAATAGCCGCAACACAAGAGATGTTTTTCCCATCTCTCTTGGTGCTCGAATTCGGATCACACAGCCTGGTTGAATTATTTCTCGATAAACTAGTTCTTCAATGGGAGGACGTTCGACATAGAAGGGGGAATCTAGAGCTACGGGGCCATCTGGGTATGACCAAAGATTTTCGAGTTGATTGTGGTGCTGAGTAACAAATGATTCTAAGGATAAAGGCGGAGATAATTTCTTCTCTCCTGTATCTAAACTCGACAATTGAGTTGGAGAGACTACAGTATTATTCGGTTCACTCAAAATTGTGTAGTCTTCCCTGTGTAATTCTAGGTTAAAGGCGCTAAAGCACAATTTCAAGGTTTTTTGATCCACGCCTGTATTCAACGACCATAATCGGTTCAGAGTTTTGGTTGAAACATTCATGCGATCGCCTAAATCTTCTAGAGTGAAGTGATTGCCATTGTTTTGAACCTTTTCCATAGCCAGAATCGCCGCTTGTAAACGCTTCAATCCAGCGATCGTTAGGACAATTCCTCGCTTTCGCGTACTCTTAGATTGCTTCATATTGCTAATCATCTATCTGTTTTTTTCTTTACTTCCTTAACTATCCCCCCATTGTTTCATGTTTTAAAACAGTTATTCAACAGTTACTTAACTGTTATTAAAATGTTCAATTTTTAGTAAAAAAAGATACTTGATTGTTTTATAAGATTTAGATAAGTGGGTATAAATAAACATAACTCTTTTCTTTCTACTACGGTAAGCTGCTGATGCTTACACATCAAGTGTTTTTTACTACTTGCAAATAATAAATGACTGCCTTAATAGTTCACTTTATTTATGCAAAGTGCCTAAATATTACTTAAAGTTATTTCTTATCTGGTATTCATCTGGATTTTGGAGTGGAATACTTCTCGGGTTTTGGGGAAAAGGGAAAGCAAAAACCTTTAACCCAAACCCGATTCCGAGTTAAAAATGCACAAAGCAAGAAGTATTGCTACGCCACCTACGCTTCTCAAAATTAGCGATTTTTTTAGATGTAACACGCAGTAGGGGCGTACAGCTAGCTGTACGCCCCTACTAAAGACCTATATTTTATGCACCTGAAAAACGCTACAATCTTTTACCAGCAAGGGTAAAGGCGTTATCCAAGTATTAGAATTCGTTATTTAAGGGCATTAGGGGGATTTAAAAGTGCCTAAAGTTACAGTGAAACACTTTTCAAACAACCTCTTAGCGTCGAACTTGGTTAGAGATATTTTTGCCTGTCTGTGCTGCACTGTTCCCTACATCATTAGCAGTTTCCTTAGCCCCCTCTACATACCCAGAACCAAATTGTTTAAAGGCTTCTGCTGACTGTTCTCCAATCTTTTGAAGTCGTTCACCAGGAGAGCCTTCTGTTTCACGAGCGTCTTTATACCACTCCCCTACTGTTTTCGGTCTTTGAGCATCATCTTGCTGTACCTGTTCGCGAACTCTCTCCTTTAAGGCTTTGTCATTCTGCCCATAAGTAACATTCGTCGTCAGCACGAGAAAACCAACTAAGACAACAGCCAAAAAACGTGTTACCTGAAGTCCTTTAAGCACGGAACTGATGTGACCAATCTTTCTAGAAATCAAATTTATCATGCCAATTCACTTATTTTTTGAGTACAAATAAACATTAACTATAAAAGAGTAATTATCCTTCTAGCAAAAGGCATAACTCCGTTAGAAAAAAGAAAGACTTTCTAAACCTTGCGGAGGAGGTAGTTTGTTAGATAAATAGATATTTGTATTCGTCTATGTGCAAGAGCAATGAGCAGTACTGCCTTTCCCTAGAGAGTTTACATAATAAGCGATAGAGAGCCACTGCTAAACCAATTAAATTGTTATTCCAAATAGGATAAAGGGCTAAATCTCAGTATTATCAATAAAAATTATAGATTGGGTTAAGCAAAGCGCAACCCAACAAAACCCCAGAGATGTTAGGTTTAGTTCCTCAACCAAATCTACTCAGTTTAAGGGTCTTGGCGCTAACTAAACCGTGTTGTATGACAAATAGGATAAAGGTATACACCTAATTATTATCAAGTTTTGTCAATCTAATCAGGAAAATCATGATGCTAAAAAACTCCCACAAATCTAAGCAATTATAGCTGACAAAAACTCAGTAAATTGGGTTGATATTGCCATTCTAAAATATGATTATTTTGGTACTTAATTTTATCCAGGCTTGCCTCCAAATTGCAATCAGTAGTGGAATATTATTTGAACCAATTAAGCCAATATAGTCAAGGCTACTTTGGAGGATAATATGCCAATGATTTGGTTAAAAATCAACTAAATCCCTTAAATATCAGCCCGGAACTATGAAGACATTGCCAAACTAATCTATTTACTCTGCGATATTTAGCCACCCACGATATTTTTCATGTATTGCTTGATTTTGACACCACTGATGTGGGAAAAATTGGGTACTTACTTTTGCTACTACACAAAATTACAGCAAACCATTCCAAATCAGTTTGTAGTTGGCTAGACTGCTCTATCCCATCTCCTGGCTCCCCAAACAAATCAAAACAATCTTCCTCAACCTGGCGAAACAGCATAAACTAGGTAAAAAAGCTGATTTTTTGTTGGGATACCGCTTTTAAGAGATTGAAAAGAAGCAATTAACCATGTGAGTAAACGGTTAGGCTCACCATAAATTTCCCTAATTCATCTGAAAAAAGTATTTAACTGTTTAATCAGAGCTTTTTTAGAAGTTTTACTCTTTGTTTATAAATCTTGCTTAAGATTCCTTCGCCTGCCAAATGTAGCACTAAATACATTTTTAATGCTACATTTGGTTTTTAATACAGATAGAGTTTAAAAAAACATATATCTTTAGTTATAAAAATTATCTGTCCAAAGAGATAGATAGTTCCCAAAGACCTACTAAAAACAATCAATAGTTACAGGACTTTTAGGCTAGAGATATTGTCTGAATCAGTGGATTTATACCGTAATCCCTAGATATTTGAAGGGCTTGCAGAGGACAAATTAATCCACATTTTTTCCTCAATACGAGAACTGCTTCACCTGGAAAGCCAAAGGATGAAATACTGGATCGGGAAATTAGCAATCTTTATAGTATTACTGTATAACTTGTTCATCTGTAGTGATTATGCAGGAGCAAATCAACTTTCAAATATTGATGCACAGCAAGTAAATGCACTCCCAGCAGTTGAAAACTTAGCAAATACTGACAACGATATTGCTAAAAATAGAAAGGAAAATTTTTGCCGATTTAATGAGGTTGTCAAAGGGATAAATAAAGTAGAAGGACTCTTCACACTTTATTGCACTGATAATTCGGGAAAAATTTACTTAGAAATTAAACCAGAACAGCTAAATAAAGACTACCTAGCTATAGCGACATTAGAATCGGGCGTTGGGGAAAGTGGAATTTATAGTGGATTACCTCTTTCTGATTTTATCTTTTACTTCCAACGAGTAAACAATAGATTGCATTTTGTGGTGCGAAATGTGAAATTTCGTGCAGAAAGTAGTCCAGAACAGCGATCGCTTGCTCGTTCATTTAGCGACTCTGTTCTTTATTCACTCGAAATAGCCAATATCGATCCACAGAATGAGAATATCCTGATCAACCTGAATGAACTGCTAATGCAGGATTTACCTGGATTAACTACCATTTTGAAATACTCTTTACAGGCTGATTACCACTTGGATGCACACAAGTCATATTTTGGTGATGTTAACAGCTTCTCAGAAAATATAGAGATTGATTCTATTTACGATTTTTCATCATTAGAAGGAGCAAATTTAGTTACCGTACCTGATAGTAGGGCGCTCACTCTCAAGGTACATTACAGTTTTTCTCAACTTAGAGAGAACAATGATTATATTCCCAGACTTGCTGATGATAGAGTGGGATATTTTATTACTGCTTTTCAAGATTTATCTAATAAGAATCCTCATGAATCATTTGTACGTTACATCAATCGTTGGCATCTAGAGCCATCCGATCCGAATGTTCCCTTATCTCCACCTAAAAAGCCAATAGTGTATTGGATTGAAAATGCTGTACCACTAGAGTACCGCGATGCGATTCGTGAAGGTGTTTTGATGTGGAACAAAGCATTTGAAAAAGCTGGATTTCAAAATGCTATTGAAGTGCAGCAAATGCCAGATGATGCTGATTGGCAGCCGGCAGATGTACATTACAATACTATTCGCTGGTTCAACTCTTTGGATGCAGGTTTTGCTAAAGGCCCAATGCGCGTCAACCCATTCACTGGGGAAATATTGGATGCAGACATTATGGTAGATGCCAATATGGTGCTATCAATTCAGCAAGAATATCACGCATTGATGGAAGTAAATCCATCTTTAGTGGGCAAAAACCCATGTCAAGCCCTTTGGGGAAGCCAAAAGCCAGGAGTTAATAATTCTCTTCTAGCGGACTCTGAGTTCTGCTATGGTATGGAGTCTTCAAATCAAGCTGCGATGGGAGCGCTGGGGTTGTCAATTTTGCCAAATACTACAGCCAGTAGTGAAACGATGAAGGAGTATGTGCATCAATATTTGCGTTCTCTCATTGCTCACGAAGTCGGGCATACTCTCGGTTTGCGCCACAACTTTCATGGCAGCACAATGTTAGCACCTGAAGAATTAAATAATACTGAAATCACTCACACTAAAGGCTTAGTGGGTTCGGTAATGGACTATCTACCGGTGAATATAGCACCGCAGGGAGTACAGCAAGGTGACTATTTTCCAGGAGTTGTTGGGCCTTATGACGAATGGGCAATTGAGTATGGTTATAAAACAAGCCCATCAGCAGCGCTTGAGGGGATAATTCCAGAATCAGAAAAAAGTTTTTTAGAGCAGATTGCACTAGCGTCGCCTCAACCAGAATTGTCTTATGCAACTGATGAGGATATCTGGGACATTAATCCTTTGGCGAATGTTTGGGATATGAGTAGTGATGTGCTACTTTATTCGCAGTGGCAAATGGATAATGCCCGCGTTATGTGGCAGCGCCTTGATAAGGGTTATCTATCAAAAGGAGAAAGCTATAGTAACCTGCGCGTCTCATTCAATAGAGTGCTTAAATATTATTTTCGGAACGCCACCTTGCTTTCTAAATATATTGGTGGACAATCGTTTCTGCGTCTCCATACTAGTGATAATGCTTCTTGGACATTTGTACCTGTTTCACTTTTAAAACAACGCGAGGCATTGACAAAATTGCAAGAGTATGCATTTTCTGAGAATGCTTTCAGTTTTTCACCACAATTGCTCAATAAACTAGCGCCGTCACGCTGGGAACATTGGGGTAGTTCTGTACCTAACAACCGCCTTGATTATCCAATTCACGAAAATATTTTGAAGTTTCAAAGTACGGTGCTGCGATCGCTATTAGACAGCGATCGCCTCAATCGTTTACAAGATATAGAATTAAAAACTCTGCCTGGGGAAGCACTTTCTATCCCGGAACTGTTCGATACCCTGCAAACAGGCATCTGGGCAGAAGTCTTAACCCCAGGAGAACTAAAGCCAATTTCTAGCATTCGTCGTTCATTGCAACGGGAATATCTGAATATTTTGCTAGAGATGATGTTGGGTACTACCGATACACCTGAAGATGGCCGGACATTGGCTTGGTATGAATTGCGCCAACTGCAAAAAGCCATTGATGTCAGAATCAAACAACTTAGCGAGCAACGCGTTGGCGGTGTTCCCTCCCTTGAAGCGACTGGCGTTAGTGCAGCGTTAGCGACATTCGCCCTAGCGTCTTTGCAGGAGAAGGAGCATCACCCGGAGGGTGAAAGCCTTGATATTTACACCCTAGCCCACTTAGAAGCTTCTGGCGATCGCATCACCAAAGCATTAAATGCACATTTACTCTCTAAGTAGTCATTTGTCATTTGTCATTTGTCTCCCTCATCCCCCTCGTCTTCCCCAGTCCCCAGTACCCAATCCCCAATCCCCAGTCCCAGTCCCCAATCCCCAGTTACCGAAGATATCGTTGCAATAGACCAATGACAACTTCTGGTATTTCTAAATGAGGTAATATTCCTGCATCTGCGATCGCATAAAAATCTTGAATTGCCCTTTGATTTAAATTTGCCAAGCGTCGTCCTAGTTTAATATTGGTAAATTGTGCCTTCTCTCCCCAAAACATCACAGTGGGAATTGTCAGTTGCTGAATATATAAACTCAGATCAAAGTAAAGATCGCCCCGTAAAAATGCTAAGGCGGAAAATTTGGCATTAGGTTGTTGTGCAGAGGTTAAATAAGCATCCACTATTTCTTGAGATACTCGTTCTGACTTAGCAAACAGAAAACTTTGTAAAAAATTTCGGACTGCAATTTCATTTTCAGCACCAAGCATATAAATAAAATTGTCCAACAGAGGCGTATTGATTACCGAAAGCGGAAGTCTGCGTCCAGCACCCTGCCCAAAATCATCAAATCCAGATGGGGAAACCAAAAACAGTGCTTTGAATAAATTGGGTTGAACAATAGCTAGGCGGATAGCAAAAGCGGCTGTTAGAGAAGAGGCTACCACCGTCACCGGCTGGCGACAAGTTTCGATGATAAACTCTGCGATCGTGCTGAGATAATCCCTAATTTTATAATCCCGGACTGGATGAGCCGATTCTCCCCAGCCGATTAGATCGGGAGCTAAAATGTGGTAATCAGAGGCAAAAGCCGGGTAAACTTTAGACCATTCATACGCAGATGCCCCACCACCAAAGTTATGGAGAAACAGTAGTGGAGGTAAATCTTCAGTATCAGCGAACGCCCAAGGTGTATTCGTTTGGGTATAGTAAACCATTGCCCCCAAGGATGTATGGATAAGTTTATGTCCAAAGCCAGGAGGTTGAAACTGAAGCATAAAATTAAAAAGTATAGTTTAATAGCACTTTACCCGAAGGCAAAATTAAGAGGTATAAAGTCAAGCTTACCGATAAATATCAGAGTAAGTAAAATTTTTGTGTCCTAAGCTATTCATATTTAATTTGTATACAGTTAAACTAATTCATAATTCATTTTTTATTTTTGATTACTATCTCCTGTGATCTGAACAAGTTGATGGAGGTTATCGCCACTAATATGATAGGCTGCCCCAAAACCAACTACAAAACGCCCTTCACTAGGAGTTAGCTGAAAAATCCGAAAGTCAGACAAGCCGCGCAAAACCTCGATAATTTCACCAAATCGCCCTTGAAATTGCTCAACAATTTGATTCCACTTGTCAGTTTCACGCTCTATCAAAGTTGCCGTACAATCAAAACTCAAACGACGACGGGCAAAAATTAGATTACTCTTGGCTTCATCCTCGATAAATAAGACACTTACATGAGGATTGGTATAGAGATTTTTAGTATGAGTTGAAAGACCACTAACATAAATGTAGATGTTTTTGGAATTATCCATTACAAAGGGAGCATAACTAGCATTGGGTATTGCTTGGGCGTTTACGGTGCTAATGATTACACTCTCAAATTCTTCAGTAAACTTTTCATACTCAGCTTGAATCTTTTCAAGTTGACTCATAAGTAAATTACCGTTTAATTAGTAACAATTAGTTATTGTAACGTTATTGAGCGATGTCTACGATGGGCTAATGTCTGGAGTTCGAGTGAATCCCCATTCCTTATAGCGTTTCCTAAGCAACTGAGGTACACCCAAATCTTTGTTAGCAAGGTTAGTAGCTTTGAAAACGCACCTTACCAGATCGGGAACCGCTATAGATGTTTAATAAGTAGGATTGCAATACTGTTCGGTTAAAGGAGAAAGGAGTGGAAGACTTGATATATAAGGTTTTTCCCTTTTAACCCAAAACCCGACAAGTATTGAGTAGGATTGCTATATTGCCAACACTGTTAACACAGACCAAATAGGCGGTAATGTTTAAAACAAGTATGCTTAAGAATACTCAACGATAAGAAGACTTGATTTGACATGATTTTCCGTGATAACCTACGTTCATCTCTTGAAAATACGGTTTATCAATAGTTTTATAGTAGTTTTAATAGCATACTGTATTTTTAATTTGAGTCAGCACAAGTAATTCTAAAACTGTCGTAAGAAAAAACTCATGGTCATTACACAAAGGCGTAAACTTGGACGTTCGGAACTAGAAGTATCACCAATATCTTTTGGTGGCAACGTATTTGGCTGGACTATTGATGAAAATAGTTCATTTGAGATTTTAGATAGTTTCATAGAGGCTGGAGGTAATTTTATTGACACAGCTGATGTCTATTCCAAGTGGGTTCCAGGAAATCAAGGTGGAGAGTCTGAGACAATTTTAGGAAAATGGCTCAAGCAGCGCGGTCATCGTGACCAAGTGGTAATTGCAACTAAGGTTGGCAACGATATGGGTGTTAGAGGTCAAGGGCTTTCTCGTAAACACATTCAACAAGCTGTGGAAGACTCATTGCAGAGATTACAAACCGATTATATCGATCTATATCAATCGCATATCGACGATGAAAACACTCCACTTGAAGAAACCCTTGAAACCTACGCAGAATTGATTCGTCAGGGTAAAGTACGTGCGATTGGTGCTTCAAACTATAGTGCAGAGCGTTTGGCACAGGCATTAGAAATTAGCCGTCAGCATGGCTATCCTCGCTACGAAAGCCTTCAACCCCGTTATAACTTGTATGACCGAGATGGTTATGAACAGGATTTACAACAAATTTCCCAAGAACAGGAAATTGGCGTGATTAACTATTCCTCTCTGTGCAGTGGTTTTCTTTCTGGTAAATATCGCTCAGAAAAAGATTTGTCTATTAGTCTTCGTGGTAATTCTGTAAAAAGATATTTAAACCCTCGTGGCTTGCGAATTCTAGAGGCAATTGATCGGGTGGCAACGACTTATAATTTTACTCCCACCCAAGTTTCTCTGGCGTGGCTCATTGCTAATCCCAGCATTACTGCTCCTATTGTTAGTGCAACAAAGGTTGAGCAACTCAACGATATTATCAAAGCTGTCAATATAAAGCTCGACCAAGATGCTATTGACCTTCTTAATCAAGCCAGTTCCTCAAACACCTAGTACGGCTACTTGAAAGTCAATACTCAACAGTTATTCCCCCGACCAAGAGCTTTCTTTTTTGAAAAAGGGCGTGTCGCATTTAGTAGATTGTTTGGTGCAGTCTTTTGTGGATATTAGTCATAAGAGCGATCGCTGGACAAGTCTATCACGTTTGGCAAGTCCTTCAAAAAGAAAAAAATTATACGAAAACTTTCCGTACAATAAATAGTTATGTATGTCGTTTGATTTTATCCAATGACGTGGTTTGAAACATTGATCGGTTTTCCTGAAGAGTCCCCACAACAGGTTTGGCAGAATATCACTGTTGACGGTAAGGTATTGAAATCTCATGTGAATGGGAAAGTAATGGTTTGCGGTCAGTTGGAAACACCGTCTTTAGCCGAACTCAGAGAACGTGTCCATTCGAGTGGATATGAGGTTGGAAAAATATCGGTACGCGAAATAGTTGCCAATGTCCAGCATTTGCACATAAATGAATCGAATGCTGATTCGCTTTTTCAAGTAGCTTCCCAGTTTAATCTACTTGAAATGGTATCTCCAAATGTAACGCCTGAGAGTGGTGTAGGGATTTATGGGAATGATTCTACCCAGGGCCCAGCCTGTGCGATCGCGGCTGGTGCAGGAACGATTTATCGAAACTACTTTGCAACCGTAAATGGGCAAACCGGACAATCAACAACAAACCAAATCGATTGTCTTGCAGATATGGGAGTAGCATTGGGAAATTCCAAAAGCCGTCTTTGGGAAATGAGAAATGGCTATGCTTTGGCATCACATAGCGGTTTGGTCGAGATTTCAAATCGACTTCGAACAGCAAGCGAGAGTGAACTTGATAGATTGCGAGAATTATTACGAATCGGCATTCAATGGAGTACGCAAGTAACACTCAATGATTCCAAGCATACGGTCTCACAAGCTTATTGCTCTGCCTTGCCAGTTAACTACTCTCGTCATTCCTCAAATCTTTGGACGGAATTTGCACGCCTTGTTTTAGAGGCATCCTATGAGGCAACTATTTGTACTGCAATCTTGAATTCGATCAGAAATGGAAACAACAGATTGTTTCTTACGCTTCTCGGCGGTGGAGCATTTGGCAACGAAACCGATTGGATTATTGGAGCAATCCAACGTGCCTTGAACCTTTACAAGTATGCTGATCTTGATGTAGCGATCGTAAGCTATGGCTCGTCCAAGCAATATGTCCAACAACTTGTCAACCAATACTAATATAAGTAATACATAGCTAGTAACTGTAATATAACAAGCCAGTGTAAGCGATGGGAACCTGGCTCAAATAATTAGAATATTTATACAACCGGAGCTTGTGCTTAAAATAGCGACAATATCAGCAGCTACCTACTAAAACAGCTAATTTAGAGTTTGAGCTAGATGATTAGCCTTTTTTCAGGCAATTTATGCGACTTCGCGCCAGATTTACCACCAACACGCCACTCATAACTCTAATAGCCCACATCAGCAGGGCTTTCGGCAATTGCGGATGTCGTCAATGGATGCGGTATTACTTGAGATTGTCTTGAAACTGTAGGCATCCTTACCTTGTACCAACCCTAGGCAAAGTGCTTCGACATGACTACACAAGCTAGATAAAAAGGGTATAACATAAGACCAGCCCTTTCAAAGTGAGTAGAAATTATCAAAAGTGAATTCCTCTCTAAATCTCTTTTCTATTTTAGAAAATCTGATGCCTGCTCTCAGGCTTTCTGCTGTGCCTCTGCGGTTAAATAAATAACTTATAAGCCACTTGCGACACAGATAATGTTCCAAGAAAAAGATTTTACGAGTCACGTTGAAAAGGTTAGCTTTATCATTTGTTCCTATTTAATACTTGTGCTGGAGATTTGCCGATGAAAACTATATCTAGTCTCGATGCAGTAACTAAACATTTAGAACAGCATGAAAACTCGAAACGGATTAAAAAATTAATATACTCTGCTTGTAAAAATATTTGGGAGAATGATGAAGAGACGCTAGATAGGTTTAAATTACAAGAATTAATTCAAGAATTATTTAGATTGAATCCTACTACCAACAACTTAAATTATAGTTTATCTGAAGTTGTAAAAACTCTTAACAAACAAGCTGAATACGCCATAATTGCCAATGTTATTTTTCATCAAATGCAGAAGCTATATATAGCACCTGAAGAAGCAACAGGAATATTATTAAATCAACTTCGTCCAGAAGAATCAACAGGAATATTATTAAATCAACCTCGAAAAGAGGAACCAATATCATTAAATTCTATAGATAAATCTCCAAACAGTCAAATCAAATATCAATATAATCAGTTCGATTTACGGCAAAATATTATGAAGTATACTAACCCACTTAGGGCTAAAATAGTTCTATTTTCTGCACTTGACAAAAAATTTACTTTCAATGAAGAAGACTGGTTGAAACTGAAGACTCAAAAACTTGATGATTTATTGCTGAGATTATTTAATATCTGTCCAACTCTTAGAGAGCTTGAATCTAAATTAAATAGTGCTGTTATATCTCTAGGGAAGCCGGATGAAAATATTCAAGCAGCTAGTGCAATTATCCAATCTATGCGAGCTTTATATGGCGATATATCACCCAGCGCCAATGGATATAATCCGTTCAACAAAGATCCATCTCCAGAAACGAAAACACCAGTTAATCCTTATCATAAAATTGGACTCAATGATGATGGTAATACCTGTCAATTTATAGCACCTCCTCCCAAAGAATAATGGTAAATTTTGATTATTTTTAATCCAAGCAAAATTTAAATATTTGTGGTAATTGATAGGAAAAAATATGGATGCCAATGAACTTCTAAAGCGCTATGAGAATGGAGAAACAAAATTTATTGAGGTCAACTTAAATGGAATAAACTTGTTTGGTGCAGACTTGATTGGCATAGCTTTGAATAAAGCAGATTTGGGTAATGCTATCCTAATTTTTAGCTATCTAAGTCGGGGAATTCTGAATCACGCAAACCTAGTTTGTACAAAGCTAAGTGGTGCGAACCTAAATCAGGCAAGTTTAATCAGCGCCAACTTGCATGATGCTAATTTACATGGTGCAACTTTGCAGGGTGCTGATTTGCGTAATGCAAATTTAACTTTGGCATATATGTTAGATACTAACTTGATGAATGCCGATTTACGTGGTGCAGATTTGAGTGGTGCAAATTTAACTGGTGCGTGCCTGCGTGGGGCTAACCTGCGAGAAGAAAAGAGAATGTACTCTGCTAGTCTACGGGGTGCTAATCTTCATAAGGCTGATCTGCGGGGCGCTGATTTAACTGGTGTAGACTTATCTAAAGTTGATTTGAGTGGTGCTAACTTGAGTGAGGCAACGCTACGTTATGCCGATTTGAGTGATGCCAATTTGAGTGAAGCGATTTTGCATAATGCATCTCTGGCAGATACTAACATCGGGGGTGCTAATTTGAAAGGTGCTAACTTGATGAACGCTAGATTGGAACGTTCAAACCTCATTGATGCCGAACTTACAGGTGTTAATTTGTATGGTGCAATTATGGCAGATGCTAAACTGACTAGATGTCAGATGAGTGGAGTAAACCTAAGTTTTGCAAGGCTAAATAGAGTTGATTTAAGTCGGGCTAACCTGCGTCAGGCTAACCTCACAGAAACAGACTTGGTTGATGCCTATCTTGCCAGGACAGACTTGACTGGTGCTAATTTAAGTAAGGCAAATTTGATCAGAGCAGAAATGAGTAGTACAAATCTGACGGGTGCAAATCTGCGTGGTGCAGTCATGCCTGATGGAACAATTAATGACTAAAAATATACATGGGCAATACCCACTATTTTGTCTCGAACAAGTCTGCTTAAGTTAGGATTTACACATAAAGATTCTCTGGCAAAATTGGCTGTAAAGTTTACTATTAACGCTGCCAATCATATATTAATCGTCCATGACGATCGCGCACAAGTTCCCATTCTCCATGACGATATGGTTGTCCGTGATAATTTACAGAGCGATAGCGCCGTCTATAATAATGTCGTCGATTCCTCTGGCGTTGATAATAATATTTTCCAGTCCGTTGCCGTCTATGATAACGTCGTCGAGTCCTTCGGTGAGCTAACAAAAGCTCTTCACTTTGCTCTCCAACTAATTTTGTCTGTGCGTCAAGAGCCTGTTCATTGAGAACATTATTGAGAGTGTTATCCTTGGCTTCAGCCAAACCAGGTGGATAAATAAAAGCTAATAGCAAGAACACAATTGAGGATAGCTTTTTGAAACGGTTCACGTCTTTGCTTTTCCTAAACTATTGGTAATGATTTTATTTAATACTTAAATTGAGTAACCATATAGTTCATACTTCACAAACTTGAAGAGAGCAAAAGTAATAAAAGTACTTGTATTAAATATGAAGATAGTTAACTACAACAGGCAACCAGATAATGTACATCTGTTATGGGGCAAATAGACACAAAAGCCTTCAATTTCACAACTTTGTTATGTTAGATTTTATTGAAATAGCAATTATGAATTATCAATTATCAATTGAGGTAAAGCTATCTGTTTCGATAAGGGATAAAAATGATAGGGGCTGACTCATATTAGCCGCAAAGCCCAAAATTCCTGGATCTCGATGTTCGTAAAGTAACTGGCCTTGGGTATCAAACAGAAAAGTTCCACCACGCTGAGTTAAGTAGGCAGAATTAGGTACATAAGTATGCCAATTGCTCAGAACTTCCACCATATTCCGTAGCCGTAGAGTAGCTAATTCAAAGGGACGTTGAAACCCAATTCCACCAGCTAATTGGAAAAATGAGCCTTTAAAGGCAGGTAGAGGAGTACCTTGAATAATTTCATCATCTTCAATGAGTTGAGGGGCTTGACGATCGCCCCTATATCCTCGAAAAACTTCTCTTAGGGTTCCAGGACTTCCAAACCCTGCACACATGAACAGTAGATTTAGCCAAGCTTTCTGAGTAGGGGAAATTCCAGGGACAGGGAGATTCAGACCTGAATAAAGTTTGAGTTGTTGATGTAGTTCTGCATTAGGTTCAACAAATAAATTTTCGGGTGAAAATCCTGTATATTCACAGAATTTTGTTCCAGAAGCGCGATCGCCAATTCCGACTGCACGAATAGCGAGTTTTTCAGAAGGCAATTTTTTAGCTTCGCGCTGTAACCACCACGCATATTCAAGACTATCAAAATCCCCAAGTTGTGGCCAGACTAAAATAAGGATATGTGAGGCAGTTTCGCAATTTTCTAGTAGAGATCGGGTTATGCCATCACTAACACGCTGAAGTTTGGTCTGATTAAGGATAGCGTAGGGATTCATTACAAAGTATTAACTGCTATTTAGCTATTCAATTTTAGTCGATTTTAACTCAATACAGTTCAGATAAGACCAAAACACTTGTAGAGACGGCGATTTATCGCGTCTCAAAAACCCAAAATTTTTGACAGTAGCCCTTAACTGAACCTAACTCCGGCATTAATGGCGATCGCTTCCAATGGGCTTCCAATAGCTTGAATTTGGTTATAGAGGGTTTCGACTCCATTGTATTTGGCAAGATCCGTCTGTACGGTTTCAACCTTGGCACCTAGTTCTTCAAAAGCACCAGCCGCTTCATTAATGCTAGATTCGGTGGCTGTGACAACCAGATCAAAGCCGATTACAATCTTTCAATTTTTACCATCCTACGGAAGCAAAAGTCGCCTTTCCTAGAGGCGATAATTTTGAGATTCAGCCCGTTGGGTTCGTCAAAGGAAAAACGACTATTAGGTAAATTGAGAAATTATCTTTTTCATACAGACGCACAAAATAGTTAAACTTCCTTCTCAAGAAAGATGACTTGAATGTCTAGACCTCTCTGAGGATAAATAGAATAAAAGTAAAGCTAGGGAGTAAAATATCTGAGCGAATTAAAACTGACTTGACTATATGGTCACAAACAGGAGAGAAAAACTATACTTGTGGTGATCGGGCTTACAGCTACCTTTAAAAAGAAAAATCCTATGCTATCCCAGGCACTAAATTTGGAAAATTAAAACAGAAGAATAAGTGATAGTAATGGCAAATCTCAGAGATACAGAGAATGGATGGTCGCAGTTAACTCGTGGTGCGCCATTGGCAGTAATGTTAGCAGCAGCACTCTACATCTTATATCAACTTTTACCAGTATTAGAACTTTTAGTTGTTGCAGCATTGATTGCTTTAATTTTAAGAACGCTATTAAGGTTTTTGCAAAAGTTAGTCAAATCACAGGATGTTGCTGTTTTGCTACTAATTGGATTAATCATCGGATTTGTTGTGGTATTAGCTACTGTAGTTTTACCTAGTGTGACATTTGAATCTCAGAAATTAATCAAAACATTACCAACTTATCTCAATAGATTGACAGGAGATGTTGAGCAACTGCGTCAGAAATTCACTTTTATTCCTGACATTTCCCAAGCACTAATACAATTACGAAATTTAACCAACCAGTTACTAGGAGGAGTACCTGTTTTCTTAGGTGAAGCTTTAAATTTAACCGTTGAGTTGGTAGCGACGTTAATTTTAGCGCTTTACATGGCTTACGATCCTAATTCCTTAGTGAAAGGGATTTTAAGATTAGTACCAAGGCGACATCATCAACGGTTTAAACGAATCCTTAAGGCTTGCGAGACAAGATTGCGAGGCTGGATTTTTGGTACAGGAATAGCGATGATATTTCTGGGTGCTGGGGCAACATTTGGACTTTTGATTTTGGGGATTCCGTCAGCTCTAACATTTGGTATTATTGCAGGATTATTTGAAATAATTCCTTACTTTGGTTCGATCATTGGTGCTTTTTTACCAGCATTAGTAGCATTGAGTATTTCACCGCTAAAACTAGTATTTGTGTTAATACTTTTCTTTTTAATGAATCAAATAGATGCCCATGTTGTTCAGCCTTTAGTGATGGGTCAGCAAGTTAATATCCATCCAGTAATGGTGATTGTGACATTTTTGGTAATGGGTAAGCTATTTGGATTTATTGGTGTGCTGCTTGCAGTGCCTGCGGCAGCAGTTATAATTACGCTTATTGATGAGTTTACACCTGAAGAAAACCTGATAGAGCCAGTAGGAGTTGAAACTAGAATAGATGTTCAATCGAACGATTAAATAAGCCTTCTTGCTTCTAGTACAACACGGCGGAAATAAACCACTTATTCTCAATCAATGAAATGCTTATGCTGTATGCATTTTTAATTTTTAATTCCGCCTTGCGGTACTAGCCTTGCCTGAAGGGGGATAGAAACAATCAATTCAGCCCCTTGTCCTAAAACGGATACACATTCTAACTGTCCTCGATGCTTTTTAGTCACAATCTGGTAACTAATAGATAGCCCTAAACCAGTGCCTTTACCAACGGCTTTGGTAGTAAAAAAGGGTGTGAAGAGTTGCGATCGCACATTTTCACTGATACCAGAACCGTTATCAGCAATGCGAATGACGGCGAAATCGCCTTCAACAGTAGTACGAATTGTAATGATACTTGGCTGAAGTGCGATATCGGCATAAGTCCGATGTTCGTTAAATTCCTCTAAAGAGTCGATCGCATTTGCGAGCAGATTCATAAATACCTGATTCAGTTGTCCAGGGTAGCACTCTACAGGTGGCAGGTTGCCATACTCCTGTATTACCTGAATTCCGGGAGAGTCTGGTTGGGGTTTGAGCCGATTTTGCAAAATCATTAGGGTACTATCAATGCCCTCATGGATATTAACGGCTTTAACATCAGCTTCGTCTAGGCGGGAAAAGTTTCGTAAAGATAATACAATTTGACGAATGCGATCGGTTCCCACTTGCATGGAAGCTAACAGCTTCGGTAAGTCTTCCATCAAAAAATCTAAGTCAATTTCATCTATTTCATTTTGAACTTGAGGTGGTAAATTCTGGTTTTGCTGCTGATAAAGTTGTACTACACTCATTAAGTCTTTGACATAATTATTTACGTAAGTCAGGTTGCCGTAGATAAAGCTGACTGGGTTATTAATTTCGTGAGCAACACCTGCCACCAACTGCCCTAGGCTAGACATTTTTTCGCTTTGCACCATCTGAGACTGGGTAAGCTTCAATTCATCGAGCGTGTGTTCTAGCTGCTTTGCTTTCTCACGCGCTTGTGTTTCCGAAATTTCTAACTCCTGGGAGTATATGTGCAAATTTGTGTAGAGCCGAGCATTTTCTATAGAGATGGAAACTTGTGAAGTTAATAAGTTCAGTACTTCTAATCGATCTGCGGTAAAGACTCCGGTAGTGAGGTTATTTTCCAGGTAAAGAACTCCAGTTAGCTTACCCTGATGAGAGAAAGGCAAACACAAAATTGATTTGGGTTGATTGGCAACAATATAATTGTCACTTACAAAACGCTCTGTGTGGCTAGCATCGTCTAAAACCAAATTTTCTTTTGTTCTTTCAACATAGTTAATCAGCAAAACTGGTAGCTTATGCTTTACTTGAAACAGACTAGACGATCGCACTGTTACTTGATCTCGATCAATGCTTCCTTCGGCTTCGATCACCCATTGGTTCTCTCGTTTTACAAGTAGATAACCCATTTGGGCACCAGCATTCTCGATCGCGATCTTCATCATTTTCTCCAGCAGCCGATTTAGCTCCATCTCGCTTGAGAGTGCCTGCGATGCTTTAATTGCTGTGCTTAAATCTAAAGTTTGGATTTTAGCTCCAGAAATATCCCGAATCTGCTTTGTAGCCGTACCTTGCCCGTTTACTTCCCCGACTGGATCTCTAAAAAGTTGGGAATATTGTTCATCCAGTTGCCGGACTTTACCTGTAGCTTCCCACTTGAGATAGCGATAGCGGGCTTCTTTAAAATAAACTTTGGCAAAGTTTTTTCTATCCTTGTCCCAGTAAAATCGAAATGCGAGTTCGTTTGCTAAGGCTTCATTTTGTAAATAACCGTTTTCGGCAGCAGAAGCGATCGCTAGATCGTACAGTTCCATTGCCTGATAATCTTGTTTATCAATCCGAGCAATTTCAGCTTGAATCAGCAGAAACTTGTGTTGATAATTAGTTGGGCAGTGCATTGCCCATTGCTGGAATTTTTCTAAGTTGGCATTGAGTTTATGCAGATAAGTAACTTGAGTTTCTGTATCTACCTCTGCATAAGCCCCTGCTAAAGCAATACTTTGGTGAAAATAGAAAACAGGATTAATAAAAATTCCTCGCGCTCCCGCAACAAATTTTTCGGCATTCTCTGCATACTCAACAGCTTTGCTATACTCTCCATACCAGTTACAGAGTGCCAGTTTATAGATGTAAACTACAAATGCACTCAACATATCCGAAGATGCTAACGCAAACTCTAGCACTTGCCGTTCATCTGCCCAAGTGCCCACAAGTTCGTCAATCTTAGCTGCTGGCTTAGTCAAGTTAGCGATCGCTTCCATCGCCAGCAGATGGTAGTTCAACATATTTTTGTCAATCTTACGGAGGCTAGGAATAAAATCTTCGGCTACTTCTGCGGTTTTTTCTAAAGATTCATTTCCAAATAAACATTGCCATAAAAAATTAACTGAACAATAACCAGACCATTGATAAGAACCTGTTTCTAGACCACTATTAAATCCTTTTAATAAATAAGGCTTACCCTGGCTAATATGGTCTTTGTAGTGACAGATTAAACCTCCCCACATATTCAAAATATTCGCTTCCAATTCCTTCGTTCTTAAAATCTCATGCAAACGCAGAGATAATTCACCAAATTCATAACCTGAATCTACCTCACCATATTCAAATACTAAATTGAAAGAATACAGCATGTAACCAAATACAGAAATTCTTGAGTTGCCATACTGAACTGAAAGTTGAGTTATGTTCATAGATGTAATATGCAACGCTTTAGATCCTAAAAAGTAGGCAATGGGCCAAACTTCTTTTAAGATGCGTTGAGCCATTAACTTCTCTTCGTCTTGCATTGGCGGTAGTTCTGCGAGACTAAAAGTTGTGCGATCGCCAATAACTTTTTTTGTTTGATTGAGTTTTTCTAATAGATATGCATCATCGGGATAAGCTGCAAACTCAAAACCTAAAAGTTCCAAGGTGTTTAACCCAATTTTATATGCGGAGTTTAAATCATTCTCCATGCGATAACACATAATCCGATATTCATTTACTCGGCACATATCAAGAGTAGTTTGAACCTTGTTGAAAGTCTGCTCAAAAATCAGCAAGGCTTTTTCATAGTTACCATTTAAAAATTCTGCTTCTCCAACTTGTAAATATAAAGTTAATGTCAGGAAATATTTATCTTCCCAGCTATTTATAGGTAGATAATTCATCCCTATCTCCAGCAATTTAAGTGCAGTTACAAACGCCGAAGATGATTTTGCTCGCTGGCCTGCTTTCAGATTTAATTCTGCCAGTTCATATCTTTCTACTAGTTCTACAATCAATGAGCTGCCAGCATTAAGGTGGTTGACAATCTCAAAAAGATGCTCTTCCAACTGGGCTTTTTCAGTATTGTGTAATAGTAATTTACCTACCTTCAGGTGTACTTGTTTTTGCTGGTCGGTTGGAATTAAAGAATAGGCAGCTTGCTGAACGCGATCGTGCAAAAACTTATAGTCTACTTTTACCGCCGTATCACAGTATGTTGCCAATTCTGACTGATTCAACAACTGAGGAATTTTGTAAGTATCGCTTAAAGGTAAAATTAATCCCGCCCTCAAAGCTGACCATAAATCAATTGCTGTTGCTGATGGAGATTTTTCGTTGACTACAGCTAGAATTTCTAAATTAAAACGGTTCCCAACACAAGCAGCTAATTGTAAAACTTGCTGCGTTGGTTCTGAGAGCCTTTGAATTTTATTCACCATTAAATCGACTACATTATCAGTAATGGCTTGTTCCTGAATTTTGTTGAGATCCCACTGCCATAAGCCCGAACGATAATCAAATGTCAAGAGATTATCTTGATGTAGTACTTTTAGTAACTGAGTCAAGAAAAAGGGATTACCTTGGGTTTTTTGAAACAGCAAATCAGCTAAAGGTTCTGCCTGAGATGATTTGCAATTGAACGTGTCACTAACCAGTTGAGTAATATGAGGTGCTGCTAATGGCTTCAAGAACAACTCTTCAACAGTTGCCCCAAATGCTTGAATTGTCTCTAGCATTAGCATCAGTGGATGGGTGGCACTAACTTCGTTATCTCGGTAAGCCCCAATCAGCAAAAGATACTGACTTTCTGGGTCAGTCATCAGATTCTCGACCAGGTTTACAGAGGCGGCATCTGCCCATTGGAGGTCATCTAAAAACAGGACTAAGGGATGTTCAGCAGCAGTAAAGGCATGGATAAATTGCTTAAATACCCGATTAAAACGGTTTTGAGACTCAGCAACGCCCAACTGCGGTACAGGCGCTTGCTGCCCAATAATCAGTTCTACTTCCGGGATGACATCAATAATAACTTGACCATTAACTCCCAATGATTGTAGTAATTTATTTTTCCAAACCTCGACTCTGGCTTGGCTTTCAGCTAACAGTTGTCGCATCAATTCTCGAAATGCTTGAATCAAAGAAGCATAAGGAATATCTCGCTTGAGTTGGTCAAATTTGCCACCAATGAAGTAACCTCGTTGCCGCACAATCGGTTTGTGAACTTCGTTAACTAGTGAGGATTTGCCGATACCTGAGTATCCTCCTACCAACACAACTTCGCTCGAACCAAGGCTAACTTGATCGAATGCAGCCATTAGAGTTGCTACTTCTACTTCCCGACCATAAAGTTTTTGAGCTATTTGGAATTGATGCGAAAAATCCTGCTGACCCAAGCTAAAAAGGTCAATGCTGCCTTTTGTTTGTAGTTGTATTGCTGCTTGTTCTAGGTCGGCCTTTAACCCGTAAGCACTCTGGTACCGGTCTTCAGCAGTTTTGCTTAGAAGTTTCATAGCGATCGCAGAGATTCCCAATGGTACATTAGGATTAATCTCGTGCGGAGCTACAGGAATTTTCGCAATGTGACAATGCACCAACTCCATTGAGTCTTGAGCATTGTAGAAGGGAACCTGACCAGTCAGCATTTCGTAGAAACTGACACCTAATGAGTAAAAATCTGTGCGATAATCTAAGGTTCGGTTGATACGTCCGGTTTGCTCTGGCGACATATAAGCCAGTGTTCCTTCTAGAAGGTTGAGGCTAGTAATTTCTGGACTTTCTTTGGATAACAGCGAAGCGATGCTGAAATCAATCAATTTTATTTTTTCGGTATTGGGGTTATAAAGAATATTTTCGGGCTTAATATCCTTATGGATAATGTGGTGGGTATGTAACTCTCCCAATGTTTCAGTAATTTGATTGGCAATGTTAAGAAATTTTGTAATTTCAATCCCTGTCGTAGATATCTGATGTTTTAAGCTTTCTCCACCAAAGTCTTCTAAAACCAGTGCTAGACCATTATTGTAGCCGTTATCATAACTGATTAATTTATGGGCTTTAATTACACCTGCAATATTCAGATTTTGAATGATTTCGTATTCGTGTTTGAGTTGGGCAATCTCTTTGATACTAGGATACTCTGTTTTGAGCAGTTTGATAACAACTAAGTGCCCGTTAGTCTTGGAGTATGCTCGATAAATTACTGTGGCAGCAGCTTCATAAATTAAACTTGTAATACTATAGTCAGGGATGTGGGCAATTAATTTAAACATTAATACTTGTCTGAATGTTGTTTCTAATAGATTTTGGTAGTTAATATGATAGTTCCCAGAATTCAAGTCAAGTTAACTCTTCAAATGCGAATTAAATAATGATTAGCCTCGCTAATCTTTAGCACCACGTAATGACTATAAACTTTATCTGACAGTGTGTATACAATACTTTTCGGTTAAGGGGAAAAGGGGAAAGGGAAAAGGTTTGAATTTCCCTTTCCCCATTGCCCTTTAACCTTTCCCCAGACCAAAAGAGAGATTATTGGGTTTATCCGAAAAGTATTGAGTGTGTATAGTTCGTTTATTTACGTAATAGTCTAAGTCTAGTTATGCTAAATAACTGGCGAATTTACTTACTTGCGTCAGTCTAAGAACCACAAATACAGATTTGTACTGAAGTGAACGATCATCAGCAAATACGCATTGCGATTTTTCAAATTTGGGTAAAATACATCAGGCTTGGTTATTATTGCTGATTTATTGATAGCTTTGTCAAAATCTTGACAAAATTACCCGGTTGTCAAATAACTGAGGTGACAGGTTCAACAACGAAGGAGTAAAAATCATGAATAGCAATATTAAGAAACTCACAGGTAAAGTTGCCCTCATTACAGGTGGTTCACGGGGTATCGGTGCTGCGATCGCTAAACGTCTGGCTGAAGACGGCGCAGACATTGCCATCAGTTACGCCACCTCATCCGAAACGGCCGCGATCATTGTCCGGGAACTCGAAGAAAAAGGCGTTAGTGCCGCCGCCTTCAAAGCCGACCAAGCCGATCCTCTCCAGGTTGGAAATTTGGTTAAGATGGTCGCCGAACGCTTTGGTCGTCTCGATATTCTCGTGAACAACGCTGGCGTATTTGTCCTTGGTGTAGTTGGCGATCCTGCAAGCGATATTGCCTCCTTTGAACGGCAGTTTGCGATCAATGTCGGTGGTGTAGTGGCTGCCGTCCGCGCGGCTGTACCACTCATGACTGAAGGTGGACGAATCATCTCCATTGGCTCCTGTGTTGGAACCCATTCCCTTTGGGCAGGAATCTCCGATTATTCAGCAACTAAATCTGCGATCGCTGGCTACACGCGCGGATGGGCACGTGACCTGGGATCGAGGGCGATCACAGTTAACGTTGTACAGCCAGGCCCAATTGAAACTGATATGAACCCATCTGATAGTGATTTTGCAGTAATCCAAAAAGCAGCCACAGCCCTCAACCGCTACGGTAAGCCAGAGGAAGTTGCAGCTGCGGTCGCTTTTCTCGCCAGTCCTGACGCAGCTTTCATCACCGGTGCAACACTTGATGTTGATGGCGGGATGAATGCTTAGATGTCTTAACCAATTAGGTGCAACAGTCTGCTGCGGCTTTATTAAATAGTCGTATTACCAAAGTCCGTGTTTGATTGAGTGGGGGTCTTAAACCCAAGACTCGTTTGCTTAAAACTTATCCTAACCACTCAGGATTTTTGGCTGTACTATCAAATTGGCTAGTGGTTTTAAATAGTTCATACTGACCTTTAAGAGCAGCTTGGCGAGTCCGATTCAGTAATGCTCTAACTTGTTCTTGGCTCATAAGTAAGCCGTGGGAAAAATTTATAAGTATGTAACAAAAAATTAAGCAGAAGAATTGGAGTTAAATCTTATACGCTGTGTACTATATTTTCCCTTCTCTG
>NZ_JACJSH010000024.1:0-117310 GCF_014698055.1 Nostoc sp. FACHB-133
TACCAGCCACCACCGAATCTAGCGCAGCGTTCCCCTGTTGCGTCAATGTTCACAGTCCCGGTTTTTTGTTCACGATCGCTTGACTTTTAAGACAGTCGCTATGAGTCTTGAGCATATTATGCCCCAAAAGTCACCCTTACGTAAGGAATGGCAAGAAATGTTAGGCACAAATTATAGCAAGACCCAAAAAGAATTGCTTCACACTTTGGGAAATCTCACGTTGACACAATATAACTCTGAATTATCTAACAAATCTTTTGAGGAGAAATTGAAGATTTTAAGGACTAGTAATGTGACTTTGAACCAATATTTTCACAAGGTAAATGTTTGGAATGAAGAGGAAATCAAAAGTCGTGCTGAATCTTTAGCTAAGATAGCGATTAAAGTATGGCCTCGATAAAAGAAATTTTATGCGATCGCACCTTTGCACTTCGCACACAGACCTAACCCCCTAACCCCCTTCCCTACAAGGGAAGGAGAAATCCGGCTCCCCTCTCCGCTATGCCTAACGGCAGGCTTACGCCAACGGAGAGGGGTTGGGGGAGAGGTAGGGGAAACACACCTTATTTACTAATAAAAACTAAGAGAGATTTCAAA
Organism: Nostoc sp. FACHB-133; assembly: GCF_014698055.1. NCBI lineage: Bacteria > Bacillati > Cyanobacteriota > Cyanophyceae > Nostocales > Nostocaceae > Nostoc > Nostoc sp. FACHB-133. The sequence goes on from NZ_JACJSH010000024.1 coordinate 598, forward strand.
ATGACATAGATAATTGTAAAAATTGATGAAATGATAAATAAAACAAATGAAGTATTACTGATAAATATGAATTAACTTATCTGCTATATATTCATTATAGGCAGGCTCACTCAGGTCGGTGAATTCCGGCCAATCCGCAAAATGATCCATATAAAATAGCCAGATATCGGACAAGTCTGCGTCATTCGCCAATTTCTGCTTAAGTGACTGCAATCGGTCGATATTCATTTTGTAACAGGTGTACCGTTTAAAGTCATCACAGGATCGCGATCGCAAAGGCTAATATCAGCTTTCCAACGGGAGGGGAATTTTGAATCAATGAAAGTGACTTTAAATCTGCCCCAATGATAGGTAGGTTTCCCATCTGCCCCTTCTCTATAGGTATCGCAACGTACCGATGAAGACTTTTGTACCCAGTAGCCATTGTATGAACCTCGGTCATTAAACACTCCTGCTAAACCATCAATGAAGATTACTCCATCGCTACCATAACGCCACATGGCAGTTTTATTACGATCTTCTTGATAAACCACTTTATATTCTTCCGTTTTCCAAACCTCATCTGCTAGAGCTTTTTGAGGCGCAGCAGTGCAAATCAATAAGGCGTATGTCAGGAGAACATAGTTCTTTTTCATAAAATTGACTTTGATCAATTCAAAATTTGGCATGAATTACGAGGTCAATTTTCTCACATTTTTATGCGCTTATTGCGAAAATAAAAGGTCTTGGGGCTAAAACGCACATATTGCCGCAAGATTAGATTATAAAGTCGCAGTAGTGTTTATGATGTTGGCTTGCTCAGTCTCTTGTGAAAGTATGTAATGAACGAGCTTCGCTTTTCTAGCTCCAAAAACTTTTGGAAAACCCTACATTATCTCTCCATTGGCGTTCAGTTAAAGATAATTTTTAGGGATTGCTCAGACGGGCTAATATCCCTAAACCTAAACCAAAAATTAAGGTAAGTCTCAAAATTAGCACAGTGTGCAACTGACTAAAAAATGGAAGTAATTGATTTTTTACTGCGACTGAACTAAAAGCACCAGCCCAAGCGATACTTAGTACTATCAATAAAACTACATATAATGTTATTCCTCCACTAAAAGCTAAAAGTAAAATTCCAGTTACACCGTGGCTTAATATGTAACACCAACCTAAAGTTTTAGCCCAACTGATAACGCCAAAAATTTTCCAAGCAAAACTGCGAGTCAATGTTAAAGTCAAAAATATTAAAGTAACTCTGGATAAAGTCAAGGCACTGCCCTGCTGTAAAGCCTCATCCCAAACTGGTGTCCAAGCAAATAACCAGCCTAGCATTACATAGCAAGATAAGCTAAACACCAGTTTTATCCAAACAATATATATTGCAAACATTTCTAAATTAACCTTACTTATTAATAAATATTTGAACAAATAATATTTATTCTTTGGAAGTCCCATTATATTACTGACGGATGGAAAGTTTACCCTAAGTTTATTGACTCAGGCGATCAGATTGTGAGTAAGATTTACATGACTAGATTAGAAGATGAAAACATCCGTTTACGTCATTATTTAGCACGACAACAGACGCTCCTAACGTCGCTACCGCTTCGCTATCGCAAAACACTATGTTATTCTAAGACCGTAGAAATACTGGAATACTCTATCCGATTATTACTTCATTACTTTAAGTATCATTTTATCCTAGTGTTCAATTAATTCATACCGCACTCAGCAACGCCAAGAATTGCTGTATAGTTTGAGGTATGCCAGATTGTACTCCCAAGAGTTGCTCTATGATTGCTCTACCTGGTATTGCCATCCAAAGCAAGATATATGAAAGTTCTAATTCTCTGGTTTATCGGGGTATTAGAGACGATGGAGTAGCAATCATAGTAAAAATACTCAAGCTTGATTATCCCTCACCTCAAGAACTAACTCGCTACAGACAGGAATATAAAATTACTCGTTCCCTTAACTTGGAAGGAGTGGTGAAGGCATACAGCCAGCAGGATTATCAACGCACTCTGGTGATTCTCTTAGAAGATTTTGGGGGAGAGTCCCTAGAGCAATGGATGCACAAGCGCCCAGATATCTTCTGCCCCATGCCTTTATCCACTTTTTTAGGTCTTGCGATCGCCCTCACCGACATTCTGGGCAGAATCCATGCAGCCAATGTCATTCATAAAGATATCAACCCTGGAAACATAGTCCTGAATCTCGATACTGGCGTTGTCAAAATTATTGACTTTGGGATTGCCACCCAATTTAATCGCACAAATCCAACCTTCAAAAGTCCTCATGTGTTGGAAGGAACACTCGCATATTTATCTCCAGAGCAAACAGGACGGATGAACCGTTTGCTCGATTACCGCACCGATTTTTACTCCCTTGGTGTGACCTTCTACGAACTTCTAACCGGACATCTGCCGTTTCCCACAACAGACATTCTTGAGCTAATCCATTGTCATATTGCTAAAGTGCCTATTCCACCTCACGAACTGAATGCAGCGATCCCTAAAGCCGTTTCAGATATAGTTTTGAAATTGATGGCGAAAAACGCAGAGGATCGCTATCAGAGTGCTTGGGGTATCAAAGCAGATTTAGAAATCGGTCTTCACCAGTTCGCAGAAACAGGTCAAATTGACAGTATTCAACTGGGTATTCAAGACGTTTGCGATCAGTTTCAAATTCCCCAAAAATTGTATGGACGCGGAGCAGAGATTGAAGCATTATTAGCAGCGTTTGACAGAGTAGCAGAAACGGGGAATGAAGAATTGAGAGTAAAGAATCAAGAAAATTCTCAATTCCAAGTTGAGATGATGTTGGTATCTGGCTACGCTGGGGTTGGTAAATCAGCCTTAGTACAAGAACTCTACAAGCCTATCACTGCAAAACGCGGCTATTTTGTTTCTGGTAAGTTTGACCAATTTGGACGCAATATTCCCTACAGCGCGATCGCAGATGCCCTGCAAAAATTGGTACAACAGTTGCTCGGTGAACCAGACGAGCAAGTGCAACAATGGCGATCGCGCCTTCTAACAGCTTTGGGAACCAACGGACAAATTATCATTGAGATCATCCCGGAAGTTGAATTAATTATCGGCAAACAGCCGCCTGTATCAGAAGTTGGAGCAACTGAAGCTCAAAATCGCTTCAATCTAATTTTTCAGAAGTTTGTGCGGGTGTTTTGTTCAGAGTCACACCCGCTTGTGATCTTTTTAGATGATTTGCAATGGATAGACTCAGCAACGCTGAAGTTAATTGAGCTAATGTTGCTTGATGAACAAACCAAATTCCTATTTTTAATTGGAGCCTATCGAGATAATGAGGTAAATCCAACTCATCCGTTGATGTTAACGCTAGAGAGACTGCGAAAACAAGGGGCAGTGCTTCAGGAAATTATCCTAACACCATTAACGCTAAGTCCACTGAGTCAGTTGATTGCCGAGACGCTACATCAGAATGCAGACACCGTTTCTTCCTTAGCTGGGTTAGTACTGCGTAAAACCGAGGGCAATCCTTTCTTTGTCGGTGAATTTTTGAGAATGCTGCATAGCGAAAATCTGCTGACATTTGATGCTGAACACTTATGCTGGCAATGGAACATTGCTGATATTCAAGCCCAGGATATTACCGATAATGTGGTGGAGTTGCTACTAATCCAGTTAAATAAATTACCAGAAAACACACAGCAAATTCTCCAGTTAGCAGCTTGTATCGGTGCTGAATTTAATTTAGATACGTTAGCGATCGTTTGCGAACAATCTCCTAAAGCAATTTCTCTAGATTTACTAGTAGCCATTCAAGCTGGATTAATTCAACCTATATCTGAATTAGATGAAAACTTGTTAGTTCAAGAATATAAGTTTTTGCACGATCGCGTACAGCAAGCAGCTTATGCTTTAATCGATGAGTCGCAAAAACTTGGGGTACATCTGCAAATCGGTCGCAATTTACTCGAAAAGACTTCGCCACAGCAGCTAGCAGAGCGGTTGTTTGAAATTGTTGACCAACTGAATTATGGAACCGAGTTAATCAGTGAGCAATCTGAATGGAATGAGATTGCTAAACTGAATTTGCAAGCAGGTCAGAAAGCGCTGTCAGCGACGGCTTATGAAGCAGCTTTCAAGTATTTCAATGCAGGGCTTAAACTCCTTGATGTGGAAAGTTGGCAGCGTGAGTATGACCTAACTTTGGTGTTGCATTCCGAGGCAGCAGAGGCAGCATACCTCAGTGGTCACTTTGACAAAATGGAGCGGCTTGTAGAAGAAGTTCTCAGTCATGCGAAGACAGCGCTCGATAAAGTGAAAGCTTACGATAGCAGAATTCAAGCATGGCTGTCGCGGGGCGACCCTAAAGAAGCCCTTAAAACTGGCTTGGAAGTGCTGCAACTCTTGGGAATTAGTTTAGTAGAAGCTCCAAGTCAGTTAGACGTTCAAGCAGGATTAGAGGAAACAGCTTCACAATTTGCTGGGCGGGAAATCGAAGATTTGATTGATCTGCCAGAGATGACTGAACCTGTGCCACTGGCAGCAATCTACATTTTAGTAAGCACAGTAGGCGCGGCTTTTAATGTGTCACCTGCTCTGATGGTTCTGATTGTGTGCAAGATGGTGAATTTATCGATCACCAATGGAAACGCTATCTGGTCGCTTCTCGGTTATGCTGCATACGGCATGATGCTATGTGGAGTTGTACAAAACATTGAACTGGGCTATCGATTTGGCAAATTATCCTTAAATTTAGCGAAAAGATTAAGTAACAAGAGAGGTAACTGCAAAGCATTGCTGATGGTGAATTTTCATATAATTCACTGGAAAGACCACCTGAAAGAGACGTTCCCTAGTTTAGCTGATGCTTATCAAAGCGCTATAGAAAGTGGAGAGTTTGAATTTGCCAGTTATTGTGCATTCAGCCTCTGTTATTATCCCTTTTTTGCAGGGCAAGAACTGACGGAACTGGAACAACAAACAGCGATTTATCGGAAAGCCACCAATCAAATTAGGCGAGAGACTGCTTCCACTTGGCTGGCAATGTTGCAGCAAACAATCCTTAACCTGCGAGGTCAATCTGAAAATCCAAGTCGCTTAGTGGGTTGTATATATGACGAAGAGCAAGCACTATCACGGGCGATCGCTGTCAAGGATGGAACTAGCCTTCACTATTTTTACTTAAATAAGCTGATTTTATGCTATCTTTTCGGGGAGTATGAGCAAGCTGCAAAAACGGCTACTTTATCAGAACAGTATTTAGGCGCAGCCACAGCAATAATCTCTGTACCTCAATTCCATTTCTATGACTCTCTAATATTTCTGAGCTTGTTGGCGGATGCTTCAAACTCTGAAAAAGCAGCTTGGTTGAATCGCATTAACGCCAACCAAGAAAAAATGCAGAAATGGGCACACCATGCCCCCATGAATTTTTTGCATAAATTTCAGTTAGTTGAGGCAGAGAAAGCACGAGTTTTGGGTCAGTTTTTTGAGGCAGAGGAGTTTTATGAACAAGCTATTCAAGGGGCTAAAGAAAACGAGTACCTTCAAGAAGAAGCTTTAGGCTATGAGTTAGCTGCAAAACATTACTTGGCTCGTGGTCGAGAAAAATTTGCTCATCTTTATATGAAGGAAGCCCATTACTGCTATGAGCGGTGGGGAGCAACCGCAAAAGCCAAAGATTTAGAGACTCGCTATCCACAGTTTTTTCCTCAGTCGCTGAATGTGGCTCCCACACCAGTTCACACCATTGCTGGAACTACTTCTAACACCTCACATATTGCTTTCGATTTAGCAACAGTAATCAGAGCATTCCAAGCCATCTCTCGCGAAATTGAACTGGATCAGTTACTCAATTCTTTGATGCAGATATTAATTGAGAATGCTGGGGCACAAACTGGATGCTTGATTTTGGAAAACGCAGGAGAATGGGCGATCGAGGCTGCTTGTGAATTCAATAATGATGCGAATCTTTGTGCTACACAAGTACTGCAATCGATTTCAATGGTAAATCGTTTACCCGAATCCATTATTCATTATGTGATTCGGACTCATGAATCTGTGATCTTAAATGATGCAAATCGTGAAGGTAATTTCATCAATGAGCGATATATTCAGCAGAACCAAACGAAATCACTTCTTTGTTTGCCGTTGTTGAATCAAAGTAAACTTGTTGGTGTGTTGTACCTGGAAAATCAATTAGCAACTGGAGCATTTACACCGGATCGATCGCAAGTTCTGCATCTGCTATCAACTCAAGCAGCCATTGCGATCGAAAATGCCAAACTCTATTCAAAGCTACGCACTAGCGAAAGTCAGATGGCTCAATTTCTAGAAGCGGTTCCGGTAGGAATTGGAATAGTGGATGCGACTGGTCGCCCCTACTACGCCAATCAACGGGGAATTCAGTTAATGGGCAAAGAGATTGATCCTTTTGTAGCACCGGAGCAAATCGCAGAGGTTTATCAACTTTATGTAGCAGGAACGGATCGGATATATCCAACTGAGCAACTGCCAATCATCCGGGCGTTGAACGGCGAACGCACGAGGACAGATGATTTAGAAATTCACCAAAACAACGCAACCATTCCAGTTGAGACATGGGGAACTCCAGTCTTTGACGAACAGGGCAATGTGGTTTATGCGCTTGTCACCTTTCAAGACATCACAGAGCGGAAACAAGCAGAACACCTGTTAGCCAATTACAACCGCACCTTAGAGCAACAGGTAGCTCAAAGGACGGCAGCTTTACAGCAAAGCCAAGCAGAACTGCGCGAACGAGAACAGGAATTACGAGTGATCACGGACGCTCTACCTGTTTGTATCACCTATGTAGATGCCGACCAGCGTTATCGGTTTGCCAACCGCACATACGAGGAATGGTTTCACCGTAGTCGAGGTGAAATTTTGGGCAAGCATATTTGCGAAAACTTGGGTGAGGCGTCTTATCAAGTTGTACAACCGTACATCAATCAAGCATTGGCAGGGCAAATCACAACCTATGAGGCAGAAATTCCCTGTGTGTTTGGCAAGAAATATATCAGTAATTCCCTCATCCCTGATTTAGATGGCAATGGTCAAGTGAAAGGATACTATGGTCTGATTACAGATATCAGCGATCGCAAACGTGCCGAAGAAGCCTCAATTTTAGAGGAACGCAACCGCATGGCACGCGAAATTCATGACACTCTCGCGCAAGCCTTTACGGGGATTCTGGTTCACATGGGAACCGTTTCTCGATTAGTGACAACCAACCCCCAAGCAATTCAAACACATATTAACACCGTGCGAGATTTGGCTCGCACCGGGCTAACAGAAGCTCGACGCTCCGTTGCAGCACTGCGCCCCCAATCTCTAGAAGATGGCAATCTGTGGACGGCACTGCAACGATCTGTAGCTACCATGCAATCTTCAACCGAAACCAGTCTGATTTGTGATATTATTGGCACGCCCTATACGTTACCCCCTGAAACAGAGAATAATCTTCTGAGAATTGCACAAGAAGCATTTACGAATTCAATTAGGTATGCGAATGCAAAGGAAATTCGGATTGAATTAATTTATGAACCAACGCAATTCTGCTTACGAATTAGAGACAAAGGACAAGGATTTGAAGCCAACCATACAACCCTAAATCGGGGGTTTGGCTTACTGGGGATTACCGAACGAGCGGAACGAATTGGGGCACAACTCTCGATTGAGAGCCGATTAGGGCAGGGAACAGAAACGATCGTATCCGTACATCGGGAGGCATCAGCGTGAGTCAGTCTACAGCAATCCGCGTTTTGATTGTTGATGATCACTCGATTGTCCGGCAAGGACTAGCCGCGATGATTGAGAATGAGCCAGATATGACGGTGGTAGGTCAAGCGGGCAATGGGCAGGAAGCGATCGCTCAATATCGACAACTACAGCCTGATGTTACCTTAATCGACTTACGGATGCCCCAGATCAACGGCGTTGATGCGATCGTCGCCATCTGTGCTGAATTCACCCATGCCCGCATAATTGTACTGACCACTTATGACGGGGACGAAGATATTTATCGAGCATTACGCGCCGGAGCCAAAGGCTATCTGTTGAAGGACGCGGAACCGGATGCACTGCTGAATGCGATTCATATTGTTCACATCGGACAACAATATATCCCTTCCGAAGTCGCTGCCAAACTGGTGCAACGGATGAACATTCCAGAGTTAACCGAGCGAGAACAAGAAGTTGTTTGCCAGATGGCGCGTGGCTTGAGTAATCAAGATATTGCTGCGGCTTTGAATATTACTGAAAGTACCGTCAAATTTCACATTAACCGAATTCTGAGCAAATTAGGCGTGAGCGATCGCACTCAAGCAGTGATTACCGCACTCAAGCGGGGGCTTGCCAAGTTGTGAAAGCAATGAGAACTGAACTTAAGTTCGGTTGAGAGTTAGTTTTAGAGATAGTCAGCAACTGTTGTTTCATCCCTTCAATTACTCAACCCTGAGTTGGCGACAAAGCTGAATTAGTTTCATAAGCTAAAGACATAGAAAAAACGGAGTCGGAAGGAATCACAGATAGGAGTCAATGAAGAGGACAAGGGGCAGTTCTTGCAAGGAGCAGGGAGCAGGGGGAGGGAAAGTCGTAGTGAAGTTCAGAAATTGGATAATTTCTTTTTTGGATTTGATATCGTTCGCTGGAATATGGAGCAGTTAATGGCAGCCATTATTGCTGCAAGTAATGAAGTGCTTTGATCCTCAATTCCACAATTATAAGAGGTAAAATAATGAGCACCGAATTCAGTAAAAGCAAAGTTGCAATTGTCGGCCGGGGCGAGGATCTCAATTGGTTCGATACAATGCTCGGTGAGCAGATGGCTATCCGCGTGCATAGCAGAGATGTCGGCGGAGCTTTCACAATCATCGAAGCACGAGTCCCACCGTTCATAGGGCCGCCACTCCACTATCACGAAGATAGGGAGGAGATATTTGAAGTACTTGAAGGCAGATTTCGATTTCACTGCGAGGGCGAAGAGTTTGAGGTTGCGCCCGGAACATCGGTTGTTGTACCCCGGAACAGCGTGCATGGATGGGTGAACCTCGGGCCGGGAGCGGCTCGCTTGCTTTTCACCTTCGTACCAGGCAGAATCGACGAATTCTTCCCCCAAATTGGTCAAACGCCACCCGAAGCAATACTACTCGGGTTTTGGATTTTGAACTCAGAATTGGGTTTGGGGAAAAGGTTAAAGGGGAAGGGTTAAAGGTTTTTTCTTTCCCTTTTCCCCTTCCCCTTTTCCCCTTAACCGACAAGTATTGCCACCCGAAGGATGGACGGATCTTGGAAATCAGTACGATAGTTTGATCGTCGGAGCGCCCCTGTCTGTCAAAAAATCGGCTGCAAACGATTAACGTGCGTTTTAACTGAACTAACTTGACTGGTCTAAATTGAGCGATGGTCGGATTGCGCTCGACTCACTTAGTTTGGGCTGGAGCGCCTGACCCGCCATAGGCGATCGCTAAACAATGAAGTGTAACCAATGTGAGCAACCTAAGGGAGAACAAAATGAGCAACATTAACGTGGACAGTAAAAACATGAAACTCGAAGTTTTGGTGATCCCCGTCTCGGACGTTGACCGATCTAAGCACTTCTATGAAACGTTGGGGTGGCGGTTGGATGCCGACTTCGTTACCGATAAGGACTTCCGGGTGGTGCAGCTGACCCCTTCCGGCTCGGAGTGCTCGATTATCATCGGCACCGGTATCACCTCAGCCGTGCCGGGTTCGGTTCAGGGTTTGCACCTCATCGTTTATGACATCGAGGCGACCCGCGCCGAGCTTGTCAGCAGCGGCATCGACGTAGGGGAGGTATTCCACGACGTGGGGGGGATATTCCACCGAGCCGGAACCGAGGGGCGGGCAACAGGCCCAGATCCAGAACGTCGCGACTATGCCTCATTTGCCTCATTCAGTGACCCGGATGGCAATGGTTGGTTACTCCAAGAGGTAAAGACGCGGGCCCCCGGACGGTAACGGGAATCACTCATTGGGGATGCCTCACTAATTTGGGGCTAGTAGTCTGCCAACCCAAAAATGCGCTTGTGAGGACTGGGGAAAGGGGAAAGGGGAAAGGGGAAAGGTTAAGGGATTTAAACCCTTTCCCCCTTACCCCTTACCCTTTACCCCGCCAAGTACACTTGGCGAACTACTAGGGAGGCGGTTGGAACAACCAAGATGTCTCCAACCCATCTATTCACTACGAAACATTTGTACATATTCACAAAGGAGCAATACCATGAGCTAACTAGTTAATAAGAGCGTACTCGTTACTGGAGCATCTAGCGGAATTGGTGCCGTCTATGCCGATCGTTTCGCAAAGCGTGGTTACGATCTCGTGCTGGTAGCGCGTGACCACGCCCGAATGGAAGCTCTAGCCGAAAGACTACGCCGGGAAACCGGGGTGGCGGTTGACATCCTTCAGGCGGATCTCACCGATGCTGGTGAACTTGCCCAAGTGGAGGAGCGGCTACGTACTGACACGCATACTGGTATCCTGATCAACAACGCTGGTGCCAGTGCTGCCAGCAGTTTTGTAGATCAAAGCCCGGACGAGGTGGCTAAAATCATCAGCCTCAACACCATAGCGCTGACGCGGCTTGCCAGCGCCGTCGCTCCACGGTTCGTCAAGGCGGGCAATGGCGCGATTATTAACATCAGTTCGGCGGTTGCGTTAGTACCGGAATTCGGTTTGACAGTCTATGGCGCAACCAAAGCCTTTGTCCTCTTCCTCACCCAGGGTCTCCACTTCGAGCTTGGCGCTAAAGGAATCTATATTCAGGCTGTGCTACCGGCATCAACGCGGACGGAAATCTGGGAGCGCTCAGGTTGGGATATGAATGCGCTACCGCCTGCTATGGAAGTTGACGAACTGGTGGATGCCGCCCTTATTGGCTTCGATCGCCGCGAGACTGTCACAATCCCGTCGTTGCCCGATGCGGAGCAGTGGAACGCCTTCGACGCTGCTCGTCAGAGTATGATCCCAAATTTCAACCACGTCAATGCCGCAGCCCGCTATCACCTTGCCTCAAAGCCACATGCGCGCCAGTTATCATAACTTTTTCCCAGGCAGTTTACTGAAATTCGCTTGGCAAGTTCAAAACCATAATTTTGACGAGCGAAGTCTTCACCAGAGGTTTTTTACTCCATCTGAAAGATCAATAGCTGCCTACCTTAGCCCTTCGTTCCTTACAAATCTTCTTTTAGCCAATGGACATGATTATGACAACACCAGAGACAATGACAGGAAAAATCAACCCCAAGGAACTGACCCAAAGCAGACTGCAATTGCACTATGCCGTTCAATATATTGCCGCAACGGGCGCGGCATTGGTAGAGCCTCTACCAGATTACAGCCACACTAGCATGACATGGAATCCGGTTTTAGAAGCGTTTGTTGGATCGACTATTCGAGCGGTTCAGCCCTTTCAAATAGCACTCAAGCCAGCCAGTCTTACATTAAGCTTGATAAATCATCAGAACGACGCGATCGCATCTTTGCTCTTACACGGAAAGACAATGCAAGAAGGGCTAGATTGGCTTCAGCAAGAGATTTCTAAACTCGGTGCAGATGCCAGCAAAATTGTATTTTTAGACTATCCACCTGATGATTTTCCCGATCATCCCCTTGCTCACGGAGCCTCCTTTGATGCCAGTCAAGAGGTGGAATTGGGTGAATTAGCAAATTACTACAGCACCGCGCATCAGCTACTTCAGACGATTGTTACAACTAACGAGAATGCTTCAGCGATTTACATTTGGCCCCATCATTTTGATATAGCAACATTAATTACACTTCCTGGCACCAAAAATGGAAACCCATTGACGGTTGGGGTTGGGTTATCGCCTGGAGACACTAGCTATCAAGAACCTTACTGGTATGTGTCTCCTTATCCGTATCCAGACACAGCCAATCTTCCTACCCTTGATAGTCGGGCTTTTTGGCATACCCAACACTGGGTTGGAGCTGTGCTGCAAGCTTCTCAATACACTGAGAATACTAATGCCCAAACTCAACAACAGCAGGTTGCGGCATTCCTGGATTCTGCTGTGAAAGCATCAATAACCCTGCTCAAGTCCGAATCTTCTGCTAAAGTTTGACGATGAATGTCTCGCAAACTTATCCTCTCTGTTATCACCAGGCTTTGCGCCATATCTGCGCTAGAAAAATTGATTGATTGTGTGGCTTTGTTGGATAAATAAACCCAGTGAAATCAAGGGTTTGGGCGGAATGGCACTAAGAAAAGGGAAAATCGTTGAGGCAGCAGGGGGGCTCTAGGAGCGGAGGAGCAGGGGAGAAAGAAGAAATTTTAGGCATACGAACAGAAGAAATAGAAATTCCCCTCTGCACCCCTGCTCCTCTGGAATCCTTACGCTGCCTACCATTCAGCTTAACTTAGTGCCATTCGGTTTGGGCGATTGAGATACCAAAAAATATTTATTCTTTAACATCTTGAGAGGCTCAAACCCTTACCCATTAGGCGATCGTTCATGCAACAAAGCCTATTCGGATGGAAATCACAGTCGGTAAACAAATTTACAACACAAAATTATTCACTATTTAAATAGGATTACTTGTACCTATGAAGAATATTAACAGGTCTCTTGGGGCAATGGAGAAAATATTTTGGTTGCTCGACCAAGCAAGCCAGGTACATTTCGTTATCGCAGCAGAAATTATTGGGACAAAAACAATTAGTGAATGGAAAGAGGCTCTCAATACATTACAACATCAGCATCCATTTTTATCAGTTTATATTAAAAATAATGGGTTTGTATATCCATGTTTTCAACATGAAAATGGAACAGAGATCCCTTTGCGTGTAGTAGAGGAAAACGTAAATTATCGTTGGGAGGAAGAACTCGAAAAGGAACTATCAATGCCATTTGATTCCACACAGGCACCATTAGTGCGTGCAGTCTTAGTGCAGCAAGGGCAAAAGAGTATATTTATTTTTGCATCCCACCATTCTATAGGTGATGGAATGTCAGGTTTAATCATCATCAATGATTTATTAAAGTCACTTGGCGGGCAGCAACTTTTGTCATTGGAAGCACCTGATTCATCGGATAATTTGCTTGGTATTACCAATCATTACTATGAGAAGGTGGATAGTGGAAGCTTTTTATTAGATAGCTTAAAAGATCAGCCTGTTTTTATCCGAAGAGAAGAAGTAATGCCCTTTATTGAGCGATTGCAGTTATCTTCTGAGTTTACTTTGCGGCTTTCTAATCGTTGCAAAGCGGAAGATACTACCGTTCATGGAGCACTATGTGCGGCTTTTGTAATGGCGGGAAGAGAAATAGAAAAGGATTGGAAGAATATACCAATCCGATTAGTATCGCCGGCTTCTATCAGGAAAGCACTGGGTACCAATGATAATATTGCTCAATATATTGTTGCAAAAACAATTATTTATCCTGAACAAACTGAATCGGCATTTTGGGATATGGCCCGATTTAGCAAAAGAGAAAAAGCATTAAAACTAATATTGAAATTGCCAGCCAGCGAGTCTTTAACACAAAGGATGTAATCGAAGTTTCCAACCTGTTACAAAAAGGCGTTGCCAGGGAAATAATGTTAACAAATCTTGGTCGCTTTCCTTATCAAACTGATTTTGGAGCTTTAAAACTGGAAGGTATTTGGGGACCCTTAGCTTTATCGGGTTACAAGGGCGATCAAACAATTGGGGTTACAACAACTAACGGGTCAATGCGCCTCGTGCATGTTAGTCGTATTCCGTTAAAATCTCTGTTGAGGATTGCAGAAAATATATTGATAGCGGCTTGTACATAATCAGCTTATTAAAATTTGCCGATGTCGCCCCTCTGTTGGCGTCGTCGGGCTACAGGGCGATCGCATACGGGGGGGTAACAGAAACAAAACTTACACTAAAGTTGAAAGTCTACTGGGTTAAGCATTACAGAAATCACTCTTTTTGCCCCTGAAAAACTTGGAGAGTCGAAATTAAATGTACCAATTTAAGGTATAAGCTACTTGGCATAGCTTTTTTGTACGGCTCATTTTGAGTTTAAAGCTCCTAAATTTCACAGGCTTCAATCATTTATAGACTTATATTTTGCTTCTATTAGCAAGCGTGGGAGATACTTATGTGGCCTAAGACAGAACTGATAGATTTGCTCAAAATCGCGCATCCCATAATTCAGGCTCCGATGGCTGGCGCTTCCACACCTGAGTTGGTTGCAGCTGTTTCTAATGCAGGAGGTCTTGGCTCGTATGGCGGGGCGGCCACCGCACCAGTCAAACTTCGCTCCATTATCAGGCAAATTCGAGATTTGACAGACCAACCCTTTGGAGTTAATTTGTTTGCCCCAGCTGTTGAAGCGTATCAACTTACGCCTGAGCAGCAAACACCGATGTCTGAGCTATTAACAAAATGGCACAACGAACTTGACGCTGGACCTGTGCCCGAACCAATACCGATACTAGGACCATTTGTAGATCAATTTACTGTCCTGCTTGAGGAGAAAGTACCTGTTTTTAGTTTCCACTTTGGGCCAGCGCCAATCGAGGCAATTCGGGAGATACACGCTATAGGCTCAATTGTATTAGCAACCGCAACGACCGTCCGTGAAGCAAAAGCTCTAGTCGTTGCAGGAGTCGATGTCATCATAGCCCAGGGCTTTGAAGCCGGAGGTCATCGCGGAACCTTTGCGGTGCCTTATGAACACGGATTGATTGGAACAGCAGCATTGGTGCCGCAAATAGCTGATGCGGTATCGGTTCCGGTAGTTGCAGCGGGCGGAATCATGGATGCTCGTGGAATCGTTGCTGCATTTGCACTTGGGGCAAGCGGGGTACAAATGGGAACCGCCTTTCTCGCCTGCCCTGAGAACAATATCCCAGAAGTCTATAGGCAGGCGGTACTCAAGTGTAAGGACGAAGACACGGTGATTACTGAAGTATTTTCCGGCAAACCCGCCAGAGCAATCCGAAATCGATTTATACGTGAAATGGAGAATCACAAGGACAAGGTACTGCCATTCCCGGCTCAGATGTCTATAGGGCGGGTTTTGCGTCAGACTTCTGCTCAACAATCAAGTCCAGATTTTGTCAGTATGTGGGCAGGGCAGGGAGCAGCATTAGCTGAAGCTCTTCCGGCAGGTGAGCTGATCGAAAAAATGATACAAGAATTTCTTGCCGTAACTGCTTTTTTACAACTCAAATAATAAGTTAAGAGTTCAGACCAAAGTCTATCTCTGAACAACCGCTTGCAGTACTTAAGACAGGCGAACCAGAGTACATGAATGAATGGCACTAAGAAAAGGGAAAATCGTTACTAAGAGCGGAAACCTACAAAGCAACGACTGAACATTATGTCTACACCATCGATTCCCAATAATCCTCTGATTGGCATTTGGAAGTTAATTTCTGCGATCGCCATTCACTCACATGGAACGATTAATCCAGAGGTGTATGGAACACATCCCGTTGGCTACATCACCTACACATTGGATGGTCACATAATGGTAATGTTTTCCAGGAGCGAACGGTCATCGCTGAGTCAAGAGATTCAATCGCCGTTCAGGCCAGAGATGCAATCCCTATCTACTGAAGAGCTTGCTCAAGCATTCACAACATTCAATGCTTACGCTGGAACTTATACGTTAAGTGGCAACACAGTAACTCACCAAATCGAAATTGCATCGATTCCTAATCGGGTTGGCAAAACGTTGGTTCGCACCTTTACTCTGAGTGAGAGCCGATTAACGCTCTCGACGCCGCCAGTTTTGAGTGATGGCGGTGAAACAGTTTTCGAGTTGGTGTGGGAGCGCATTTAACTACTCTTTGAATCAAGATTTAAGCACTTTCAAGCCGTTTCTAACTTATAGCTTAACTCGGCAAGTTTCACTGTTCCAAATCAAATAACCAATATGGACACTAAATCTCGTTTGCTTTTTTAAGGGCTTCTGTCTTACAGCAGGATGAAGTTTTGCAACTTTATTTTGGAATCCAATTGGCGCGAGGAAAGGACAACATGCAAAGAAAAACATTTAAAACGTCCGATGGTGACCAATTGAGCTACATCAGTGCGGGTAGAGGAAAACCAATCGTGCTGCTTCACGGTTGGTCGCAGTCTGCGGAACAATTCAAATATCAAATTCCTGTTTTTGCCGAACATTATCATACGATCGCAGTCGATTTGCGAGGACACGGTGAGTCAGAAAAAGTATCGTTCGGTTATCGAATCTCTCGCCTATCCAAAGATATTCAGGAATTGATCGGCGCTCTGCAACTCGAAAAGCCGCATCTACTAGGTCATTCAATGGGATGTGCCATCATCTGGAGCTATCTCGACCTATTCGGCTTAGATGAAATTGATCAGTTAGTGTTGGTCGATCAATCGCCACTGGGAACGTTGCGATCGCATTGGAACGCTCAAGAAATAGCAGAGTCCGGGACAGTTTTTACTGCTGAACAACTCAATGCAGCAGTACACACCTTAGAGAATGGCAACGCCGAGGAACTGACTCGAAACATCCTGACTTCAATGGTCACACCAGCGATGTCAACCGAACAGTTCGAGTGGATCGTCGAGTGCAATCAACGCTTGCCACGGGCGTTGGCGAAACCTACCGTAGGTAATCGTTACGACGCTGCTATACAACCATCTTCATACGGACTGGCGCGATCAAATTGTCAGGATTCGTCAGCCAACCCTGATTATTGGTGGCAGAAAAAGTATTATTCCGTGGCAATCGCAGGTCTGAATCAATCAAAGCATTCCTAACTCTGAGTTGGAAATCTTTGAAGCGGCTGAAGGCGGCGGACATTTCACGTTCATCGAGAATCCAGAAAAGTTCAACCGACGAGTTTTGCAGTTCTTATCGCAATCGCTTGAAACAAACCAGGAAAAGCAAACAGCAGGGCTGGACACCCTAATTAGAGATATATCCCTTCCGAAGTCGCTGCCAAACTAGTAGTCTGCCAACCCAAAAATGCTGCGTGATGGCTGGGTAAAGGGGAAGGGGTAAGGGATTTGAAACCTTTCCCCCTTCCCCTTTACCCTTTACCCCGCCAAGTTCACTTGGCGAACTACTAGTGCAACGGATGAACATTCCAGAGTTAACCGAGCGAGAACAAGAAGTTGTTTGCCAGATGGCGCGTGGCTTGGGTAATCACGATATTGCTGCGGCTTTGAATATTACTGAAAGTACCGTCAAATTTCACATCAACCGAATTCTGAGCAAGTTAGGCGTGAGCGATGCCTTCTCCTGTCGGAGACGCTACGCGAACGGCAAGGCTTCTCTACGAGAGGCTACGCCAACGCCAACGCACTTAAGCGAGGACTTGCCAAGTTGTGAAAGCAATGAGAACTGAACTTAAGTTCGGTTGAGGGTTAGTTTTAAAGATAGTCAGCAACTGTTGTTTCATCACTTCAATTACTCAACTCTGAGTTAGCGACAAAGCTGAATTAGTTTCATAAGCTAAATACATAGAAAAAACGGAGTCGGGAGGAATCACAGATAGGAGTCATGCCAATCCCTTGATGCTGTGAGAAATCCTTTTTGATACAGTATCTGATGAATCAAGATAGTAATTTTAATCAACTTTTTGTTCCACCTTCCGAACGCGATCGCTATCAGGGGATGCTCAATGCCCCGATCATACTCGTGGAATATGGAAATTACCAATGTCCTCAGTTCCGGGAAATGCATCAGTTGATTCAGGCAATTGGGCAAGATTTCAATTCCGGGCTGACTGAGAAAAATTCGATTTGTGTAGTGTTTCGTCACTTTATCGAACATTCAATCTATCCTCAAGCACAAAAGGCAGCAGAAGCAGTAGAAGCAGCAGGAGCGCAAGGTCAGTTTTGGCAGATGCACGAGATGCTACTCACCCATCAAGAGGCATTGGGAAACGGCTATCTCGTTGAGTATGCCAATGATCTAGGTCTCGACATCTGCCAATTTTTGCAGGATATCTTCAAACAAGTTCATGTTGACCGCATCAATCAAGATATCGCAAGTGGTCAGCAAAGTGGAGTAGTAACTGCACCAGCTTTGTTTATTAATGGAATTCAGTATTGCGACCGTTGGGACATGGAGCAGTTGATGGCAGCCATTATCGCTGCAAGTAATGGAGTGCTTTGATCCTTTATTACACAATTCAAAGCAGAACGATTAAGTTGCATTTTTGCTCAAAGAACTACCGAAACACCTAAAACGAGGATACACGATGAAAATGCAGAAAGTATGGTTCATTACCGGAGCCTCCAGGGGCTTTGGGTTAGAAATTGCCAGAGCAGCCCTGGCAGCGGGCGACCAGGTAGTAGCGACGGTTCGCAGTCAGCCCGCACAACTGGCCGCTACTCTGCACAACCACCCGGATCTGTACGTTGTGCAGATGGATGTCACCCAGGAAGACCAGGTACAACAGGCTGTCAAGCAAGGCATTGCCCGTTTCGGCCGGGTTGATGTCTTAGTCAATAATGCCGGGTTTGGCATGGTTACTGCGATCGAAGAAGCCACGGATGTCGAAGTTCGTAAACAGTATGACACCAACGTGTTTGGGTTGCTGAACGTGGCTCGTGCCGTGTTGCCGTACCTGCGCCAGCAAAAGTCTGGGCGGGTCATCAATATCTCGTCTTTATTTGGCTATGATGCAGTTCCGGGCTGGGGATTGTACGGGTCGACTAAGTTTGCGGTCGAAGGTCTCTCTAAAGGGCTAGCGGTCGAACTGGCACCACTCGGCATCCACGTCACGGTAGTGGCTCCCGGTCTTTTTACGACCGACTTCCTGAGTACTGAGTCCTATGTCGCCGCTAAAACCACGATCGCCGATTACCAGGCAACAGTAGGTTCCATGCGGAACGGAGCCGATGCGCTACATGGGAACCAACCTGGCGATCCGAAAAAGTTTGCCCAGGTGATTCTTCAACTCGCCAATACAGAACGTCTACCGCTGCATTTACCCGTCGGGAAGGACACGATCGCGATGTATCAAAGCAACGCCGCGAAAATGGCACAGGAAATCGAAGCATGGCTGCCAGTCGCTACCAGCACTGACCATGACCACCGCATAGCGGCTTTGACCATAGCCTGACCTACAACAAAGCCCACATTATCTCCAAAGGATAATGATAACTATGAAGACACTTATGTACTTTAGGTTCAAAACTTTTTTAAGTTGAGGTGATTTATGTCTTATCTCCTATAGCTAACACCACATAACTAAAATTTTGTCAATGGGTAAGTTCTATGGCTGAAAACACGCTGCAATTGCACTGTGCTGTTCAATAAATTCGTCCCTCGTTTCACCAACCCCTCAAAAGCATAAAGGAGTTTTATATGGGTACTGAACAGAAAGTCGCTGTTATTACCGGCGCATCGCAGGGCATCGGCGCAGCCCTTGTCAAGGCGTACCGCGATCGCAACTACCAGGTGGTCGCAACCTCGCGCTCGATCGAGCCATCGGACGATGATGCAATTCTCGCAGTGCCGGGCGACATCGCCGATCGAAAAACCGCCGAGCGTGCGATTTCCGAAGGCGTGTCGCGCTTTGGGCGCATCGACACGCTCATCAACAACGCGGGCATCTTCATCGCCAAGCCATTTACCCAATACACTGAGGCAGACTACGAGGCATATCTGGGCACCAACGTCACTGGCTTCTTTCACATGACACAACTCGCGATCGCAGAAATGGAGAAGCAGGGTAGCGGTCATGTTGTGCAGATATCGACGAGCCTAGTTGACAACCCGATCGCTGGCGTACCATCTGTACTCGCATCACTCACAAAAGGCGGACTGAATGCCGCGACCCGATCGCTGGCGATCGAGTATGCCAGGCGCGGTATCCGGGTGAACGCGATCGCACTGGGTACTATCAAGACGCCAATGCATCCTGTCGAAACCCATGCACAGCTCGATGCTCTGCACCCGATCGGTCGTATGGGTGAAATCTCCGACATCGTTGATGCAATCCTCTACCTCGAATCAGCCAACTTTGTGACAGGCGAAATTCTTCACGTCGATGGTGGTCAGAGTGCGGGTCACTGACACCACCTTGCGCCAAGAAGAATGACTCTGACGCTCTCAACCAGAGTTGCTCAACCGTTTAGCTTTTAAAAGAACACAGGCATGATCTACGAATTACGCATTTATCACGCCATACCCGGACGACTACCCGCGTTGCTGTCGCGCTTCCAGAACCATACATTACAGATTTGGGAAAAGCATGGCATCCGTCAGGCTGGATTCTGGACAACGTTAGTTGGCGAGAGCAATCAACAGCTTACCTATATGCTTGCCTGGAACAGCATGGCTGAACGCCAGGAGCGCTGGAACGCATTCCTCGCCGACCCCGAATGGATCGCGATCAGCAGCGAGACTGAGAAAGACGGGCAACTCGTGCAGAACATCAGCAACGAGTTGCTGGCACCGACCGCCTTTTCCTCAATGAAGTGAAGATATCAAAAAGTTTGACCAGTCCATTTCAACGCCATTGGAGAGTAACAATCATGAGTGAAGCAACAACAAGTCAAACTAAGCATCCCGCTGATCTAACCCCCCCAACGAATGGCACTAAGAAAAGGGAAAATCGTTGAGGCAGCAGGGGTACAGAGGAGCGGAGGAGCAGGGGAGAAAGAAGAAATTTTAGGCATACGAACAGAAGAAATAGAAATTCCCCTCTGCACCCCTGCACCCTTGCTCCTCGTTTGGGCTGGAGCGCCCGGCCCGCCAAAGGCGATCGCAGAAGAATGAAAAGTAACCAATTTGAACATCAAACTTACCAACCGAAAGGAGAACAAAATGAGCAGCGATCACGTAAACAGTCCAAACATGAAACTCGAAGTTGTAGTGTTCAGCGTTTCCGACGTTGACCGCGCCAAGGCATTCTACGAGAATCTTGGCTGGCGGCTCGACATCGACATGGCGGAGGGCGACTTCCGCGGCGTGCAGATGACGCCGAACAACTCCGAAGCCTCGATCATCTTCGGCAAGGGAGTCACTCCGGACAATCCTGGCTCGGCGCACAGCCTGGTTCTCGCCGTGGACGACCTCGACGCCGCCTGCGAAAACTTGATCGCTCGCGGTGTCAACGTGAGCGAAATCTTCCACTATGCCGGCGGCCCCTTCAACAACACCGTGGAGAACCCGCGCGTTGGCGGGCGCGACCCGCAAGGTCGTTCCTACTTCTCGTTTGCCTCATTCGAAGATCCGGACGGAAACAGCTGGCTGCTCCAGGAGATTAAGGAGCGACTTCCCGGCCGCGAGTGGAAGTTAACGCAGGCACGAGCCACAGATGTTCCAACCCTTGCAGATATCCTCCGTGAAACGGCGGAGCACCACGACCATTACGAGAAGACACACGCCGAGCACCACTGGTGGGACTGGTATGCGCCCTACCTGAGCGCGCGTCAGAACGGCAGCAGTCCAGAAGAGGCCGCCGTCGCCGCCGATCGTTACATGGAGGATATTTTTACTGTTCTTTCCAAATGATGCGGTCAAAGTTGCCACACCTGCTAAGTCCGTCGGCGACTAGTAGTTCGCCAAGTGAACTTTGCGGGGTAAAGGGTAAGGGGGAAAGGGGAAAGGGTTTAAATCTCTTACCCTTTTCCCTTTTCCCTTTCCCCAGTCCTCACTTAGCATTTTTGGGTTGGCAGACTACTAGGTAGCGGCAGAGGCTTACGAAGCCAACGATTTTTGCTCAGGAACTCAGGACAGCGTTCAGGTCGCTGTGCTGAACCCGAATCCGTGGACGGGTCTGGCTCCCGCCCCCCGTCCGCGGCCTTACTTTGAAACCTGCGTAGATGTGTCGGCAGCGTTCCTTCGCTCCGTATCAGATTAGGAGACCCACTGTTACCGGAGATAATTTATTACCTAACATAAACAGTAAAATTTTAAAACAATGAAAAAGACTAAAAATATCCTTAACAGTGCGATCGTTAAAGCCGCCGCCGTGCAGATTAGTCCTGTGCTGTATAGCCGGGAGGGTACTGTCGAGAAGGTCGTGAAAAAGATCCATGAGCTGGGTCAACAGGGCGTTCAGTTCGCAACCTTTCCCGAGACAATCATTCCCTATTATCCCTACTTCTCCTATGTGCTAGCCCCGTTCGCTTTGGCAAAGGAACATCTGCGGTTGCTTGAAGAGTCGGTTACGGTGCCGTCTGCTGAAACCCGAGCGATCGCCGAAGCCGCGAAGGAAGCAAACATGGTCGTTTCGATCGGTGTCAATGAGCGCGACGGCGGCTCGATCTACAATACGCAGCTTCTCTTCGACGCAGACGGGACGCTGATTCAGCGCCGCCGCAAGCTTACGCCGACTTATAACGAGCGGATACTCTGGGGTCAGGGTGATGGTTCGGGCCTGCGCGCCATCGATAGTGCCGTTGGGCGGATCGGACAACTTGCCTGCTGGGAGCATAACAATCCTTTGGCACGGTATGCGATGATCGCCGATGGTGAGCAAATTCACTCGGCGATGTATCCCGGATCGTTCGCCGGCCCGCTGTTCGCAGAGCAAGCGGAAATTAACGTCCGCCAGCACGCCCTTGAATCCGCCTGCTTTGTCGTCTGTGCGACCGCGTGGCTGGATGCCGATCAGCAGGCTCAGATCATGAAGGACACGGGTTGCGCGATCGAGCCGATTTCTGGCGGCTGCTTCACTGCCATTGTGAATCCGGACGGCCAGATTATCGGCGAGCCTCTCAAAGCGGGCGAAGGCGAAGTGATTGCCGATCTTGACTTTGCCCAAATCGATGCCCGCAAGCGGCTCATGGACGCACGGGGTCATTACAGTCGCCCCGAACTACTCAGCTTGTTGATCGATCGGACACCCGCGTCACCCGTCCATGAGCGCACCGTACACCCGAAGGTCGAGGCTATGCACGCAGCCTTTGACGAGGAGAGGATCGTCGAGATCCTCTAATTCCACCGTACCTAGCTAAACGCAACTGCACAGAGGTCAGCACGTGTCCGAAACAATCAATCCTAATCGCCGCTACTTTTTAACAACCATGATTAAAACTATTGCTGCTACCCAGCTCGGCATGTTCGGCTGTACCAAACAGGATACTACGTCGGCAACGGCTGAGTTACTGATTGAAGGTGAACTGCCTTCTCTTGTCGGCGCGATCGCATGGCTCAATTCGCAGCCGTTGACGGTTGACGAACTGCGCGGAAAAGTTGTACTCATCAATTTCTGGACTTATACCTGCATCAATTGGCTGCGCCACCTCCCTTATGTTCGCGCGTGGGCCGAGAAGTATCAGGATCACGGACTAGCCGTGATCGGTGTGCACACGCCCGAGTTTGAATTCGAGAAGAATATCGATAATATCCGCCGAGCCTTGACGGAAATGAGAATTGACTACCCGATCGCCGTGGATAACGATTATGCGGTGTGGCGCGCTTTCGAGAACCATTATTGGCCAGCCCTTTATTTTATAGACACGCAAGGACGCATTCGTCATCACCAATTCGGCGAGGGCGAGTACGAGCAATCGGAAAGGGTCATTCAACAGCTACTGTCTGAGTCCGGAACTGGCCATGTCGGTCAGGAAATGGTCGAAGTCGACGCTCGCGGTTTTGAAGCCGCCGCCGATTGGGGCAGCCTGAAATCGCCTGAAAACTACCTCGGCTACGAAAGAACGGAGAATTTTGCGTCTCCCGGTGGCGCGGTGTTAAACAAGCGTCATTTATATACCGCCCCCGCGCAATTGAAACCTAATCAATGGGCGCTTTCGGGCGATTGGACAATCGGAAAACAAGCCATTGTACTGAACAAATCCGGCGGGCGAATCGCGTACCGCTTCCACGCACGCGACCTTCATCTTGTCATGGGGCCGGCCGAGCCAGGAACATCCGTGCGGTTCCGCGTGCTTGTAGATGGGCTGCCGGCAGTCGCGGCTCGCGGACTTGACATCGATGTGCGAGGCGAAGGCACGGCTACCGAACAACGGTTGTACCAACTGATGCGACAGCCAAAGCCCATCAGCGACCGACAGTTCGAGATTGAATTTCTGGATTCTGGGGTGGAGGCTTTTGCGTTCACGTTCGGCTGATAACGCAAACAGATACGCCTTTGCAACGAGCGACAAGAAAGTGAACGCAAGGTAAATGATATGACGATGAAATCCACACATGATAGCGCAATCCTCGTGACCGGAGCGGCTGGCGATCTCGGTGCGATCGGCCGCAACCTCACTGCAATGCTGCTCGCCAAAGGGCATAAGGTGCGTGCCTTAGTTCGCCGGGAGGATGAACGCGCTGAAAGTCTGCGCCAGCTCGGTGCCGAGGTTGTGCAGGGCGATCTGACCGACCTTACCTCGATGCACCGCGCGATCGAAGGTGTTGCGCGCATCTACTTCGGAATGTCGGTCTCGGCGGCTTATCTCGAAGCCACGGTCAATACCGCTGCGGTGGCGCGCCACCACGGGGTCGAGGCTTTCGTGAACATGTCGCAGATGACGGTGACGCAGATGAGCATCACCGAGACCACCCCGAGTCCCCAGCACAAGCTGCACTGGCTTGCAGAACAGGCATTGGCGTGGTCGGGGCTGCCAGTCGTCACGGTGCGACCGACGGTCTTTCTCGAAGGCTTCTTCCTGCGTCTCGCCGCTGCTGGAGTCCGGGACAGCGACGAACTGGCGGTGCCGCTGGGTAACAGCAAGACCTCGCCGATCTCGGCTGTGGATGTGGCGCGCGCCGTTTCTGTGATCCTCGACGACCCTGCCCCACACATTGGTCATGTTTACAATCTGACCGGATTTGAGTCGGCCGATCTGAACCACTACGCACGCGTCTTTTCCGAGGCACTCGGCCGAACTATCCGCTATCGTAACGTGCCGCTCTCCGAGTGGACGGATATGCTTCGTGAGTTTGGAGTGCCAACACATCTCCTCAACCACCTCACGGTGATGGCCGAACTTCACATGCAGGGGCGGTATGACCGCATAACGGATGACCTGTTCAAGCTCACCGGCAAGACGCCGACAAGCATGTACGACTTCGTAAAATTGCACGCCGCTGAATTCACGCTTAGTGAAGCCACGGCTTAAGGGGCAGGTCGCTCGTAGTGTCTGGGCCTCGTCTGGGCTGGACTCTCTGGTGGAATCTCCTGGATAGAGTTTTGTCGTCGGAAGACAAGCAAGTTGAGTTGAATCCAATTGGAAGAAGATAAATGTCCGAAAAAATCAACTATCAACGCCGCCGCTTTTTGGGCATTGCGGCCATGACCATTGCTACTACACAGCTAGGTATATTCGCTTCTGCGCTCGCACAATCGAGCAAAACAAAATCAGCCGTTCTGGACATGACTAAGCCGAGGACAACCACGTCGTTCCGCTCACTCAAGCAGATCAATGCTGGTGTGCTGAATGTCGGATACGCCGAAGCGGGCCCCGCGAATGGTCGTCCGGTCATCCTTCTGCATGGATGGCCCTACGACATTCACAGCTATATCGATGTCACTCCTTTGTTAGCGTCGGCGGGGTACTGGGTGATCATCCCATATCTGCGGGGCTATGGCACAACGCACTTTCTTTCGAGCGAGACGTTCCGCAATGGGCAACAGTCGGCGATCGCTGTCGATATTATCGCACTGATGAATGCGCTCAAGATCGAGAAGGCGATCCTTGCTGGTTATGATTGGGGGGCGCGAACAGCCAATATTATCGCGGCCCTCTGGCCTGAACGCTGCAAGGCTCTCGTCTCCGTAAGTGGTTATTTGATCGGCAGCCTTGAAGCCAACAAGACACCGCTACCGCCGCAGGCCGAACTCGTCGAATGGTGGTATCAATTTTATTTTGCCACGGAGCGGGGCCGCGCTGGCTACGAAAAATACCGGCATGACTTTAACAAGCTCATCTGGCAGCTTGCTTCGCCGCAATGGCACTTCGATGACGCGACGTTTGAGCGTAGCGCCGCATCCTTTAACAATCCAGATCACGTCGGTATTGTCATCCATAACTATCGCTGGCGGCTTGGACTCGCCTTTGGCGAGTCGAAGTATAACGAGATTGAGAAGCGGCTCGCCGCAGCCCCCGCGATCGCCGTACCCACCATCACTCTTGAAGGTGATGCCAATGGTGCGCCCCACCCAGATGCCAGTACCTACGCAAGGAAATTCTCCGGCAAATACGCACATCGGATCGTCAAGGGCGGTGTCGGTCACAACCTACCTCAGGAAGCACCGAGGGAGTTTGCCAAGGCCATCGTCGAAGTTGACGGTTACTGATTGGGTTTAGCCTGAGTCGTGGAACGGACAATTTGCAGCCAAGAGAAAACACCATGACCAAACTGGAAAAAGTACATTATAAAACCAAAGCCCGCACCGCAGGTACCTTCATCCTGTCGCGCCTCCTTGTCGCGCTCTTGGCGACAACGGTGTTTCTGGCACCGCCCGCTCGCCTGCTTGCACAGCAATTCGCCCAGACCGGCGCACAAACCCAGGTCGAGGGCAAAGCGAGCGCGACCGAAGACAACGCCATCCATCCCTTCCGCGTCCACGTCTCGCAAGAGGCGATCGTCGATCTTCGCAGCCGCATTGCGGCGACCCGCTGGCCTGACAAGGAGACTGTCGCCGACCAGTTGCAGGGCGTGCAACTGGCGACAATGAAGGAACTCGTCCGTTACTGGGGAACGCAGTACGACTGGCGGAAAGCCGAGGCGAAGCTGAATGCCTTACCGCAGTTTGTAACGAACATCGACGGACTGGACATTCACTTTATCCACATCCGCTCCAAAAATCCTCACGCTTTACCGTTGATCGTCACGCACGGATGGCCTGGATCGGTATTTGAACAGCTAAAGATCATTGGTCCCCTGACTGACCCAACGGCCTACGGGGGGCGCCCGGAGGAGGCCTTCGACCTGGTAATCCCGTCAATTCCCGGCTTCGGCTTCTCCGGCAAGCCGACAGGCACTGGTTGGAACCCTGACCACATCGCGCGAGCCTGGACGGAGTTGATGAAGCGCCTCGGGTACACCCGCTACGTTGCTCAGGGCGGCGACTGGGGGTCTCCTATTTCCAGCGCGATGGCGCGCCAGGCACCAGCAGGATTACTCGGCATCCACATCAACTTGCCGGCGACGATTCCGCCCGAGGTGGCCACGGTTCTCGCCGGCGGCGGACCCGCGCCGGTGGGACTCTCCGAGAAGGAACGCGCAGCTTTCGACTCACTCGACACGTTAAACAAGAAGAAACGGGCCTACGCCGTGGTGATGGGCACGCGGCCGCAGACGGTCGGGTATGGACTGACGGACTCGCCGACCGGACTCGCGGCGTGGATGCTCGGGCATCCAGGCTTCGCGCAGTGGACAAGCAGCAACAGCGATTTTGAAAAGTCCCTGACAAAAGACGAGGTGCTGGACAATATCACGCTGTACTGGCTGACGAACAGCATGGTCTCGTCAGCTCGGCTGTACTGGGAGAACAACAACACCAGCATCTTGAACGCGGCCGCGCAGAAGACCGCTGAGATATCGCTCCCGGTGGCCATCACGGTATTTCCGGAGGAGCAATATCGAGTTCCAGAGACGTGGACCCGGCGCGCCTATCGCAACCTGAACTACTTCCATGAGGTCGACAAGGGCGGTCACTTCGCGGCGTGGGAGCAGCCGCAGCTCTTCTCTGAGGAGATCCGCGCGGCATTCGGGTCACTGCGTTAGTTGAAGACCAATTGATTCACACGACAAACAGCAGACAGGGAGAATAGGATGACTCAATATGATTCTGACCTGAATGGCACTAAGTTAAGCTGAATGGTAGGCAGCGTAAGGATTGCAAAGGAGCAGGGGGGAATTTCTATTTCTTCTGTTCGTATGCCTAAAATTTCTTCTTTCTCCCCTGCTCCTCTGCTCCTGGAGCCCCCCTGCTGCCTCAACGATTTTCCCTTTTCTTAGTGCCATTCGATTCTGACTCAAGGTCAATTTATCCCACCATCTTCTCGCTGATTTTCGTCAGCACAATTCCGGTTCCGGCATTATTGATCTTAAGGCTCTACAACTGGCTAGTAGTCTGCCAACCCAAAAATGCGCTTGTGAGGACTGGGGAAAGGGGAAAGGGGAAAGGGGAAAGGTTAAGGGATTTAAACCCTTTCCCCCTTACCCCTTTCCCTTTACCCCGCCAAGTACACTTGGCGAACTACTAGAAATGAACAAAACCAAATAGAACCTCACAAGATGAAAAATGTGGATAGCTGGATTGCTGTATAGTTTGGGTTATGCCAGATTATCCTCTAAAGAGTTGCTCTATGATTGCTCTACCTGGTATTGCTATCCAAAACAAGATATACGAAAGTTCCAATTCTCTAGTGTACCGGGGCATCAGAGACGACGGAGTAGCGATCGCCGTAAAAATGCTAAAGCTTGATTATCCCTCTCCTCAAGAACTAACCCGCTACAGACAGGAATATAAAATTACCCGCTCCCTGAACCTGGAAGGAGTTGTCAAGGCGTACAGCCAGCAGGAATATCAGCGCACACTCATTATTCTTTTAGAAGATTTCGGTGGAGAGTCTCTGGAACGATGGATACAGCAGCGTCCAGATTTCTGCCCTATGTCCTTATCAGCTTTTCTATCCCTTGCCATTAAACTCACAGGTATTCTGGGCAGAATTCATGCTGCTGGTGTCATTCATAAAGATATCAACCCTAGCAATATTGTCTTCAATCTAGATACTGAGGTCGTTAAATTTATTGATTTCGGAATTGCTACTCGATTTAACCGTACCAATCCAACCTTCAAAAACCCTCATGTTCTAGAAGGCACTCTTGCATATCTATCTCCAGAGCAAACCGGACGCATGAACCGTTTGCTTGATTATCGTACTGATTTTTACTCCCTTGGCGTAACGTTCTACGAACTGCTCACTGGACAGTTACCGTTTGCCACAAAAGACATTCTTGAACTTGTCCATTGTCATCTTGCCAAATCACCTGTTCCGCCTCATGAACTGAAGGCAACGATTCCCAAAGCAGTTTCAGATATCGTTTTGAAACTAATGGCAAAGAATGCAGAGGATCGCTATCAGAGTGCTTGGGGTATCAAAGCAGATTTAGAAATTTGTGCTGACCAATTAAAAAAAATCGGGCAAATTAATAGCATTCAACTGGGTCTATTAGATATTTGGGATCAGTTTCAAATTCCCCAAAAACTTTATGGACGGGATCAGGAAGTTGCAAGGTTACTAGCGACTTTTGTTCGCGTAGCTTCTTCACGAGACTGTGCAGAAAAGACTTCAGAACAGGTACAAACTAGCAACCCAACATTTAAAGTCGAAATGATGCTGGTTTCTGGCTATGCGGGAATTGGGAAATCAGCATTAGTGCAGGAACTTTATAAACCAATCACCGCAAAGCGCGGCTATTTTATTTGGGGTAAATTCGATCAATTTCAGCGCAATATTCCTTACAGTGCGATCGCAGATGCTTTGCAAAAATTGGTGCAACAACTGCTGGGTGAACCGGATGAGCAACTTCAACAGTGGCGATCACAACTATTGACTGCTTTGGGAAGCAATGGACAAATCATTATTGATATAATCCCAGAAGTTGAACTGATCATTGGCAAGCAGCCGCCCGTACCGAAAGTTGGAGCAATTGAAGCTCAAAACCGCTTTAATCGAATTTTTCAAAAGTTTGTGCGGGTGTTTTGTTCAAAGGAACACCCGCTTGTAATTTTTTTAGATGATTTGCAATGGATAGACTCAGCAACACTGAAGTTAATTGAGTTGTTGTTGCTGGATGAGCAAACCCAATTTCTGTTTTTAATTGGAGCTTATCGAAACAATGAAGTAAATCCAACCCATCCACTGATATTAACTTTGGAGCAATTGCGAAAACAAGGCGCAGTGATTGGGGAGATAATTCTGACACCCTTAACGCTGGAGCCGTTGAACCAGTTGATTGCCGAAACGCTGCATCAAAATACAGACAACGTTACTGCCTTAGCTCAGTTAGTGCTGCATAAAACCGAAGGCAATCCTTTTTTTGTCGGTGAATTCTTGCGAATGCTGCATGGCGAAAATCTGCTAACCTTTGATGCAAAAAACTTATGTTGGCAGTGGGATATTGCTCAGATTCAAGCTCAAAACATTACTGATAATGTTGTAGATTTACTGTTGAATAAGTTAGAAAAACTACCACATGACACACGCCACATCCTTCAGTTAGCTGCTTGCATTGGTGCCGAATTTGATTTATATACGTTATCGATTATTTGTGAGAAATCATCTAAAATAGTTTTCCAAGATTTACTAGTAGCAATACAAATTGGATTAATTCAACCTCTATCTGAATTAGATGAAAACTTGTTAGTTCAAGAATATAAGTTTTTGCACGATCGCGTTCAGCAAGCAGCATACGCTTTAATTGATGAGGCGCACAAACAAGTTGTTCATTTACAAATAGGTCGTCAGCTGCTGGAAAATAATTCCCTAAAGCAGATAACAGATAGGCTGTTTGAAATTGTTGATAATTTGAATCAGGGGATTGATCTGGTTACAGATCAACTCGAACGCAATAAAATTGCTAGCTTAAATTTAAGCGCAGGTCAGAAAGCAAAGGCAGCAACAGCCTACAAAGCTGCTCTCAATTATTTCAATATGGGACTGAAATTTTTGAGTGCAGAGAGTTGGGAGAATGAGTATCACCTAACTCTAGCTTTGAACTCAAAAGCAGCAACGGTGGCGTACCTCAGTGGTCACTTCAGCCAGATGGAGCAATTAGTAGGAGTCGTACTAAACTGTGCTAAGACAGTGATTGACAAAGTGAAAGTTTACGATAGCAGAATTCAAGCTTGTTTGTCACAGGGCAATCCTCAAGAAGCACTGAAAATTGGATTGGAAGTACTGAGGCTATTGGAAGTAAACATAGTAGAAACTCCCAGTCAGTTGGATGTTCAAAGAGGATTAGAAGAAACTGCTTCATTATTAGCTGACCGAGAAATCAAAGATTTTATTAGTTTGCCGAAGATGACTGCACCAGAACCACTGGCAGCAATATATATCTTATCGAGTGTTGTTGCTGCTGCTTTTATGGTGTCACCAACTTTGATGGTGTTGATTGTATGCAAAATGGTGAATTTATCAATCAACTATGGTAATGCTACCTGTTCGCCACTTAGCTATGCTGCTTACGGACTAATTTTGTGTGGAGTAGTTCAAGACATTGAACTTGGCTATCAATTCGGAAAATTGAGTTTGAGTTTGATGGAAAAGTTAAATGCCAAGAAAGAGAATACTCAGGCATTGGAAGTATTAGGTACTCATGTAATCCACTGGAAAGAACATATTAAAGAAACACTACCAATTCTGATTGATGCTTATAAAAACGGCGTGGAAACTGGAGACTTTGAATTTGCTGGTTATGCAGCATATAACGTGTGTTGCCACTCATATTTTGTAGGTCAGGAACTTACAGAACTGGAACACAAAATAACAACCTACAGTCAAGCTATCAGTCAAATCAGACGAGAAAATCCCTTGAATTGGACTGCAATATTGTGGCAAACAGTCCTTAACTTGCTAGATATATCTGAAAATCCCAGCCGTCTAATTGGTTGTGCATACAATGAAGAGCGATCGCTACCATCTGCTATTCAAGCCAATGATAGACCGGAAATTCACTACTTGTATTTGAATAAACTGATATTATGTTATCTGTTCGGTGAGTACCATCAAGCTGTACAGAATGCAATTAAGGCAGAACAGTATTTAGATGGGGTAACAGCATTAATAGCTGTACCTCTATTCCATTTCTATGATTCTCTGGCATATTTGAGTGGATTGACTCATGCTGCGGAATCGCAAAAAGAAACTTGGCTAAATCGCGTTAATATCAACCAAGAAAAGATGCAAAAGTGGGCGGATTATGCCCCCATGAATTATTTGCACAAATTTTATCTAGTCGAAGCAGAAAAAGCGCGAGTTTTAGGGCAAGTTCTGGAAGCCGAGGAGTTTTATGAACAAGCCATATTTGGTGCTGCTGAAAACGAATTTATCCAGGAAGAGGCATTAGCTTATGAGTTAGCCGCCAAATTTTATCTAGAACGTGGTAGGTCAAAGATTGCCCAAACCTACATGAAAGAAGCTCACTACTGTTATGAGCGATGGGGAGCCACTGCAAAAGTAAACGATTTAGAAACTCGGTATCCACAGCTATTGACTCAACCGTCAGCTAGGTCTGGTACGTCAATCCGCGCTACTTCAGGAACCACCTCTAATCGCTCAGGTGTCACTCTTGATTTAGCTACAGTGATGAAAGCTTCCCTTGCGATTTCGAGTGAAATTGAACTCGATCGTCTGCTCCGTTCCTTAATGCAGATTTTAATTGAGAATGCTGGCGCACAAACAGGGTTTTTGATTTTGGAAAACTCCGGAGAATGGCTAATTGAAGCTTCTTGTAAACTAGCTGATGTTGAAAGTGTTGATGCTACGCGAGTGCTGCAATCGCTCCCAACTAAAAATCACCTGCCTGAATCAATTATCCAGTATGTGATTCGGACTCATGAATCTATCATTTTAAATGATGCAACTCGTGAAGGTAATTTCATCAACGAGCCATATATTCAGCATAACCAAACGAAATCACTTCTTTGTTTGCCGCTGTTGAATCAAAATAAACTTGTTGGCGTGTTGTATTTAGAAAATCAATTAGCAACTGGAGCTTTTACACCGACTCGATCGCAAGTCTTACATCTATTATCAACCCAAGCAGCCATTGCCATCGAAAATGCTAGACTCTACTCAAAGCTGCGTGAGAGCGAAAGTAAGATGACTCAATTTCTGGAAGCAATTCCAGTCGGTGTTGCAGTTGTAGATACATCGGGTCACCCTTATTACTTCAACCAGCAAGCAACTCAGCTATTGGCTAAAGATATCGATCCTTCTCTGACACTCAATGAACTTACAGAGGTTTATCAAACTTATCTAGCTGGAACAGATCAAAAATATCCAACTGAGAGAATGCCAATTATCCGAGCGTTAAGGGGCGAACATACTAGAGTTGATGATATAGAACTTTACCACAACAACACCACAATTCCCATTGAGGCATGGGGAACTCCAGTCTTTGACGAACAAGGCAATGTGACTTATGCGATCGCTGCTTTTCAAGACATTACTGAGCGAAAACAAGCCGAGCAACTGTTAGCCGATTACAATCGCACCTTAGAACAACAGGTTGTAGAACGAACAGCAGCTTTACATAAAAGCGAAGCCGAATTGCGCGACCGAGAACAAGAATTACGAGTGATCACAGATGCTCTACCTGTTTGTATCACATATATAGATGCAGACCAGCGTTATCGGTTTGCCAACCGCACCTATGAGGAATGGTTTCACCGTAGCCGAGGTGAGATTTTGGGCAAGCATATTTGTGAAAACTTGGGTGAGGCGGCTTATCAAGTTGTACAACCGTACATCAATCAAGCACTGGCAGGGCAAATCACAACCTATGAGACAGAAATTTCCTGTGTGTTTGGCAAGAAATATATCAGTAATTCCTTCATCCCTGATTTCGATGTCAATGGTCAAGTGAAAGGATACTATGGGCTAATCACAGACATCAGCGAACAGCGAAACGCTGCACTGCTTGAACGCAAACGTGCTGAAGAAGCCTCGATTTTAGAAGAACGCAACCGCATGGCACGCGAAATTCATGATACGCTGGCTCAAGCGTTTACAGGCATTTTGGTTCAAGTTGGTGCAGCAACCCAAGTGCTAGAGGATGATTTAGAAGCAACACAGGCACATCTGGACATGATCGATGAATTAGCAAGAATCGGGCTGGCTGAGGCTCGTCGCTCAGTCACAGCACTCCGCCCTCAGTTGTTAGAGGAAGGCGATTTATCTAGCGCCCTCAAGCGCCTCGTGACGCAAATGCGATCTGCTACCGATGATACTGCTTTGATTTACGAAATTCAGGGTACAGCCTATCCCTTACCAGCCGAAGTGGAGAATAACTTACTGCGAATTGGGCAGGAAGCATTGACAAATGCAATTAAATATGCAAAAGCTGACGAAATTCGCCTTGAGTTAGTGTATGCAGATGCACAATGTAGTTTGTGCATAAAAGACAATGGACAAGGCTTTGGCGTAGGTAGCATTCCTTCTGTTGGCGGATTCGGATTGTTGGGAATGAGCGAACGGGCAGAGCGAATTGGAGCGCAATTGAGAATTGAGAGCCAACTAGGGCAAGGAACAGAAATTATTGTCATTGTTAATCGAAGTTAATCGAAGGTAAGAACCATGATCGGCCAATCCAATACAATTCGCGTTTTAATTGTTGACGATCACTCCATTGTCAGACAAGGATTGGCAACCATCATTAACCGCGATCCAGAAATGACGGTAATTGCTCAAGCAGAAGATGGACAACAGGCGATCGCTTACTTTCGCGAACATCAACCAGATGTGACTTTGATGGATTTGCGAATGCCGCAGATGGGAGGAGTTAAAGCCATTACTGCGATTTGTGGTGAATTTAAACCTGCCCGAATTGTGGTGCTAACCACATACGATGGCGATGAAGATATCTATCGCGGATTACAGGCAGGTGCGAAAGGCTATCTGCTCAAGGATGCAAAACCCAACGAACTTCTCAATGCCATTCGCATGGTTCATCGCGGTCAGCAGTACATTCCGCCGGAGGTGGGGGCAAAACTGGTGCAGCGAATGAGTAACCCAGAACTGAGCGAACGAGAGCTAGATGTACTCCGTTTAATGGCGCAAGGTATGAGTAATTTAGAAATTGCAACTGCTCTAACTATTGGAGAAAGCACAGTT
Organism: Nostoc sp. FACHB-133; assembly: GCF_014698055.1. NCBI lineage: Bacteria > Bacillati > Cyanobacteriota > Cyanophyceae > Nostocales > Nostocaceae > Nostoc > Nostoc sp. FACHB-133. The sequence goes on from NZ_JACJSH010000024.1 coordinate 35,351, forward strand.
AAATCTCACATTAATCGCATTCTCAGTAAATTAGGCGTGAGCGATCGCACTCAAGCTGTGATTATTGCGGTCAAACGCGGGATTGTTAGTTTGTAGGCTGTGCTTTCGGTTAACTTGCGATTCCAACTTTAGTTGGAATTAGTCTTCCATTTTGAGATGGGTTAAGCGATCATCCACTCGACTAAATAAAAGTGCCAACTGTGAGTGGACGACAACCCAAAGTCAATTGCATATATTAAATTCATGCAAACACAGATAGCAATTTAGTTGCAAGATTCAAGTTTGCTGCATACAGATAGCACAGAGAGGAGTTTAGGCCTAGCCCACCGCAGGTATCATACCAATTCAAAATTCAAAATTAAGAAACTTCTACAGAATCTAAGTTTTGGGATTTGAATCTGTTGTCAAATTTTAGGAAATTGGTATCACTTGGGGTAAACATACTTCTCCTCAAAAACACCATTAATTATTTTTCCCATGTTCAACTCAGGATCGTAAACAGAGTTGATGGCAGCCGCGATCGCTGCAAGTAATGACGTGCTTTGATCCTCAATCCCACAATTATAGGAAGTAAAACGATGAACACCGAATTCAGTAAAAGCAAAGTTGCAATTGTTGGCCGGGGCGAAGACCTCAATTGGTTCGATACAATGCCTGGTGAGCAAATGACTATCCGCGTACACAGCAGAGATGTCGCTGGGGCTTTCACAATCATTGAAGCGCGTGTCCCGCCGTTCGTAGGCCCGCCACTCCACTATCACGAACAAAGAGAGGAGATATTTGAAGTACTTGAAGGCAGATTTCGCTTTCACTGCGCGGGCGAAGAGTTCGAGGTCGGGACTGGAACATCGGTTGTTGTGCCCCGTAACAGCGTGCATGGATGGGTGAACCTCGGGCCGGGATATGCTCGGTTGCTCTTTACCTTCGTACCCGGCGATATTGACGAATTCTTTCCCCAAATAGGTCAAACACCGCCCGAAGCTTGGACGGATCTGGCATCTCAGCACGACACTTGGATCGTCGGAGCGCCCCTGTCCGCCAGCTAAAGAGGCTGCAAACGATGAAAGTGCGTTTTAAAGCTAAAGCTAGTAGTCTGCCAACCCAAAAATGCGCTTGTGAGGACTGGGGAAAGGGGAAAGGTTAAGGGATTTAAACCCTTTCCCCCTTACCCCTTACCCTTTACCCCGCCAAGTACACTTGGCGAACTACTAGTACACCAGATAACACCTAAAACCAACACAGGAGACGAAAATGCAAAAAGTATGGTTTATTACCGGGGCCTCCAAAGGGTTCGGGTTGGAAATTGCCAAAGCAGCTCTGGCATTGGGCGATCAAGTGGTGGCGACGGTTCGCAGTCAGCCTGAACAAATAGCCGCAGCCTTGCACAACCACCCAGATATGTGCATTGTGCAGATGGATGTCACACAAGAAGACCAAGTACAAGCAGCTGTAAAGCAAGGCGTTGCCCGTTTCGGTCGGCTCGATGTTTTAGTCAATAATGCTGGGTTTGGAATGCTTACCGCCATTGAAGAAGCCTCGGATGCCGAAGTCCGCAAACAGTATGATACTAACGTATTTGGCTTACTGAACGTGACTCGTGCAGTGTTACCCTACTTGCGCCAGCAAAAGTCCGGACGGGTCATCAATATCTCATCTCTGTTCGGCTACAATGCTATTCCGGGTTAGGGATTATACGGGTCTACCAAATTTGCTGTCGAAGGCCTCTCCAAAGGGCTAGCAATCGAACTGGCACCTTTAGGAATCCAAGTTACGGTAGTGGCTCCTGGTCTTTTTACGACCGACTTCTTAAGCACCGAATCATATACCGCCGCCGAAACCATCATCGCCGATTACCAGGAAACGGTAGGACTGATGCGTAGGCGTGTCGATGCTCTCCACGGGCATCAGCCCGGCGATCCGAAAAAGCTTGCCCAGGTAATTATTCAACTAGCTCATGCAAAAAATCTGCCACTTCATTTGCCCCTCGGAAAGGATGCGATCACCTCTTACCGGAACAATGCCGCGAAAATGGCAAAGGAAATTGAAGCATGGCTGCCAGTATCCACTAGTACCGACCACGATTTAGCCTTATCCGGCTATTCTGCCTAAAAATCCCCCAGCTGATTGAAAATTAAATTGAGGCATTTTGTTGGATTCCAACTTTAGTTGGAGTTAGTCTTCCATTTTGAGATGGGTTAAGCGATCGTCCACTCGACTAAATAAAAGTACCAACTGTGAGTGGACGACAAACCATAATCAATTGCATATATTAAATTCATGCAAACACAGATAGCAATTTAGTTGCAAGATTCAAATTTGCTGCATACAGATAGCACAGAGAGGGACGTAGGCGTAGCCCACCGCAGGCATCATACCAATTCAAAATTCAAAATTCAAAATTAAGAAATTTCTACAGAATCTAGGTTTTGGGATTTGAATCTGTTGTCAAATTTTAGGAAATTGGTATCACTTGCGGTAAACATACTTCCCCTCGGAGGTTCCAGTGAACAATGACCGTAAACACCGTTTATTATTTGTCCCACCTTCAACCCAGGATCATAAACAGGGGATGTTAAGTGCCTCTGTGGTACTGGTGATGTATGGAGATTATCAATGTCAAGAGAGTGCGGATGTTTATCGGTTGCTGAAAGTCATTGGGCGACAACTGAGTATTTCGTTTGGAGAGGATTATTTGTGCTTTATTTTCCGTCATTTTCCACAGATACAAATTCATTCTCAATCTTTACGTGCGGCTGAAGCTGCTGAAGCGGCTGCTGTTCAAGGTCAGTTTTGGCAGATACATGACATTTTGTTTATCCATCAACAACAGCTAGCAGATGGTTATTTAGTAGAGTATGCCAACGATCTAAAACTCGATATCTCCCAATTTCTGCAAGATATGTCTAAGCATCTGCATCTTGAGCGCATCAATCAAGATATCGAAAGTGGCATTCACAGCGGAGTAACGGCTACCCCAGCTTTGTTTATTAATGGGATTCGGTATAGCTTAGGCGTAGCCCAACCCAGGCATCGCTGGAATATGGAGCAGTTGATAGCAGCCATTGTCAATACAGCAAATTGAGCCAGTCAAAGACCAATCAATATTCAGGAATATTATCATGACGAATCAAACATCATCTCGCGTGTGGCTGATTACAGGCAGTTCTACGGGCTTTGGTCGGGCTTTAGCTGAAGCTGCTTTGGCTCAAGGCGATTGTGTCATTGCAACGGCTCGTGATGTCAGCAAAATTCAAGATTTAGAACAGCAATATCCGCAGACGGGAAAGGCGGTTCGTTTAGATGTCACCGATCCAGCAACCATTCAAACGGCTGTGCGGAGTGGTTTAGCAGCATTCACCAGAATTGATGTGCTGGTGAACAACGCGGGCTATGGATTGATGGGTGCAATAGAGGAAGTAAGCGACCAGCAAATCCGTGACCAACTTGAAACCAACTTCTTTGGGCTGTTAAATGTGACTCGTACCGTCATTCCCACATTCAAGAAACAAGGCGTTGGTCATATCTTGAACATTTCTTCAATAGGCGGACGGAAAACATTTCCTACGATGGGGCTATATCATGCTTCTAAATTTGCAGTCGAAGGACTTTCAGAGACCCTCGCACAAGAACTTATATCCTTTGGCATTAAGGTGACAATTGTTGAGCCAGGAGGCTTTGAGACCGATTTTTCAGGTCGCTCTTTGATTACGGCAAAGCAAATGCCAGAGTACAATTCTCTCCGGGCGGAACTGGTCAAAATTGCCGCAGAGCAGGCTCGTGGTCATGTACCAACGGGTGTTCAAGCAATGTTGAAAGTGGTGAAATTACCTGACCCGCCGCTTCACTTGGTGATCGGACCCAATGCACTACCAACGATTGTTCAAAAACTTTCCTCAGATATCGAAGAATATCAGCGTTTTGAGCATATCTGGCAAGACTCTACCGCCAATGCGGGCGTGGGATTCAATTTTCCTAGCCTCACCGAGCAAGTTTAGAAGCGAAGTAACTGCTACCCCAGCTTTGTTTATTGATGGGATTCAGTATAGCGTAGGCGTAGCCCAACCCAGGCATCGCTGGAATCTCGATCTGTTGATAACAGCCATTACTACTGCAAATCATGAAATCAGGTAATGTTATGACCAAATTTCGCACAGTTTCGATCGATGGTTTAGACATCTTTTACCGAGAAGCTGGCTCCCGTAGTAATCTGACGATTCTGCTGTTGCATGGTTTCCCGACCTCCTCTCATATGTTTCGCAATCTGATTTCCGCACTTAGCGATCGCTTTCATCTGGTTGCACCTGATTATCCGGGTTACGGTAACAGTTCCATGCCAACAGTGCATGAGTTTGACTACACGTTCGATCGTCTGGCACAGATCGTAGAGAAATTTATTACCGCCATCGATCTCCAGCGCTATAGCCTTTATGTGATGGATTATGGTGCGCCCATTGGCTTTAGGATTGCGGCTAAACATCCAGAGCGAGTGGAAGCACTCATTGTCCAAAACGGGAATGCCTACGAGGAAGGTCTCGGCGAATTTTGGGAACCAATCAAGGCGTACTGGCAAGACCCTTCTCCTGAGAATGCCGACAAGCTCAAATACCTTGTCACCCTGGAAGCAACGAAGTGGCAATATACCAATGGTGTTCGCAATCCTGAAGCGATCAGCCCTGATAACTGGAATATCGATCAACCCTTCCTATTAGTCTGCCAACCCAAAAATGCTGCGTGATGGCTGGGGAAAGGGTAAGGGGTAAGGGGTAAGGGGTAAGGGATTTGAAACCTCTCCCCCTTCTCCTTTAGCCTTTACCCCGCTAAGTTCACTTGGCAAACTACTAGATCGCCCCGGAAACGATGAGATTCAACTGGCGCTATTTTATAGCTACCGCACTAACCCACCGTTATATCCGCAATGGCAGGAGTATTTCCGCAAATATCAGCCACCTACTCTGATTGTTTGGGGTAAGAACGACCTGATCTTTCCAGCCGAAGGTGCTTATCCCTACAAGCGCGACTTGCAAACGCTGGAGTTTCATTTACTCGATACCGGGCATTTTGCCCTGGAAGAGGAAGGAAATGCGATCGCTGACCATATCGTTCGCTTTATGGCAACTCACATTGCTTCGTAATTGTCCAGCACATTGAGGGCAAACCTCAATGCTAAATTCACACAAAGGGAGAAGTTTGATGGCAGGTAAACTTACAGGTAAGATCGCACTGGTCACAGGTGCTAACAGTGGGATTGGACTCGCTACAGCCCAGAGGTTCGTAGAAGAGGGGGCTTACGTCTTTATCACTGGTCGTCGTCAAAACGAACTTGATGCTGCGGTAAAGAAGATTGGAGAAAATGTCACTGCTATTCAGGGTGATGTGTCGAATCTTGCAGATATCGATCGTCTTTACACCACGATTGAGCAGGAGAAAGGACACCTCGATATTCTGTTCGCTAACGCTGGAAGTGGGGAACTTGCTCCACTCGGCTTGATTACCGAGGAGCATTTCGACAAGGCATTTAATACCAATGTCAAGGGTTTACTGTTCACCGTACAGAAAGCCCTGCCGTTGATGTCAGAAGGTTCATCAATCATCCTCAATGCTTCGATTGCTTCGATTAAGGGTAATCCAGCGTTAAGCGTTTACAGTGCAACCAAAGCAGCTGTGCGATCGTTTGCCCGTAACTGGACACTCGACCTCAAAGAGCGCAAGATTCGTGTCAATGCCATCAGTCCTGGTGTCGTGCCTACTCCTAGCTACAAACTCATGGGGCTGACCGAGGAGCAGGTGCAGGAATTTGTCGCCAGTAAAACTGACAATATCCCCCTTGGGCGAGTGGGTACGCCAGACGAGATAGCTAAAGCTGTCGTCTTCCTGGCATCTGATGACAGCAGCTTTGTTAACGGCATAGAGCTGTTTGTCGATGGCGGTATGGCACAGATTTGAAGCGCCCTAAAAGTGGATAGGATATACCGCAATACGCTTGGGTTAAGGCTAAAACTCTTTTTCAAAGTCAACTTTTTTAACGAACCGCAGAGGCGCAGAGGAAACAGAGAGAAGAGAAAAAATGCTTAACTGAACCGTATTGGGATATACCGCGCAATAACAAAAAAGGATGTAGGGGATCTGAAAATAACTGCAATATTGATCGCTTCAAAACAGAACAGCAATCTCCAACAAATTTACTAACTTTCACAACAGCTATGCAAAGAAGAACCAGTTTTGAAAGTAAGGGTCTAAAGTGTTCCGTCACCTTTTATACTCCGGATAAAATCGCATCTGGCGATACCTTCGGCGATCGCAGCTATCGCTATCCCGCAATTGTTATGGCTCATGGAATTGGCTTGACCAAAGAGATGGGACTACCTCAGTTCGCTGAGTTCTTCGCTCAAGCCGGGTTCGTCGTCACGCTGTTCGATTACCGCTATCTTGGTGCTAGTGAGGGAGAACCTCGTGGGCAAATCCTCCCTACCGAGCAGCATGAAGACTACCGCAATGCCATCACTTGGACTCAACTACAAAAAGAAGTTGACCCTAAGCGCATAGGTCTTTGGGGCTTCTCCTATAGCGGTGGTCATGTGCTGCATCTGGCTGCATTTGATCCGCGTGTGAAAGCGATCGTGGCACAGATGCCTACAGTGAATGGATTTCTCAACTCCCGCCGCCTGACTTCTCCACTTGAACTCGATGAACTCACGAAACTGCTTTCACAAGACCGGATAAAACGATATCAAACTGGAGAGGTGAGCTACTTCCCGTTAGTTGCTCCACCCGGTCAACCCAGCTTGCTACCGACACCGGACGCTTTCAATTGGGTTGAATCGGCTAAGAGTGCGAGCGAAGGAAGATGGGAAAATCGGCTCACCTTTGAATCGATTGAACACTGTCTCTATTACGAACCGACTCCTCACATCGAGGCGATCTTTCCCACCCCGCTATGCCTGATTGTGGGTGAGAAGGACTTTCTTGCACCTGCCGACTTGGCCGCCTGTGTCTATGCGCGGGCAATGGAGCCGAAGTCTCTCACAATCTTGAAGGGCGGACACTTTGATGCCTTCCAGGGAGAAGGCTTCGAGATTGCAAGTACAACTGCTTTGAGATGGTTCGAGAAATATTTGAAATAAACCTGAAGCACCTGTTTTGTAACTAAGTTGTGCCTTCGGTTGAATTTAGATTCCAACCTAAGTTGGAACTACCCTACCATTTTTAGATTGACTAATTCATCAATCATACTATTGTGTAAAACTTTCAACTCTGAGTGGACGACAAGTTCTAGTCAATTTCCTATATTGAATTCATGCAAACACCAATAACAAATCAGTTGCAAGATTCAAGTTTGCTGGATACGAGATATTGCATGTCAAAGCTTTGCTACTAACCCTAATAATTTTCAGGAGATAAATCATGACTCAGAGAACATGGCTGATTACTGGTGCTTCACGGGGCTTTGGTGCCGAGATTGCGAAAGCAGTTTTGGTAACAGGTGACAGATTAATTGCCACCGCCCGCAATCAGGCTGATTTGCAACAGTTTGGCACCAACAAAGATGTATTAGTACTGAGCATGGATGTGACTGATGAGGCTCAGGTGAAAGCAGCGATCGCCACCAGTCTAGAAAAATTTGGACAGATCGATGTGTTGGTCAATAATGCTGGATTTGGCTTGCTCGGAGCAATCGAAGAGTGCAACGCCGAAGAGGTTGAGAGTGTTTATCGCACCAATGTCTTCGGGCTACTAAATGTCACCCGTGCTGTGCTACCCAGTATGCGTCAACACCGCTCTGGACACATCATTAATTTATCGTCTATCGGTGGCTATCGCTCTTATCCAGGATGGGGGATTTATGGCTCGACCAAGTTTGCCGTCGAAGGGATTACCGAAGCCCTACATTACGAGCTAGCGAACTTGGGCATTCACGCTACGGTGGTTGAGCCAGGATTTTTCCGTACCAATTTTCTTGATGGCAGTTCACTGCGTCAGAGTAGAGTACAAATCCCTGATTATGCCCAGACTGTCGGTAAAACCCGCGACATGGCAGTTGAACGTAACTATCAGCAACCAGGAGATCCGATCAAACTCGCCCAAGCCATTCTTGAGATTGTCAACACAAACGAACCGCCCCTACGCTTACCTCTAGGTACAGACACGCTTCAAGCAATAGCCCAGAAGAACGCCTACGTTGAGCAAGAGACGGCAAAATGGCGGACTCTATCTGAGTCTACCAATTACAGATAAGGAGTGGAAGATGAAGCCATTATCAAAGATGCAAGCATTGATTGTAGATGATTTTCAAACTGCGACATTTCGCACTGTCGAAATTCCCCGACCGCAACCCACTGCCCATCAAGTCTTGGTGCGGATCAAAGCGAGTGGTGTCAACCCACTCGATAGCAAAATCCGCACAGGTAAAGCGCCTCATGCCAAACCAGTCCTCCCTGCTGTGCTAGGAACTGATCTAGCTGGGATTGTGGAAGCGGTTGGACAAGATGTTACTGCCTTTCAGGTTGGCGATGAGGTCTACGGATTGACAGGTGGAGTTGGGGGATTGCAAGGTTCACTGGCTGAGTTTGCTGCCGTTAATGCTGACTTACTGGCCAAAAAACCGACCAACCTGAGTATGCGTGAAGCGGCTGCCTTACCCTTGGTGTTTTTGACTGCATGGGAAGGACTGGTTGATCGGGCGAATGTACGCGCTGATCAGAAAGTGCTGATACTTGGCGGCTCTGGCGGTGTAGGTCATGTGGCTGTACAGATTGCCAAAGCGCGTGGAGCCAAAGTGTTCGCCACTGCCTCGGTTGCCAAGCACGACATAGTGCAACAACTCGGTGCTGTGCCGCTCGACTATCGTAGTACATCAATCGAGCAGATCGTGCAGACTTTTACAGACGGTCACGGCTTTGATGTAGTCTACGACACGGTTGGAGGCTCTACTCTAGACGATGCGTTTCAGGCTGTAGGCAATTACGGCCATGTCGTTAGTTGCTACGGCTGGGGGCAGCACAGCCTGATGCCTCTCTCACGGAAGTCTGGAACATATTCGGGCGTGTTCGTACTTCTGCCTCTATTGACTGGTAAGGGTCATGCTCATCATGGTGATATTCTGCGTCAAGCAACACAATTGGCACAAACCAATCAGTTGCGTCCAGTAGTTGATCCTCGCCATTTCACTTTAGATACTGCACTAGCCGCCCACGAAGCAGTGGAAGCAGGGACGGCTGTTATCAAAATCGCGATCGATTTATAAGTGTAGACATTCAGTCTCGTTTGCAATCTCAAGCTTTAAGGGGCTTCCAAAGAGGATTTATGAAAAAACAGACCATTGCCACTTGCCGTAGATTACTAATTGGCTTTGGCTTAATGATAGCCGCCGCAGTGCCTCTGGCCAGTGTTGCAGACGACCGAAAACAAGGAGATCTTCCCATGATTGTGCAATCCGACGAGAGCAAGAATAAAGAGATAATACACGAAGGCTTTGCCAAATGGGCAAAAGGCACTGGCAGTTTCTTCGACCTGCTGGCTGATGATGTGGAATGGACGATTACAGGCAACAGTCCCATTTCCAAAACCTACACCAGCCGCAAGCAGTTTTTGGAGGAAGCGATCGCGCCAATTAACGAGCGATTTAGCGTGAGAATAGTACCCAGTGTACGGGGCATTTATACCGAGGGCGACATGGTAATTGCCTTATGGGATGGAATAGCTACAGCCAAAGACGGTAAACCCTATACCAACACCTATTCCTGGTATATGACCATGAAAAACGGGCGTATTGTCAAGGTAGTAGCATTCTTCGATACCATTGAGCTTACCGATCTGTGGAAACGCATTCCTGTAAGTAAAAAGGAATTGACAAACTATTGAAGTTCAAGATGATCGCTAACATTTTGTCTCTATCAGTTCCAGTGCTAACCTAATATCGCCAGTAGTATTCGACGATATTCACTTTGCTTTTCGCCCCTACGATCCACTTTTGGCATACGGACAGTCTAAAACCGCAAATATTCTCTTCGCGGTTGGTGCCACTGCACGCTGGTTTAGGGATGGAATCACTACCAATGCTTTGATGCCTGGTGCGATCGCTACTAACCTCCAGCGTCACATCGGCAATGTTATGAGTCAAGTCTCGCTAGAACTACGGAAGACACCGGAACAGGGTGCTGCCACCTCAGTCTTGCTGGCAACCTCTCCTCTGCTGGAGGGTATTAGTGGATGTTACTTTGAAGACTGCAACGAAGCCACCATCGTCACAAATGGCAACGGCTATATGAGCGGTGTTGCTCCCTATGCCCTCAACCCGGACAATGCCGATCGGCTCTCAATACTTTTCGGGTTTTGGGGGAAAGGGGAAAGGGAAAAGGTTTGAATTTCCCTTTCCCCATTACCCTTTAACCTTTCCCCAGACCAAAAGAGAGATTATTGGGTTTAACCGAAAAGTATTGGATTGGCTCTGGGAGGAATCATTACGACTGCTTGCCTGAATGAATATTTTTGCACAATAACCCAACTATTGTGAGGTTTCTTATGCATCGACAACTTGGCATTGAAGAACATATATTCTGGTTACATGACCAGGCGATACCGCTACATTTCACAGTGGCTGCGAAGGTGATCGGGGAACTTCAGGTTGACTCGTTACAGCAAGCACTAGCTTTGGTACAACAACGACATCCCTTACTAAGGGTGCGAATTGTTCCCGATTCCTTGGGAAACCCTTGGTTAAATGAAGATTCAGCCACTATTCCTTTACGAGTGGTGCAACGACAAAGTGAGCAGCAGTGGCAGCAGGAAGTGGAACAAGAGCTTGCCTATCCGTTTAACTGGAATCAAGCCCCGCTAATTCGGATGGTACTGGTTCACGCAGCACATTGCTCAGAACTGATAATAACCTGTCACCATGCGATCGCTGATGCTATGTCAGCAGTCTACTTGCTGCGGGATCTACTGCAAGCGATTGGGATACCCGGGAGTCAGCAACAGATTTTACCCGAACGTCCTGCCTATGAGTATCTAACGCCGATTGCTCACACAATTCAAGCACCAACTGGAAAGCCACAATTAGAGTTGGTAAATCCTAGCCAGACTATACCGCCAGCAAAAAGTCGTCACTTTCGTCTCTTAGCTTGGTCTCTATCACCCGAAGATACGGCTACCTTGATTCGCCGTTGTCAGCAAGCACAAACTAGTGTTCATGCGGCTATTTGTGCAGCTTTCTTGTTAGCGATCGCACAATCCAGTCACTCTCAAAATGACACAAAAGCTCAGAGGCTTGAGCAACAACAACCTGTCACCTTGAATTGTTTGACAGCGATTAATATTCGTCAATTCCTCACTCCTCCCATTGAAGAGGACTTTGGCTACTACTTCACCTCAAGTATTTCCGCTCATACCATCACCCCGAATTTATCGCTTTGGGACTTAGCCCATGTCATCAAGGCGCATCTCAATCAGAAGATGTCACCCAACCAGATTTTTGCCCATCTTCCCGAAGCTCAAGCGTTTATTGCCACACATCCCAGTCTTGATGCGATCGAATATCTGTTCCAAGAACTGTATAGATATGACGTTCTTGTTAGTAATCTCGGACAATTGCATATTTCTACGCAGTATGGACATCTCCAACTTGCAGCTGTATATGGCCCAGTGGGAGCCATTCATGTTGCAAATGGTCGCTTTATCGGAGTTGCGACCTTGGGAGACCAAATGTTTTTTAACCTGCTCTACTCCGAGTCAGATACCTCATTGGCTCAGATTGAACACATACAACAAGAAGCAATGCGGCTGTTGTATTGAGAACTCAAAAAAACCTAGAACCGCAAAGTTTGCTAGAGAAGTAGTTTCTCAAGAGTTGCCAAATAAGCTTCAGGATTTCGACGGAATCGTAGTTGTTCAATACGATTAAGTTGATGTTGGCGTAAATTAGAGCGCAATTGTTGCCAAGTCTGAACACAAACTTGTGCCAAATCTTGGGCTGTAAAAGAATGAAGTGCAGTAGCAATGGCCGAAGCTAACTGAACTGTTCCTCGAATTACAAGTGATGAAGGAGCGACTTTACGACCAGTACAACGACGTTGATGATGTCGTAAAACACCAAATACCTGTTCAAGATCGAATGGCACTAAGAAAAGCTGAAACCTGCTCAGGGCAGGGTGTGGGAGGTGTGGGAGGACAGAGAAGGGTGGGAGGTGTGGAAGGCAATGCAGCGTTCATTGATATGCAGTTATTCAATTTCTCCTCTTTCTCCCCACCCTCCCCACACTCAAAAAGCAAGTTATATCAGGGCTTTGCGATTAACAAGCGTGCCATTCGTTCAAGATCATTGTTCAGAATTTGTTTGAGCTTTATTAAGGGTTTTGGCAACCCCCTTTTTGATCTGACCCTCTCTAGCAAACTTTGCGGTTCTAGAAAAAAAACACCTCTGCTTTATCCAGTGACGATACATCACCAGATAACCAAGACGTTGACGAAAACCCAGCTACAGCAACAATTACGGTTACTGCTGTCGAAGTTCCAGAGTTGACAGAAGAAGAACAACGCGATAAGCCTGACGGCATGGCTACGCTTACCGCTTACACTTGGAACGCAAAGTGGAGAGAGCAGTTTTTGCAGCAGGTAAGGCACTAACGGAATTGCGCGATGGGCTTACGCCCCGCCGTAGGCGATCGCAGACTGTACCGTTCAACGCACAAAACATTTGAGGAATATTGCCGGGAGAGATTTGGTTACAGCCGCCGATTCAATGGAGTTAGCAACGCAACGGAACAGCAAAGAAATTGTACAAGGGATAAGGTAAAACTTTCCGCTTCTGGTGTCCCGTGCTCCAGTTGTCAAATTAGTGCTGTAAAATGGCTCTACATAATTGATACAGCGCTTAACGAGTTCAGTTAAGGCTCTACAACTGGCTAGAAATGAACAAAACCAAATAGAACCTCAGAACATGAAAGATGTAGATAGCTGGATTGCTGTATAGTTTGGGTTATGCCAGTCATACTCCCAAGAGTTGCTCTATGATTGCTCTACCTGGTATTGCTATCCAAAACAAAATATACGAAAGTTCCAATTCTCTAGTGTATCGGGGCATCAGAGAGGATGGAGTAGCAATCATAGTAAAAATACTCAAGCTTGATTATCCCTCACCTCAAGAACTAACCCGCTACAGACAGGAATATAAAATTACCCGTTCCCTCAACTTGGAGGGAGTGGTGAAGGCATACAGCCAACAGGACTATCAACGCACTCTGGTGATTCTCTTAGAAGATTTTGGGGGAGAGTCCCTAGAGCAATGGATGCACAAGCGTCCAGATATGTTCTGCCCCATGCCTTTATCCACTTTTTTAGGTCTTGCGATCGCCCTCACCGACATTCTGGGCAGAATCCATGCAGCCAATGTCATTCATAAAGATATCAATCCTGGAAACATAGTCCTGAATCTCGATACTGGCGTTGTCAAAATTATTGACTTTGGGATTGCCACCCAATTTAATCGCACAAATCCAACCTTCAAAAGTCCTCATGTGTTGGAAGGAACACTCGCATATTTATCTCCAGAGCAAACAGGACGCATGAACCGTTTGCTCGATTACCGCACCGATTTTTACTCCCTTGGTGTGACATTCTATGAACTTCTAACCGGACATCTGCCGTTTGCAACAAGGGACATACTTGAGCTAGTCCATTGTCATATTGCCAAACAGCCTGTTCCACCTCATGAACTAAATGCAGCAATTCCCAGAGCAGTTTCAGATATTATTTTGAAATTGATGGCAAAAAATGCCGAGGATCGCTATCAAAGTGCTTGGGGTATCAAAGCAGATTTAGAAATCGGTCTTCACCAGTTCGCAGAAACAGGTCAAATTGACAGTATTCAACTGGGTATTCAAGACGTTTGCGATCAGTTTCAAATTCCCCAAAAATTGTATGGGCGCGAAGCAGAGATTGAAGCATTATTAGCGGCGTTTGACAGAGTAGCAGGAACGGGAAATGAACAATTAAGACTGAAGAATCAAGAAAATTCTCAATTCCAAGTCGAGATGATGTTGGTATCGGGTTACGCTGGGGTTGGCAAATCAGCATTAGTGCAGGAACTCTACAAACCCATTACTGCAAAGCGCGGTTATTTTGTCTCTGGTAAGTTTGACCAATTTGGACGCAATATTCCCTACAGCGCGATCGCAGATGCTCTGCAAAAATTGGTACAACAATTGCTCAGTGAGCCAGATAAGCAGGTGCAACAATGGCGATCGCAACTGTTAACAGCTTTAGAAACCAACGGGCAAATCATCATTGATATCATCCCGGAAGTTGAATTAATTATCGGTAAGCAGCCGCCTGTATCAGAAGTTGGAGCAACTGAAGCTCAAAATCGCTTTCATCGCATCTTTGGGCAGTTTGTGCGGGTGTTTTGTTCAGAGTCACATTCCCTTACGATCTTCTTAGATGATTTACAGTGGATAGACTCGGCAACGATTAAGTTAATCGAACTGTTGCTGTTGGATGAGCAAACCCAATCCCTATTTTTAATTGGAGCCTATCGAGATAATGAAGTAAATCCAACGCATCCATTAGCATTAATGCTAGAGAGACTACGAAAAAAAGGGGCAGTGCTTCAAGAGATGATCCTGACACCATTAACCCTTGAACCGTTGAGTCAGTTGATTGCCGAGACGCTACATCGAAATGCAGACATTGTTTATCCCTTGGCTGAGTTAGTGTTTCGTAAAACTGAGGGTAATCCCTTTTTTGTCAACGAATTTTTGAAAATGCTGTATAGCGAAAATTTATTGAGCTTTGATGCACAATACTTACGCTGGAAGTGGAACATTGCTCAGATTCAATCCCAAGACATCACCGATAATGTTGTGGAGTTGATGCTTCACAAGTTAAAGAAACTACCAGAAGTAACACAGCAAATTCTCCGTTTAGCCGCTTGTGTCGGGGCTAAATTTAATTTAGATACTTTATCGATTGTTTGTGAGAAAACTGCGAAAACGGTTTTTTTGGAATTAGTGGCAGCTATACAAGCTGGATTAATTCAACCTATATCTGAATTAGACGAAAACCTATTAGTTCAAGAATATAAGTTTTTGCACGATCGCGTGCAGCAAGCAGCTTACGCTTTAATCGATGAGTCGCACAAACAAGTTGTTCATCTCCAAATCGGTCGCAATTTACTAGAAAAAACTTTGCCAGAACGGCTATCAGAGCGGCTGTTTGAAATTGTCGATCATTTGAATCATGGAATTGAGCTTGTCACAGATCAACCAGAAAGAAATGAAATTGCTCGATTAAATTTAATCGCAGGTCAGAAAGCAAAAGCTGCGATCGCTTATAGTGTAGCAAAAAAATATTTAGCGACAGGGCGAGCATGGGTGGCAGCTTCAAGCTGGCAAACAAACTATGATTTTACTTTAGAACTACATTCAGAAACTACAGAAATTTCATTCCTATGTGGCGATTTTGCAGATGTAGAATCCTGGATGGCAATCGTTTTACAATCAGCTAAAACGGTTCTCGACAGTGTAAAGGTTTACGAAGTCAAAATTCAGACCTATATCGCGCAGGAGCAGCTATTAGAAGCGATCAATACTGGATTGCAAGTTTTACTGCAACTGGGGATCAGTTTTCCTAAAACGCATAGCCAGTCAGATATTCAGCTTGAACTTGACACAATCACATCACTCCTTAAGGAAAAGCGGAGCGAGGATTTGGTTCATTCGCCAAAAATAGCTGAACCGAACAAGTTGGCGGCGATGCGAATCTTATCAAGTATCATGATTGCTGCCCATCTTGCTGCCCCAGATATGCTGCCATTGCTTGCATCAAAACAGGTCAGTTTGTCAATCCAATATAGCAATGCGTTGGTGTCTCCCTTTGCGTATGCCTTGTATGGATTCATTCTTTGTAGGACGGTGGGAGATATAGAGTCTGGCTACGAGTTTGGGCAGTTAGCTTTAAGGCAATTATCACGACCTGATACCCAAGCACTCAAAGCCAAAACATTGTTGAGCGTGAATATTTTCATTATTCACTGGAAAAAGCATTTTAGAGAAACATTGCAGCCATTACTAGAAGGCTATCAAAGTGGATTGGAAACAGGAGATTCAGAGTTTGCTGCCTACTGTGCTGAAGTTTACTGCTTGCAATGTGTCTTTGTAGGTAAGGAACTCGTGGAGCTTGAACGCGAGATAAGAATGTACAGCCAAGTAATCCGTCAACTCAAACAGGAAGCAGCACTGACTTGGACTCAGATGCATCATCAGGTTGTCTTAAATTTGATGGAACGCTCGGTCAATCCTATCTGTCTAGTTGGCGAAGCCTACAATGAGGAGAATAGACTGCGACAAAATAAAACAGAAAATAATGGAACCTCAATCTTTTTTGTACATTTCTACCAACTTTTCCTGTGCTATTTATTTTATGAGTATTTCCAGGCAGTCGAAAACTCAATTGTGGCCGCAGAGTATGTGAGCTACCTAGCATCGACACCTCCTGTTCCTCTGTACTATTTCTACAGCTCTCTGGCAAGACTCGCAACCTATCTTGAAAGCAACACTCAAGCACAGAAAGAAATTATTAAAGAAGTTGCAGTTAACCAGGAGAAAATGAAACTATGGGCACATTATGCGTCCATGAATCATTTGCATAAATACCACCTAGTCGAGGCAGAGAAAGCACGAGTTTTGGGTCAGTTGCTTGAAGCAGAAGAGTTCTACGAGCAAGCAATTCTTGGGGCTAAAGAAAATGAATATGTACAAGAAGAAGCATTAGCTTATGAATTAGCAGCAAAATTCTACCTATTTCGTGGGAGGGAAAAGATTGCCAGAACCTATATGAAAGAAGCTCATTACTGCTATGAACGTTGGGGAGCGACGGCGAAGGTCAAGGATTTAGAAACTCGGTATCCGCAGCTATTTTCTCCATCATCGAGCATGGCTCATACGCGAATACCAAAAACTTCTGTCACCACCTCTAATAACTCAGACATCGCTTTCGATTTAGTGGCAGTGATGAAAGCATCACAAGCTATTTCTAGTGAAATTGAACTGGAGCAGTTGCTTAGTTCCTTGATGAAGATATTAATCGAGAATGCTGGCGCACAAACCGGATTTTTACTTTTGGAAAACTCAGGAGAATGGGTAATTGAAGCTTCTGGTGAACTAAATGATGTTGTGGCTGGCGAAAATATTTATTCTACACAAGTACTGCAATCTATCTCAACGGCAAATCATCTGCCTGAATCAATTATTAATTATGTAATTCGGACTCATGAACCTGTGATCTTAAATGATGCGACTCGTGAGGGTAATTTTATTAATGAGCCATACATTCAACATAACCAAATTCAATCACTTCTGTGTTTACCACTGCTGAATCAAAGTAAGCTCGTCGGACTGTTGTATCTGGAAAATCAATTAGCATCTGGGGCATTTACACCGGAGCGAGTCTCCTTCCCTGCGGGAGGCTACGCGAACGGAGACGCTACGCGAACGCAAGTTTTGCATCTGTTATCAACCCAAGCAGCGATCGCCATTGAAAATGCCAAACTCTACTCCAAACTACGAGAGAGCGAAAGTCAGATGGCTCAATTCCTGGAAGCAGTTCCCGTAGGAATTGGAGTCGTGGATACACTGGGTCGCCCTTGCTACGCCAATCAACAGGCAATTCAACTATTGGGCAAAGGGATTATTCCTGGTGCGACACCAGAGCAACTTGCAGAAATTTATCAACTTTATCTAGTGGGAACAGAGCAACCATATCCCATTGAGAACTTGCCAGTGATGCGGGCGTTGAAAGGCGATCGCACGAGAATTGACGATTTAGAAATTCGCCAAAACAATGCGATCGTTCCCGTTGAAGGGTGGGGAACTCCAGTATTCGACGAACAGGGCAATGTAATTTATGCAATCTCAGCTTTTCAAGACATCACCGAACGCAAACAAGCAGAGCAATTGCTAGCAAATTATAATCGTACCTTAGAGCAACAAGTAGCTCAACGAACAGCCGCTTTACAGAAAAGTGAGGCAGAACTGCGCGAGCGAGAACAGGAACTAAGATTGATTACCGACGCTCTCCCCGCTTGTATCTGTTATATAGATAGAGATCGGCGCTATCGATTTGCCAACCGAACTTATGAGGAATGGTATGGCTGTAGTCGAGATGAAATTGTGGGTAAGCAGGTTCGTGAAGTCATGAGTGAGGCAGCTTATGAAATTATTGAACCGTACATGAATCGAGCGCTAGCAGGGGAGATTATAACCTATGAGGCAGAAGTCCCTTTGCCGTTGGGCAAAAAGTATGTTGCTGTCACCTCCATCCCCGATTTCGATCTCAATGCTCAGGTGAGAGGATATTATGGTCTGATTACAGATATCAGCGAACAGCGAAACGCTGCACTGCTTGAACGCAAACGTGCCGAAGAAGCATCAATTTTAGAAGAACGCAACCGTATGGCGCGAGAAATACATGATACATTAGCGCAAGCTTTTACTAGTATCATCGTTCACTTAGATGCTGCCTCTCAGCGCCTCATCCTCGATCCAGATGCTGCCCAATCACACCTAAAAACGGGGCGTATCTTGGCGCGTTCCGGGCTGGCAGATGCCCGTCGCTCGGTGGAAGCACTCCGCCCGCAAATATTAGAAGAAGGCGATTTGCATAGCGCACTCAATCGCCTCGCTGCTCAGATGTTTTCTCATACCTCAGTGCAGGTTATCTGCGAAGCGATCGGTGAACTATATACTTTGCCGAAAGAGGTGGAAATGAATCTGCTTCGCATCGGACAAGAAGCGTTAACCAATGCTTTTAAGTATGCAAATGCCAGCGAAATCCGCCTTGAGTTGCGCTATGAGCCATCGCAGTTCATCTTGCAAATAAAAGACAATGGGCAAGGTTTTGAAAGCAGGAGTTTGTCGGTCAGTCGGGGCTTTGGGTTACTTGGAATCACCGAACGCGCTGAACGGATTAGGGCAGGATTGACGATTTACAGCCAGCTTGGACAAGGGACAGAAATCGTAGTGAGGTTACAAATGCCATGACGCAACCGCACCTCTCATTCTCTACACCAGGCTCCTCTGTTATCCGCGTCTTGATTAGCGACGATCATCCGTTTATGCGAGAAGGTTTAGCAGCCGTAATTGACTATAAACAGGATATGACCGTTGTTGGGCAAGCCTGCAACGGGCGCGAAGCAGTAGAATTGTTCCGTCAGCATCAACCCGATGTAACGCTGATGGATTTGCGGATGCCTGAGCTAAGTGGGGTTGAAGCGATCGTTTCCATTTGCGCTGAGTTTGCCGACGCTCGGATCATTGTCCTGACGACCTATGACGGAGACGAAGACATCTATCGGGGACTGCAATCGGGTGCAAAGGGCTATGTCTTAAAAGATGCAGAACCGGATGAACTATTGGCAGCGATTCGAGCAGTTCACAACGGTCAAAAGTACATTCCCCCTGCCGTGGGCGCAAAATTGGCAGAGCGGATAGGTAGCCCAGAACTGAGCGAGCGGGAATTGGAGGTGCTACGTTTGATGGCAAGGGGCAAGAGTAACTTAGAGATAAGCACTGCTTTGTCAATTGCTGAGGGAACGGTCAAATTTCATGTTAAAAATATTCTGAGTAAGTTGGGAGTGGGCGATCGCACTCAAGCAATGATTGTTGCTCTAAAGCGCGGTATCATTACACTTTAAGAATTTATCTAAAGCAACAGATTCATCTGTTAAGAGTATCACCTGCTCTTGAGGATAGGTTGCTCCTAGCCCTAAAAGTAAGTCAATCGCCATTCTTAGGGGTAGTGCAAAGACTCCTCGCAGGGGATGCGACAAATGGGGATAAATTCACATATTTTGATAATAAAGAAACAATATTCAATTTATTACTCTTATTTTAAGCGTTTTCATCGCAACGATACTATCTATAGACCGCATGAAAAAACGATGAGCCAGACAAGCGATGGTGATGGGCTGCTCATACCAATTTCAGAACACGATAACATCCAAGGAACAATAGATGCACAAATCGTTTTAGTTGAATACGGTGACTATCAATGTCTTTCCTGTGGCGAGGTTCATAAAATGATTCAAGAGATTCAGCAACAGATCCAATTATGCTTTGTATTCCGTCATTTCCCGCGCATACACATTCATCCCCAAGCACAAAAGGCAGCAGAAGCGGCAGAAGCAGCCGCCGCGCAAAATAAGTTTTGGCAAATGCACAATCTCTTATTTGCGAATCAATCCGCACTTAACAATGGCTATCTTCTAGAGTATGCCAATCAGATAGAGCTTGACCTTGATCGATTCCTTCGAGACATGACAAACCATGTTCATACTGAACGAGTTACTCAAAACATTCAAAGTGGTATACAAAGTGGTGTCAGTAGTACACCAGCTTTATTCGTCAACGAAATTCGCTATAGGGATGCCTGGGATATAGAGAGACTAATCACAGCCATCGCCCAAGCTAGAAATTCTCAATCCATGTAATGCGAAGCGTGAGATATGTTGGAAAATGGGGTAATCCCTTGCCATTGGCGCTGAAGCAGTAACACCTAACCCAATACTTGTCGGTTAAGGGTAAAAGGGGAAGGGGAAAGGGGAAAGAAAAAACCTTTAATCTTTACCCTTTAACCTTTTCCCTAAACCCAATTCCGAGTTAAAAATCCTTAACCGAGCAGTATTGACACCTAACCAGGCTTACTCAATGAGGAAAGAATGCCAATGAACGCTCTAGAAATTGTCAAGCAGGCTTACATTTACCTAAACGAAAAAGATATTCCTCATTATTTTTCTCTGATGTCTCCTAATGTCGAGTTCTATCAAACTGAAGAACTCCCTTGGGGCGGTCACTATCGTGGCTTTGATGAAAGCAAGGTTTTTTTCTCGAAGTTTTCTCCACTAATTGATTCGACCGTCGAAATATC
This sequence comes from Nostoc sp. FACHB-133, assembly GCF_014698055.1. NCBI lineage: Bacteria > Bacillati > Cyanobacteriota > Cyanophyceae > Nostocales > Nostocaceae > Nostoc > Nostoc sp. FACHB-133. The sequence continues at coordinate 56,264 of NZ_JACJSH010000024.1, forward strand.
TCACTACATCCAAGCTGGTGAGCAAATAGTTGCGATCGGTAAAACTAGTGGCGTAGCAAAGCTAACTGGAAAAAAGTTCAGTTGTAACTTGGCTCACATTTGGACAGTCAAGGAAGAAAAAATTGTTCGATTAGAAGTTTACATCGACACTGATGCAATGAAAACCGCACTGACATCAGCCTAACAAGTTGGTTTAATTCGTCTTATTTATAAAATGTTTCACAGGTTTTAACAGGAGGTTCACAGATGAAGATTTTTGTCGCAGGGGCAACGGGAGTGATTGGTCGTCCGCTAATCGCCCAATTGCTTGCCAAAGGTCATGATGTAGTTGCATTGACCCGTTCTTCAGAAAACGCGCAAACTTTAGCCGAACAAGGTGTGGAACCGGCAATCGCAGATGTATTTGATGCCGATGCTGTCAAAGCGGCTCTCGTTCGCGCTCAACCAGAAGTAGTGATTGAACAACTTACCGCTCTACCCAAAACCTACACTGGCGAATCAATGAGTGCTGCTGCACCATTCAACCGTCGTATTCGTATAGAAGGCGGTGCTAATGTGCTGGCAGCAGCACAAGCGGCAGGCGTGCGGCGATATCTGAGGCAGTCGATCGCATTTTGGGGAGTTCCTGGTACGGGATTAGCAGACGAAGAAACACCGCTATCCTTGGATGCTTCCCCCGCAGTTGCAGCAGATGCACATACAGTGACCGAAATCGAGCATCAACTCCTCAAAACGTCAAATCTAGAAGGGATTGTCCTGCGTTATGGCTTCTTCTACGGGCCTGGCACTTGGTTTAATACTGATGGCGACGTTGCAAACCAAGTACAACAGCAACAATTTCCAATTGTGGGAAATGGGGAAGGCGTATGGTCATGGTTACACGTTGAAGATGCAGCGATCGCCACAGTTGCAGCAGCAGAGCGAGGTAATCCCGGCATTTACCTAATTACGGGCGATCGCCCCTTAGAAGTGCGCGAGTGGCTCCCGGCTTTTGCCCATTGGCTCAATGCGCCACCACCACCGCAGATATCGATTGAGGAGGCTCTGCAAATCGGTGGTGCGGATGCTGTTTACTACGGTACTCAAATGCGCGGCGCATCGAATGCCAAGGCAAAACGCGAACTGAATTTTCAACCGCGACCTTTGGAATGGCTGGTGGGAAATGATGTAGCTAATGCCAGTTAGCAATTTTAGCAATCAGCAACAGATAATCAAGGAGGAGAAAGAATCATGACTTACTATGACTATATTGTGATTGGTGCTGGGTCAGCAGGCTGCGTGGTTGCTAACCGTCTGACCGAAGATTCTGACACCACTGTGTTATTGCTCGAAGCGGGCAATCCAGATACAAAACCAGAGATTCACATTCCGTTAGACTGTACAACTCTACTTGGCACCGAGGTGGACTGGGGATACTTCTCTGAACCAGAGCCATATCTCAACAATCGCCAAATCTTTTGTCCTCGTGGTAAAGTTTTGGGGGGCAGCAGTTCGATTAATTTTCTGGTGTATATCCGGGGCAATGCTAGCGATTATGATCGCTGGGAGTCACTAGGCAATCCTGGTTGGAGTTACCAAGATGTCCTGCCCTACTTCAAGAAATCTGAACACCAGCAACGCGGATCTGACGCATATCATGAGGTAGATGGGGAATTGAGCGTTACTGATGTTATCTCCCCTGCTCCCATCTCCCAACGATTTGTTGATGCAGCCGTGGCATTGGGATACGATTACAACCCTGATTTCAACGGTATAAAGCAGGAAGGAGTAGGGCCGATTCAGTTGACGGTCAAAGAGGGGAAACGGCACAGTACTGCTGCGGCATTTCTCGTGCCGATTTTGGATCGTCCGAACTTAACGGTGCAAACGGGTGCGTTAGTGACTCGGTTATTGTTTGATGGCACTCGCGCCGTTGGGGTGGAATATTTGCGTGAGGGAATGCTGCATCAGGTCAGAGTCAATCAGGAAGTGATTGTCAGTGCGGGTTCGTTTGACTCGCCCAAGTTGCTGATGCTGTCTGGCATTGGGGATGCAGCACAATTACAAGCAATGGGGATTTCTGTTGTAGTTGATTTGCCCGGTGTCGGTCAAAATCTACAAGACCACATTGTTGTTCCTATTCCATACGAAGCAACTGGTGATTTACACACGGCAATTAGCAGCAATGGCATCGCCGAAGCTGTATTGTTTTTGCATAGCGAAGGTAATTTGGAAGCTGCACCGGATTTAGAGCTGATCTTCGGCCCGATTCTGTGGGCACCTCCTGGCTATCCAAACTCTGGTTTAGGCTTCACGGGTCTGGTCATTTTGACTCATCCCCAAAATATTGGCAGTGTCAGTTTGCGATCGCCCGATCCCAAAAACACACCAGTGATTCGGCTAAACTATCTGCAAAGTCAATCCGATGTGCAAAAGCTCGTTGCCGGAGTTAAATTAATGCGCCAATTGTTCCAGACCAGTGCTTTTGATGAATTTCGCGGACGGGAAGTTGCTCCGGGCGCTGATGTAACTGACGATGTAGCCCTGGAAGCATACATCCGGGAAACCTGCGGCACAGTGTTTCATCCGATCGGCACCTGTAAAATGGGCACGGATTCAATGGCAGTTGTAGACTCCCAACTGCGGGTCTATGGAGTTGAGGGCTTACGAGTTGTCGATGCTTCCATTATGCCAACTCTAAATACAGGGCATACAAACGCGCCCACAATTATGATCGGTGAAAAAGCAGCCGATTTAATTAAAGCAGCAGGTAGCGTTTCTAAGCAAGTACAGAAAGCAATTGCTAAGTGACTCATACGAATAACGCGATTACTTTTTGTAATGAGGATTTGACCCCAAGGTAGAAGAAAAATGAAGATTGCCCAATATGGAACAGCGATCACGGTTCTTCATGCGATCGCCAACGGACTGCATGGTTTAGCACATATAGAAATCCCAGTTGCCCTATCTTTGCTTCAGAGTTCATTTGTGGGGATTGTGATTTTTCTAACTCCCATCATTGCCGCCGTTTTACTTTGGACGCAGTTTTACCGCCTTGGTAGCTGGCTATTGGTGAGTTCAATGGCTGGATCGCTGCTTTTTGGAATCTACAATCATTTCATCGTAATTAGCCCCGATCATGTGTCTCAAGTTGCCTTTGCAGGTTGGGGAATGCTATTCCAAATCACCGCCATCCTGATATTATTTGTGGATGCATTTGGCTGTTGGGTTGGTATCTGGGCATTGAAAACGATTCAGGAACCAGAAAAGGTTATATAAATTGTTCACCTGCTTGCTGCCAATTTAGAGCAGTTTCCTTCATTAGACACAACGAATTATCCAATTTCTCATCGCACGGTATCGAACATGAACCACACACTCAAGAATAAACGCGCACTTATTACTGGAGGCAGTCGCGGTATCGGGGCAGCGATCGTCAAGCGTTTAGCAAGTGAAGGTGCTGATGTCGCCTTTACATATACCAGCTCACCCGATCGCGCGAACGAAATCGTCCAGGCAGTGCAAGCATTAGGTGTCCAGGCTCTTGCCATCCAAGCTGACAGTGCCGAAGCTAGTGCAGTAGTCGCTGCTGTTGAGGAGACTGTAAATCAATTGGGCGGCATTGATATTCTCGTCAACAATGCAGGCGTGTTGGCGATCGGGGCGATCGACGATTTCAAGCTGGCGGACTTTGATCGAACCTTTGCCGTTAACGTGCGTGCCGTATTTGTGGCGACGCAAGCCGCAGTCAAGCACATGAAAGAGGGCGGACGCATCATCAACATCGGTAGCACCAACGCCGAACGGATGCCATTTGCTGGTGGCGGCGTTTATGCCATGAGCAAATCTGCTCTACAAGGGCTTGTGCAAGGACTGTCACGTGACCTCGGCCCGCGCGGGATTACGATCAATAACGTGCAGCCCGGGCCGATCGCTACAGAGATGAATCCCTCGGAGGGTGAGTTTGCCGAAATGCTCAAAAAGCACATTGCGGTAGTCCGCTACGGCACCGTTGAAGAGGTTGCGGGATTGGTTGCTTATCTAGCTGGCCCTGAGTCTGGTTACATCACTGGTGCAAATTTGATGATTGACGGAGGGTTCAGCGCATAACTGCTGCCCGATTGAGCGATGGCGCAAAGCGCCCGCTGGAAGCGATCGCATTTATTTCTCATAGAGGTTGATAAAATATGTTTGATCTCGACCAAACTATTAAAGACCGCCACTCAACACGGAAATTCTTATCCCAACCAGTGCCACGGGCTTTGCTCGATGAAGCCCTGGCTCTAGCGCAGTTGGCACCGTCAAATTCAAACATCCAGCCGTGGCGGTTGGTGTTTGCCCAAGGCGATCGCCGCGATCGTCTGCAAGAGGCTTTGCTAAACCTTGCCAAGCAGCAGCCCAATATATCTCCTCTGCCTTCCGCCTTCCAGCATTACCGCCAGGAACTGGGAGCGCAAGTCTACGGGGCGATGGGGATTACTCGTGACGATAAGGCGAATAGACAGTTGGCGGTTCTGCGTAATTACGAATTTTTTGGCGCACCAATGGTTGCTATTGTCTGTATGCACCAAGATTTGGGTGTTGCCGATGCTTTAAGTGTGGGGATGTATTTACAAACGCTGGTGTTAAGCCTAACTGCTCGTGGCATTGGCACTTGCGTAGAGGTTTCGCTAGCGACTTATCCCGAAATCATCCGCAACGAATTGAACATCTCACCGGAATTATTAATCATTTGTGGTTTAGCCGTTGGCTATCCCGATCCTGATTTTCCCGCTAATCATCTGCATATAAGCCGTGAGTCCGTTGAGAAAAACGTCTCGTTTCAGGGCGATTAACAAAAGGCTGGATTTTTTTTCTACTAGACGCTAAACACAAGTCCAAAAGAGTATCTGCGTTCCCAATACGGTTCGGTTAAAGGGGAAAGGGTAAAGGGAAAAGGTTTTGAATACATCCTTTCCCCTTTACCCCTTACCCTTTACCCAGACCACAAGGAAAGTTAAAAATGCTTATCCGAACCGTATTGTCTGCGTTCCTACTGCCATTAATGAATTGATCTTTGTTGAAGTTTTTTATTTAGAAGAAATTAAAGATGAAGATTGCTCAATATGGTTTAAAAATTCTTTGATTTGTTTAATTTAGGAGATTTTATGTTTAGGAAGATTCTAGCTGCAATTGACCGTTCTCCAAATGGCAATGCTGTTTTTGATGAAGCACTTGCTCTAGCAAAGGCAACCAAAGCAAGCTTGATGCTGTTGCATATTCTATCTGGTGAAGAAAAGGATAGCCCCCAAACACCTACACTGCTTACTCTCGAATACCACCCATTACATGGAGAACTTCTAGAGGATTATTGGAAGCAGTGGCAAAGTTACGAAGAACAGGGTTTCAAATTATTGCGAGCATATACAGAGCAAGCAACCAATGCAGGGGTGAGTACTGAATTCACCCAAAATTCTGGCAATCCCAGCCGGAATATCTGTGAAGTTGCTCAAGGTTGGGGTGCTGACTTAATTGTGATCGGTCGTCGAGGACATTCTGGTTTGAATGAATTGATTTTAGGCAGTGTGAGTAATTATGTTTTTCACCATGCTCCTTGTTCTGTGCATGTTGTTTATGCTCCATTTTCTCTTAAATCTGAAGTACCCATTCTTAATGAAGCTCAAGTAGTTCATTAAGAATGGGCTATGAATATTTTTGTTGGTGGTAATGCAAAAGTTAGATTCATAAACTTCAAGCTTTTGCCTTAGTTGTTGCCGTGGAATCGAAATTGTTCTCAAGTAAACACTAATTCAGGAAATTTTGACATGGATAATGTAATAGCCCCGACCAATTCACCTGTTGTAAGACCACCCGAAGTAACATTGGTTCCTAATAACTCACTATTGACTGAGACACCAGAAGAAGGACGACAACTGGCAGTCAAAATGTCACGGTTAATTATTAAATTGACTCAGCCGGATGAAGAAAAACGCAACCAACTGCGAGATGTTTATGGCAATGATGCCATGATGCTGATTGCAGTTGGTCAAACGGTTGCAACAGAGTTTGCCACGATCGCAGCTGCTAATAACTACTGGCGCAAGTAATATCAATACGGTTCGGTTAAAGGGCAAAGGGGAAAGGGACTCATGTTTTGAATACATCCTTTCCCCTTTACCCAGACCACAAGGAAAGTGAAAAATGCTTATCCGAACCGTATTGGAAGTAATATCTCGAAAGTTTCAAATCAGTAATTTGCTCAAATGTGATTTCAATGGCACCCAAAGTAGAGGTAGCGGATGCTGACTTTAGCCTTGAAGGAGAAATCGCTGCTTACTGCACACTTGCAAATCGAGTCCCCAGTTTAGAGATTCAAAAAATTCTCTATTCCGAAATTGTGTTGAAATCGTCTGCTCATATTTACTTCGGTCATTCACCTCTATCTGAACTTGTGTTTCCCTAAACGTTTACTCACAGGACTTACGCAAAATACGTCTCAAATTCTTATTCCTCCATGTTCTTCATGTCTCTGTAGTAGCCTGCGGTAAGCCGCGTTGCATCTACGTTTTTTAACTATCTGTGCGTAAGTCCTAACTGATTACAAAACAATATATTGGGAGTAGAACTTATGGCTGCAACAACTAAGCAAAATGACACTAAATCATTCGTTTACTCAACCCGAATTGATATTCCCGTCGAAATCCGATCGCAAGTAAATACGTTACTTAATCAAAGCTTGGCAACTGCGATCGACTTGAAGACCCAGATCAAATATGCTCACTGGAACGTCAAAGGTAAAGACTTTTATCAACTGCATCTACTGTTTGATGAAATTGCTTCCGAAGTTGAAGAATTTATTGATTTGATTGCCGAACGAATCACAACATTGGGGGGGAAAGCACTGGGAACCGCCCGGATTGCTGCCAAAGAATCCGAACTGCCTGAGTTTCCCTTCGATGCTGTTGATGGGACAGATCATGTCATTGCACTTGCCGATTGCTTGGCAATTTACGCCAAATCCCTCCGCAAAAATATTGATAAAACAAATGATCTGGGTGACATGGATACCAACGATCTCTTTATTGAGATTTCACGAGCTATAGAGAAGCGGTTGTGGTTTCTAGAAGCTCATCTGCAAACCTCATTTCAGAACAAAGATCATTCAGACCAAAGTGAGGAGTGATTGATGAAGAATAACTTATTTACACGTCGAAGATTATTGAATGTAGGAATTTTCATAGGTTTAGGTTTTACTACTACCCCACTGATTGCACTTGCAAAACCTCAGAAGCATTCACATCAAACGAAGGAGACTAAAATGGCTGCTAATAATATCGTGCTGGTGCATGGAGCCTTTGCCGACAGTTCAAGTTGGAGTAAGGTGATCCCACTACTGCAAGACAAAGGCTTTCGCGTTACGGCAGTGCAGATTCCGCTTACCTCCCTTGCAAACGACGTTGCTGTAGTAGAGCAGATTCTTGCAGCTCAGACAGATCCGACAATTCTCGTCGGTCATTCTTATGGAGGTGCAGTCATTACAGTTGCAGGAGCCAATGCACCAAATGTTATTGGATTGGTGTACATTGCAGCTTATGCACCCGATACTGGAGAAAGCCTCGTTGACTTAAATGGGCGTTTCCCCACCCCATCTGGTTCTTCCCATGTCCGTCCTGTTTATAATAATCAGTTCCTTGAGGTTGATCCTGATACTTTTCAAGAGGCATTTGCTCAGGATGTTGACACTGTTCAAGCACTTGTGATGGCTGCTGTACAGAAGCCGATCGCAATCAAGAATTTTGACGATAAAGTGACCAAACCAGCCTGGAAGTCCAAGCGATCGTGGTATCAAGTATCTGATAATGATCGCATGATTTCACCAGAACTAGAGCGTTTTATGGCGAAGCGTATCGGGGCAACGGTCATTTCATTACCATCAAGCCATGCCTCAATGGTTTCACATCCTGCGGAAGTAGCAAATCTGATTATTGAAGCAGCAAAAGCAGAAGCCTTAAGTAAAGTTCATTAACCTTATTTATATGATGGTTAAGCGATCGCTAACCCTTATTGGCGTTGGTTTGAGGCATTAAACCAAACCTACGTCTATCGGATCTCGGAATCGGCAAATCAGGAAAGTGTTCTGATTTTAGAGGAATTCAACATGAAAGTTTTGATTCAAGCGATCGTCAGTTTTTTTGTATTTATTGTCGATTTCGTCTACGGAAATCGTTCTTACCCTCGATTTTATGTGCTGGAAACCATCGCTCGGGTTCCTTACTTTTCCTATCTCTCGGTGCTGCATCTTTACGAGACGCTGGGTTACTGGCGCAAAGCTGACTTGTTGAAAGTTCATTTCGCCGAAACCTGGAACGAATTACATCATTTGTTAATTATGGAATCAATGGGGGGCGATCGCTACTGGATTGATCGCTTCATCGCTCAACATATTGCAGTGGTGTACTACTGGGTGGTTGTCCTAATCTATATGCTGTTTCCCAAGTATGCCTACTACCTAATGGAACTGATTGAAAATCATGCCTACCATACCTATGACGACTACTTGAAAACCCATGAAGCAGAACTGAAAGCTCAAAGAGCGCCCAAAGTTGCAATTAATTACTACCGCGATGGCGATCTCTATATGTTTGAAGAAACCCAGTTTACATCAGATCATAAATTTCGCCGCCCGAAAGTGGATAATCTCTACGACGTATTCGTGAATATTCGGGATGACGAATGCGAACACGTCAAAACAATGGAGGCGCTCCAGCTACCAGAAGCACGGCAAACTTTCAAAAGTCCCCATACAGTTTTTGAACTGATGCCAACCAGCGTCGAGAAACAGGATTAATTCTATAGAGTTCCTATTTGATTTTTGAACAATTAAACCATAGGAAAACTATGAAAACACTACTGAAAAGATCCACGCTATTTCTTGCTCTAACAACCTGTGTTTGGGCTAATTACTCCTTAAGAGCTTCTGCTGATTCTACTGCTGACTTAATTCTCAGTATGAAATGCCGGGGTGGATACAATGTTAATGTTTGGAAAAGGTATTCTTCGGGTGAACTTCTCTACCGCTCTACAAGTTCGCACGGTGATTTGAGTTTAAACAAAGGAACTAGCAAAGTGACAGAAGGTGTTCGAGTGTATAAGTTTCAAAGTGGCAATTATAAATACTGGGTATGGGACGGTACACTAGATAGCCAGCAGTCTGGAACTTTAGAGGTGTATGAAGACAATCATCTCCTAATGCGGCAGGTTTGTACAAAACGTTGATGGGGAAATAAATGCTGCTTCTTTGGGTGACTCAAACCCATATTCCCCGCTTCATTCCACAGCAGTTCTTGATGGGGTCATTTCCCTCTGCTCCCTGCCCCCTGCCTCTTCATTAAAACCCCGATCAAGCTAGCTCTGACTTTTTCTGTTTTAACTATGAGCTAGCTCAAAGAAATTATTGAGAAAAATTGTCAGATTAAAGGTAGTTCAAGGGTATGAGGATAGCAATATGACTCTTACAAAAGTAAACACAAATATATCCCATATATCCCAAGTGGAAACTCTTGCTCAACTCTACTTAGAAGGCAAACCAGCCGAGATTTCTGACGAAACCATCACCCAACTCTGTGACTGGCTCATGGGTGAATTCCACCAATTACCTTTAAATCTGCAATTCTCAGATTATATGCGTTACCACAACGCTCTTGAGATGTTTGCCGATATTAAACTTCAGCAACTTTGGGTATCCGCTGATAGTTATGATTCTTCCGTTTATCCCAATCCGATCTATGGATTTATTTTTCAGGGAATGCACGATTATGACCACTACTTGACGGATAGCGACTTCAGTTTGAAGGGGGAAATCACGGCTTACAAATTCACTGCAAAACGTGCGCCTTCTTTGGATATTCAAAAGATTCTCTACTCCGAAATTGTACTGCGATCTGCTGCCAATCTTCATTTAGGATATGCAGCTAGTCCCAAAATTGTTTTTCTATGAGCAATGACACAGCAGAACGATCATGAATAACTGTCCTTATTGCTCTTACCCATTATTACCGCACATGCAGCACCATGAAATTTGCTGGTTTTGTTCCCAATATAGAACTAACAGTGCCTGTATTTTATGAAGTGCAAATGCCCCATCACAGCAGTATGGAAAATTATGATTCAAGCCTGTCATTGCTAATTTTATCGGCTGCTTTAACAGATTCATCATCACAAAATAGATTGGTTTTGCTCTCTCTGCCATTCCTTATATGCCCCGCGATCGCATTCTAATGATGCGACGAGTCTTCACTCAACACAAACAAGACTTTGGCTACATCGCTTTGTGTGCTGTTAGAGAATTGTAATAAACCTTGATTGAAATGACAGGAGATAAATCATGGTCTACCCCTCAAAAAATAATACTGAAATGACAGCTAATCTGCGGGAATTGGCAGATTACACGAAACCCGGAGTGACTCGCAAAGCGTTAGTACAAGATGAACAAAACAGTTTCTCTTTACTCTGTCTCACTGCCGGAACAAAAATGCCTGAGCATACTGCTCCTCGGCATATTTCGGTGACTGTAATTGAAGGACGCGGAGTACTTACTCTGCAAGGACGTGAAATTACTTTGCAACCAGGAGTATTTATTTATTTGCCTGCAAACACCCCCCATGCGCTCCATGCATTAGAAAATCTTGCATTTCTGCACACATAAAGTTGAATATACAAGTGAGGATGTCATGACTCAATACGATTATGTGGTGATCGGTGCTGGTTCAGCAGGCTGTGTTGTTGCCAATCGTTTGACAGAAGATGGTGAAACAACCGTGTTGTTACTCGAAGCAGGCAATCCGGCAACTAAACCAGAGATCCAAATCCCTGTAGCTTGGCCAAGCTTGCTAGGAACGGAGGTTGATTGGGCTTACTGGAGTGAACCAGAACAACACCTCAATGGGCGGAAAATTTTGTGTTCGCGTGGCAAAGTCACTGGCGGCTCTAGTTCACTCAACGCCATGATATACATTCGAGGCAATCGCCACGATTTCGACTGTTGGCAAGAACTCGGCAATTCCGGCTGGAGTTACGAAGAGGTATTGCCTTACTTCAAGAAATCAGAAAACCAGCAGCGAGGCGCGTCCGAATTTCACGGTGTTGATGGAGCCTTGAGCGTTACTAATCCGCTCGCGCCTGCTGTCATGTCAGAGCAATTTATCGAAGCAGCAGAGCAACTTGGCTACGGCCGCAATCCCGATTTTAATGGCGCACAACAAGAAGGTGCGGGATTATATCAATTAACTATCAAAAATGGTAAGCGACACAGTGCCGCCGCCGCATTTCTTGTGCCGATTCTTACTCGTCCTAATTTAACTGTTCAAACTGGTTCATTAGTGACTCGACTATTGTTTAAGGGAACTCGCACGGTTGGGGTAGAATATCTGCACCAAGGAACGCTGCAACAAGTTTATGTCAATCAGGAAGTGATTTTGTCGGCGGGTGTATTCGATTCTCCCAAACTGCTGATGCTTTCTGGAATTGGGAATGCAGCGCATCTGCGATCGCTCGACATTCCTGTGGTTGCTGATTTACCTGGTGTAGGTGAGAACTTGCACGATCATCCATTGGTTGCTGTTGGCTACAAGTCTACCCAAGCGCTACCCGTGATCGCACCTACCAGTAATATAGTCGAAGCTGGGCTATTTCTGCATAGCGGTAAAAGTAACGAAGTTGCACCAGACTTACAGTTCCTCTTTAGCCCGGCTCTGTTGTCTCCAACCCTTACCCATGACGTTTCGGGAGCCACATTGGTTGCTTGCCTAATCAAACCTCAAAGTCATGGTACTGTGACGTTGCGTTCAACAAATCCGCTCGATCCAGCTGTTGTTCAAGCGAACTATCTTCAGTGTGACACTGATTTACAAGTGCTGGTAGAAGGTATTAAAATTGCCCGTCAACTTGCTCATTCTGCTGCCTTTAATCAAGTATTAGGAGAGGAAGTGGCTCCCGGTAAAGATATAAGCAGTGATGAAGCGATCGCTGCTTACATTCGACAAACGGCTAATACCTATTGGCATCCTGTGGGTACGTGTAAAATGGGTAACGATGTACTGGCGGTGGTTAATGCTCAACTCCGAGTTCACGGAATTGAAGGATTGCGCGTTGTCGATGCCTCTGTAATGCCAACTATTCCATCAGGAAATACGAACGCATCTACGATCATGATTGGTGAAAAGGCAGCCGACTTAATTAGAGCCGCAGGCTACACATTTCAAAGCAAGAGTGCCAAGGTGAATTAACGCTTTTGCAAGCCTTTTTACTATTCCAGTCCAACATGAATGGCACAGCATAATTGCTCTTGCCAGCTGTTTGTGCTGCCATTCGGAAAGCATTGGTAGCAGGGTTGACTATTAATCAAAGCAAATACAACTACAAAAAGAACTAGGAGTCAGAAAATGAGACGTAAGTTTTTGAATTTAACAAGTATCTTGGGTAGTGTAGTTATTAGCATACTGAGCTTAACTATAGCTTATAAGTATGCTCAAGCTGGCTCTAGTAGTTATCCAAAAACTTGTCGGAATGAAAGGATATTTTATATTAATGGTACTAATACTACTAAATTGTCTGCTGTTTGTATCAATGTAAAAGGTCTACCTTTTACAAGTGAGATTGACTTACTAGGAATCACTAATAAAAATGGAAAGCTAATACAAAATCCCTTGGTTGGAACAACTTCTTTTTTTACAACCTGTACCGCTATAAACGTAACTTATGGGGTACTATCAGCTTATTGTAAAAACTTAAACGGCAAATATCTATCTAACGCTATTCGGTTGGAGGAAATTTCAAATTACGATGGGCATTTACACTATGAGATAAATAAAGTTATCGATGAAACAGCTTCCAAGATTGGGCATGGTCATGCCTATCCTAAGCACGGCAATGAATTCGCTACTCTTAGTAGTAGCCCAACACAGGGTGTTATGACAAAAATTGCTAAAGATATCCTCAATTCCAAGGCAAAAAATGCACAGTCAAAACCTTTTGGACAGGGGAAAAGAGCCTTCTGGGGAGTCATAAGTCCGTCTCATTATTTACCCGGTACTAGTTCTAACAAAGGCACTGTAGTTATTGTTGATCCAGCTAATCCAGACACAGGTACAATGTTTGTACCTTCAAATGGATTGCAATACTACAATAACTTAAGGTAAGAAGCAAATTTATTTAACTCAGTAAAAAGACCGAGCTTGTTGAGCTAAATAATTTATCTACTTCATTGCATCAATGATTTTCCCTATTTGGAAAAGTAACTCCTCCACATTTGCCCTTGACGCACCTATTCGAGTCGAAAACTCGTTTATATCTAATCCGTTGCATACCTCATTTAAAGCATTGTTTATAATTACCACTTCTTCTTGACTCAAACGAATGGTGGTTATCTCTTGTTCTACCTGCTCTATCTGCATAAAGTTGCATTTCTTAGGTGTATGGACAGTATCTCTTAGAGGATGATGTACTTTTAATTTTAAGCTGTCGAGTAGCGATCGCAATCTATTCTTGGCTTGATTAGCTTACTCTAACGCATCAATGCCACACAGCCTAACTTGCATTTGGTGGTCATCTGTTTGGCGCATATATTTGCACCAGATCGGATGGATAGGTTATTTTAACCCACATTCCGCAGGTTAGTTTCAAAATTTTGGTATTTTCTATAAACTAGTTCTGACAACAGTTTCGGGTATTGAACCTATATTCTGCACTCTGCGATCGCAACTCTGGCTTATTGCCCTGCCGTAAGTACTCTTTAATTAAAGAATGCTTAATATCAAGCATTTTGCTATACAATATTTTTAGCTTGAGATATTTTTTGCTAACTGTGCTTAACTGTCTAACATATATTTCTTAACTGTCTTAACTGTCCTTGCATTCTCCTGAAAATTGTGAAATATTAAAACCATGAAGTGCGCTCTTGATAGACTTTAAGCCACTTCCATTCTTCACATTTATCAAGCTAAACGCTTTAAGCGGACGGCTATATGTGCTGCTGTAATAGTAATTACGCACTAGACTGACTGATGTCTTGAGGCGAAAACTGCTGTGCGGGCGACCGTTGTTTTTTGCATTGACACGAATGGAAAAGCCTTACTCATGTTCAAAATCTAGTAATTTGAAGGGTTGGATTCATCACAATCATAAGCCTTACCACAGGAACATCTCCCAGAGACTTGACCTGCTGCCAGTTGTCCAGTCCCAGATAGTCGCGGGCGATCGCCTCTTGCTTCTGTCGTGAGCAGTTGAGAGACAAAAACAAATGAAAATTTTTGAAACCACATTGCGGGACGGAGAACAAGCGGCGTTTATTCATCTTGAACCCAGGCAGAAAGCTGATATTGCAGCCTCACTGGAAGCGATGGGTGTCGATATAATTGATGCTGGATTTCCCGCCGCCTCGAAGCTTGATTGGGAGGGTGCTTATGCAATAGCTGATGCAACCAACTTTGTCCAGTTAAGCGTATTGGCTAGACATATACCAAAGGACATTAAAGCAGCCTACAGTGCGGTAAAACATCATATAGACCGCACTAGATTGGCGACATGGGTTATGCCATACGAATTATACACTCGCCATGCTTTTGACTCCGACATCCACAGAAGGATCATTAATTCATCACGCAAGGCAGTGAGCTATGGGCGAGATATTTTTCCGGCTGTACAGTATTATCTGGTTTACAGTGGTAACCGAGACAAGTATTTTCTGAGTGAATTGGCTTGCGAAGTAGCGGATGCTGGTGCCACATGCATAGCAATTGCGGATAGTCAGAGTACTATGAATGCAAATAGTCTCGCATCTTTGGTGAGTTTCATTAAAGAGAGCTTACCGATAGGTGTTGACATATCTATTCATTGTCATAATAATATGGGGCTTGCCTTTGCCAATACTGTGGCAGCGATTAATGCTGGTGTCAATCAGGTGGAAGCAACTATTGGAGGAATAGGTGATGCTGGTGGAAATACACCACTTGAACAGATTTTGGCATACGCCAGTTATTTTGAAAAAGATAATCCTTTATTTGAATGTGGCTGCCGTCTTGACAGCCTTTACAAGATTGCCTTTGATCTGAGCAAGCTGACTGGTTTCCAGTTTGCATCAAATCAACCGTTTGTTGGACTAGATACTTTTAGTGTTGAAACAGGCATACACCATTCACTTGCTCAAAACATTCAAAACACCACATTTGATCCGAAAGTTATTGGCCGTAATATTAAGTCTACCGTTGGAAGACATAGTGGACTTACTGGACTCTGTGACAAACTGCAAGAGATTGGTGTAGACACCTCGTCCATAAATTTTCATATTCTTTACTCAAAAGTCATGGAAGCGGCAGAGACAGAAGGTACAGTCTGTAACGATACACTACTCCGTTTAGTCAAGGAGATGTAATACATTGGATGTCACTGTTATTAAATATGGGGATGAAGCACTTCCAGAAATCAAACGGCACCTTAGCCAAGGACAGCCTGTTGTCTTACCCAACCCTTCTCCCTTGCCGTATATGGTAGTGGCTGTTTCTCCAGTCATAATCAATAGACTGAAATGTAGATCGGTCGATCAAAATGTAGCTTCTTTTATCGGAAGGTTCGAGACTGTCAAACAATATTTCAATCTCGACCAATACGGTATGGAAATAGCTGAAAAATGCCTCTTTGAAAAGAAAATGACTGTGCTGTGTCCAGTCAAGAACGATATTGAGGTGCCGGCATTCCTTCTACCCTCTCTTAAAAACAATCATATTCTGTTGTTTGCTACTCATTTGGCTGGATTACAGCAGTTATGCCTTCAATTTCCTTCACTGTATGTCAGCAGCGGGAACGTGACAACGATGGAGCCACAGCAATTTTGTACAGATGTGCAAGCCCAGTTCAAGGAATTTGGAAACACTGAATTCAGATTGCTTCTAGTCGATGGAGATCATTTACGAGACAGACATCAACACCACGGCTCAACAACAATGGTAGCGATCTCGCCTACTGGCAACTTTTCTGTTAAGCGCAAAGACATACAGCAGCTACACCCCCTAGGAGAAACGCACCTTATTTACTAATAAAAACTAAGAGAGATTTCAAAATGATATAGATAATTGTAAAAATTGATGGAATGATAAATAAAACAAATGAAGTATTTCTGATAAATATGAATTAACTTATCTGCGGCTGAATGATTATTTATTGATGCTAAAACGACTCAAGATTTGAGTTTGTAAAAGTAGTTTGTCTAGAGGAAAAGTGAGATTTTTCCTAAAAGTCTAAATTCAAGTTTTGAGATATTAGTTTATGCTAACGCTAAAACTCTTGATAAATAATTGTTATCCAACCCAGTGAGAAACTGTTTATTTTTTATTCCACGTTTGACACGCTTCTCCTTACCTAAAACATTAACTGCAATATGTCTGAGAATTGCAAAATTCTCTGGAGCATTATCTTTTCCCCTACGACAGTCATCTTCTCATAAAGCAACATCTAATATTCATTGTAGTGAGTTCTCGATTCCCCAATGACAATCAACGACCTATTGCCGTACAAATTCCTATCGCTGAATTTTAAAAGATTGAAGAAATTATTGAGGATTATGGTTTAGCAAAACCCATAGAAGAAGTAGAAGAAGAAAAACCATTATCAAAAGATGAAGCACTACAATATTATTAATCACTAAAAGAAGAAAATGTGGCAAGTTGAATATACCAAAAGATTCTTGAAAAAATTACCTGTTGCTTCAACTATTGCCTCACTAATACACATTTATGGACTTCTACACAACAGTTTTGCGAAAGAGTGCGGGTTATTGGGTTGCTTTATGCTTAGAAAATGAACTAGTAGGACAAGGGATAAATTAAGAAGCAGCAATCAAGCAACTTAATGAAGCGATCGCATCTTTTTTGGAAGTCTATAAAATAGAATCTGATATTTACTATACTTCAGTCAGTATAAAATAATTACATGAGTTTTTGGCAGTGGAAAATACTAGATCCATCTGATAAATCCATACTTTGAATCAAAGTACTCGCCTTTAACTACACATTGTATACTGAGTTAAATGTATATTCTGAAACATAATTTTTCCTGTAATCAAAGATAAATACTTGCTCTCCTCACAAGTTCCTCAAATTCTTTTGCTATATATATAAATATGGGCCGAAAACCTTTAAGAATATTTAAATTCAAAAATCGCTAAACATAGTTGAGGGATTAGTCATTTTTGATAATCCAGCATTTGGAAATCTGAAACAGTAAAGACCAATTACCAATGAACTAGGAGGTCTATTATGGTGTTTAAAAAGATTTTAGTTGCATTAGATCGCTCGGAAATAGGGCAACAAGTTTTTGAAGAAGCATTGAGTTTAGCAAAGTTAACACAAGCTAGCTTAATGTTAGTCCATGTCCTATCTCCAGAAGAAGAGGGTAGCCCTTATGTACCTATGATGTCTAATTTTGACTACTATCCAGGATTGACTAGTCAAAGCTTTGAGTTATACCAAAAGCAGTGGGATACCTTTAAAAATTTGGGAATCCAGATGTTGCAATCTTTCTCTGCCCAAGCTAATACAGCAGGTGTAAATACAGAATTTACACAAAATGTTGGTAATCCTGGGAGGATTATTTGTGACTTAGCCCATAGTTATGGCGCTGACCTAATTGTTATGGGGCGGCGGGGTCATTCTGGGCTAATGGAACTATTTCTCGGTAGTGTAAGTAACTACGTTCTTCACCATGCTTCTTGTTCGGTTCATGTTGTGCATCTTTCATCTGCTGTTAAAAAAGATGAAGTTGTCAAAGAAACTACAAGTACTTTAAGCGTTAACTAACTACTACTTTGTCAAACTAGTTTTGAGGGTTTGTAGTAAGGACTTTAGTGTTTAGAAAAGAAGGACTAAAGTCCTTACTACGAACTTGCTTACCATCAATTTAAACTTGACAGACTACTAATATTGCATAAATCATAGCCAGCCAAATTCAGAATTTGGTTTGTTCTCAACTACCCAATTACCTCAATTAATGGCCTCTATAGAGTCAAATTGCTACAGACTATCCTTAACTGCACGGTATTAGGCTAAAATTGAGCGTAGGCGTAGCCCATCCTAGACATCGCTTTTTCAGTGAAAAAGGAAAAGTCCTCTACCCAAAATTAGAGTTGAGAGCAAAAAGTGGATCTATGAAAGAAGATACCATTGAGATCGCTGGTTTTCATGCTCATGTTTACTTCGATGCTGCGAGTCGGGGTGTCGCTGCGCGTGTACGTGAAGGATTGGGCGCTAGATTTGACGTGCAACTCGGACGCTGGTTTGACAAGCCTATTGGGCCCCACCCAAAAGGGATGTATCAAGTTGCTTTCTCACCGAATCAGTTTGATAAAGTCGTTCCTTGGTTAATGCTTAATCGTGAGGGATTAGATATTCTCGTCCACCCTGAGACAGGCGATGCTGTCTCAGACCACGCGATTTATTCTCTCTGGTTAGGAGAAAAGTTAGATTTGAATATTGAGTTTCTTCGACAGCTTAGTTCGACTTCATCCAATTAAAGGAAGTAGCACTTTGTTGGGTAAAAGTTATGGACTGAAGCGTGAAACTTGATTATGAGGACTAAAGTCCCCACTAGAAACTTTAGATTTGCGATCGCCTACCTCCAACACCATACTGAATACTAAAAGGGATTAGCCTCTGTCACCACTTCTGGCAGTGGAATAAACTCTGTCTCTTCTGAAACGTTAGCAAAGCGGCAATCTTGCCAATCGGCTTTTGCTTGCTCTATCCGCTCTGGCCGGCTAGAAACAAAATTCCACCATTTGTAGCGTGTACCCAATGGTTCACCACCAATAACAATACACCGAGCAGGAGCAGCAGCAGAAACCCTGATTTCATCGACTGGTTCTAGGATCGCAAGGCGATATGGCTCTAACGGTTGCTCATTAATGCTTAAACCTTCTGTGACGCTGTATACTGCCCTCTCTGAATAACCAGTGGGGATAGTAAAGTGAGCATTGGCAGACAGTATCACATCTAAATAGAGAATAGGTGAGAAAACTTTGACTGGTGAGGTGTACCCAAGTGCAACTCCTGCAATAAGTTTGATGATAGCGCCATTCTCTTCCCAGGTAGGAAGGGTTTGGGCAGGATAGTGAGTGAAGCTTGGATCGATTTCTTCGTATTCTACAGGCAAGGCGACCCAGGTTTGAATGCCATGAACGGTGCTTTCTTTTTGACGATCAATGTCTGGCGATCGCTCCGAATGTACAATCCCTTTTCCCGCCGTCATCCAGTTTACAGCACCCTGTTGAATTTCCTGCACAGTGCCTAAACTATCGCGGTGCATTAAAGCACCATCAAATAGGTAAGTTACGGTGGCAAGATTGATATGCGGATGTGGTCGGACATCGATACCTTTGTTGGGTGGCAAAACAGACGGGCCAACATGATCAAAGAAGATAAACGGCCCAACCATTTGACGATGAAGATATGGCAAACTGCGGCGGGCAACAAACCCACCCAAATCTTTAACTTCAGGTTCAATCAGTTGAAGTATTGCCATAAGTGATGGGGGGTAATTGGTAAATGCTGGAATCATTATAAGTAGATCCACCAGAAAAAAGCTAACCTTTATGAGTTATTTGTTTGTGCGATCGCTTCTAGCGGGCGCTTCGCATCATCGCTCCTCTTCGGTCAGGAGTCAGAATGGGCTAAACCTTAGCTATCCGCTAACAGAATGAATAATTACTGCTGTGGAAAAAGCAGGCTTCAAATTGGTGGGAAAATCAGAAATTAACGCCAACCCAAAAGATACTAAAGACTATCCGGGCGGAGTCTGGACACTACCTCCAACCTTGAGCCAAGGTCAAAAGGATAGGGAACGCTTCGTTACTATTGGAGAGAGCGATCGCATGACCCTAAAGTTTATCAAACCCAAAGCCTCGTAAAGAAGGCAGACGACATTATTCCAACTGAGTCTTTTACTTCAGACAAAGGCGATCGCACTGATGACTGTATTCAAGCGCACATATAGCGTTTTGTAAGGAAGCTTCTCGTAGAGAAAAGAGAAAAAATCGAAGCTGCCATGAAATAACAACTCAACTTAATAGTACCCTCAAGGGTACTATTAAATACATTTTTTAGTTGATATCGTAGCTTTGAAGTACAGCGATGGAGGCAATCTTTTCTTTAACTAGCATTAAAAATTACAGGTTCAACAAAATAACCAGTTTCAAGCGTAATTACAGCCACAAATCTTGAGAATAAGTGGCTCTAGCTTTTATTCCAGGTACAAATTATTTTTATCAGCTTCAGCACTCAATATTTGTGCTTTGAATATATGAAGCTATGCGAATACATTACTTATGTCAATAATTTATCTCCTAACACATTTAAGTCTTGCCTTGATCGAATGGGTGTTAATAGGCTGGGCAATTCGTCTGTGGCGACAATCAACCAGCTTTGCAATGATGGTGTTGCCTATAGTGCTATTGAGCATTAGCTATGACAATCTCATTCTTTCAATAGGAAGTCTGATTGGTGCAGGAGAGCTTTTGAAAACTCTCAGTATGCTGCGCTTTCTATTACATTATTTAGTTGTACCTCTATTCATTGTGATTGGTGTTGAACTCGCTCACCGCGCTGGAGCTGGTTGGGCCAATAGAGTAGTGCGGATTTTATCTGCGATCCTTGCATTGGGACTTGCAACGATAGATATTGCCACCCATTATATAGGGCTGGAACTAGTTCCAATAGAGTTTGCGGGAATTCTACGCTATCATGTTGCCAACTTGAGTGGCCCGCCAATTATCACGATTGTAGTTAATATATTTGTCCTACTAATTGGCATTGGTATTTGGTTCCGACTGAAATTGCCTTGGTTATTTTTAGGAACATTGCTTTCCTTTTTTGGTAATGCTTTGCCATCAGATATAGTAGGTACACTTGCTGGTAGTGCATCTGAATTTGTCATGGCTATAGGTTTACTGTTAACGGAGGAGTTTTCCCAAAAAACGAAACAAAAAAGTATAAGGGAAAGTCTGTTGATAAACAGGTAAATTATGAAAAAAGTAATTATTATCTGTGGTGGAATTGGCAGTGCTACAACTGCGCTTGCCCTGAGTCGTGCTGGTTTTGAACCTGTTGTATTTAATGAGGTTAAATGTGTAAATATTATTTACATTTAATCTAATTTCATTCATTGGCTATTAATGCAGTTCGCTACAATAAAATATAGTTTTTCTCTCTGAAATCTGAAAGAAATCTAACATTTTATATGATTATGCGCCTTCCCATAATTGCTATCACCTTTCTGGTTGCCAGTCTTACTACAGGTACACTTTTGAGTGTTGCTGCTCCAGCTTCAGCTCAGGAAATAATAACTTGTTCAAGCCAGAATAATCGAAGGAATACTTGTTCGATAAATACAAGAGGCAGAGTGAGGCTTATTAGGCAATTGTCTAACGCCAGTTGTAGAGGAAATTGGGGCTATGGAAGAAATCGTATTTGGGTGAAAAATGGTTGTCGAGCTGAGTTTTCAGTTGGCGGTCGTAGAAACGGCAGATATGACAGAAACGACAGATATGACAGATATAACAGATAGTCAACTAGGTATTTCATCAACATATAGTACTCATATTTGATTGCGTGAAAAAGCTCCGTACAATTCAAAAAGCCTTCTTTACTATTGCCTTCCCACGCAAGTAAATATGGCTACGCTACACTGCGCGAACAAAAATCAAATCCAGACTTTTTCTCCATAAAAAAGCCCAGTCATCTTTTAACTGGGCTTTTAGCTATCTCAATCAATTATTGGGGATAAAGTAGTTTTGTCAACATCAATTAAACAGAAGTTTGCTCTAGATTAACCTTGACAACTTTGTTCTTTTCTCGCTCGGACTTGGGTAGTGTCAAATTCAAAATACCGTTTTTATAATCTGCGGTGACATTAGTATTTTGAATCCGAGCAGATAGAGGAATTACACGTTGGAATTTACCATAGTAGAATTCACTCTTGGTAGTGCCATTGTTTTGGGTTTTGGTTTCAGACTTGCGTTCACCGCTAATGTGAACAGCGTCTTCTGTAACTTGAATATCTAGGTCTTTAGCTTCCAGTCCTGGCAGTTCTAGCTTCAGATAAATTGCATCATCAGTTTCTTGTAGTTCAGCAGCCGGAACTTTGACAGAGCCTTTTTCAAACTGTGTAGATGGGACTCTAGTGTCTCCTAATAGACCGTTGATGTAACTTTCTAAAGTGTTCAAATCTTGTGCAGAGTTGTAACGAAATAACATATTAATTTATCCCTTGTATCAGTACTAAGTAGTTTTTGGCTAAACCAACTTTGGATTTAAATCCTTGCTTTGATTTCCATAATATTGAGAAATAACAAGCTTGTAAATTCGGTTATTATCACCAAAGAATGGATGATTCCCGCACCATATTAGGCGGCAAAAAAGATATTACGGGTTACTCGCCTTTCTCGGTTCGGTAAACCGAATAATAGCTGTTAAAGGGGATTTGCTTTAACACTAAGCTTTACTTTCTTCTACCCAAACGGTTGTCCCAGCGCTCCCACTTTTCTTTATTGAACGGACTGCGCCACTTTAAAACTAAGTTCAATTTAAATTCTTGTGGATTACTAGCAGCTAGTGGTGGTGAAATTTCCCTTGGTGGTGAAAAAGGAAATCTGCGTAGTCGTGACTTACGGCGACGTATCGGTTAGGGGTTGGTTTAGATGTGCTGTGGTTGAATGTTCTAGCATTGCTTGGTTTTGCCGTTGTTTTATTAACTATTAGTGTTCATAAGTTTCGGAGTCAGTTAAGTTAAACTGTACTATCTCATTAATTCTGACAACATCTGCTCAAGAATATCTTCCATAATTTCTTCGTCTAAGGAGTGTGGAGTTGGTGGGCCACCGAGAAATTCTTTGATAGTGATCTTCTGCTCTCTAAAGTCCTTGACAAAATCGCGGATTTTAGAAATAACATTCATTTGAGATTCTATTGTTTTTAGCATCAAAGACATAGAGTCAATGCCTTTTTTGGCAGCTTTACGAAAATCAATTACCATAGCTCCTTCTGGAGTATTTTTTACTAAACGTAGTTCCAGTTTCAAATTTTCATATTGAGTGAGGAGAATTTGACTTTGCTGTTTTATAGTTCGACATTTGCGAGTTAAATCATCCTCGTTATTAAGATCAATAACTTCTCCCACCTGCTGAATTCGCTCAATTTCTAAAAGTCTTGCCAAATCTCCTTCTTGGTAAGCTTTATTAATTGATTTCATGATTTCTGTATGATATATCTGTGTCTCGCTGTCTCTTGTCTTATCAGGGTGAAAGATTTCAGCTAATCTGAGAAATGTTTCCCGAATTTTTCTCTTATCCTCTGTTCTAGCTACAGAGGGAGATTCTACAGACTGTTGTGCTTGCCAATATTGATGACTACCTTCAGTCCCTTCCTCTGAGAAATCTGATTCGGATTCGAAATTATTAAATAGTTCGTTTAACTCTGTATTGAATTGTTTGCGATTCGCGATTCGCGTTTGGACTAATAATCCCTGTCAACTGGAGTTCAAGGTAAACTGCCTCTATATTTTTGATGGTTTGCTTCCCAAACTTTCTAGTGGTAAAAATTTCATCAAATAGAGCATGAATATCTCGGTCTAACTCAGCCATTTTTTGAAAGTGGGGACTAGCTTGATGAAATATTTCTGTGGCAAAAGTTCGCATTTGCTCGACAAAATTGTTCAATTCCGTTCGCTTTCTTTTAATCTGTTTAAGTAGCGATTTATGTTCTGCTTCTAAAAACTCCAAGCGGATATGTAATTGAGAGAGGGCTAATGGAGTTACTTCAGTTGATTGTAATGGAAGTGATTTTTTGCGAGCCATGAAACACGTTTGTAAGTTTAAGGTTTAAAATGTAATTGCCAAAGTTGTTTCGTCAATGCGAAAAGAACATATCTAGTGATAATACATGAACTATGGATACTTTTTTTGTCAAGAATTACTGTAATGGACATAGGCCACATCATCTATATTGTTACTATCGGGAAGCGCACTATGCGAGAAAAATTATAAAATATCACGATAAGAATGACACCACAAGACGCACGACAATACGCACCAGCAACTGAGCGCAACCGAGAACCAATTCTAGAAATACTTTTGCAGGTATTACCCAAAAGTGGCACTATTTTAGAAATAGCAAGTGGTACTGGTGAACACGCAGTCTTTTTTGCATCCAGGCTAAGTCCTCGCCTGTGGCTACCAACAGATGCAAATTTAGAGTTACGAGCCAGCATTAGTGCATGGACTGAACACAATGCCTGTGATAACGTTTATCCACCGCTTGAGCTAGATGTTAGAGAGCCAGTTTGGGCAGTGGAGAAAGGGGAAGTAACTCAGTGGCTTGATAGGGAGCCAATTGTCGCCATCGTCAACATTAATATGATTCACATTTCACCGTGGTCAGCTTGTTTGGGACTAATGGCAGGGGCAGGCCGTATCCTAAAAGCAGGAGGTATCCTCTATTTATATGGGCCCTTCAAACAAGGTGGAGAACATACAGCGGCGAGTAATGCAGCATTTGACGAATATTTACACACCCAAAACCAAGAATGGGGTGTGCGGAACTTGGATGATGTAGTGGCAGCAGCTAGGGCAGAACATTTCATTTTGAAACAAATTTACCAAATGCCAGCCAATAATCTTTCAGTAGTGTTTGAACGTGCCGCTAATGAATAATTCCTGGAAATAATTTCTTAGTGGACATAATTTAATTCAATTCAAAATAATTGCAGATATGTAAATTTTCTGGCTACTTTCTGCTTTGCTACCTCAAGGCTACATATAGACTCATATTTGATTGCATGAAAAAACTCCGTACAACTCAAAAAGCCCTCTTGCCTCTTTCCTTCCCACGCAAGTAAGTACGGCTACGCTCCCGTGAGGGATACAAAAATCAAAGCGGATTCAATACTTTTCGGTTAAGGGGGAAAGGGAAAAGGGAAAGGGTTTAAATTTACCTTTCCCCTTTACCCTTTAAGCTTTGCCCAGACCAAAAGAGAGATTGTTGGGTTTATCCGAAAAGTATTGAAAGCGGATTCCTATAGCTTGGAAAGCAATTGATGAGAAAACTATCCAAGCTATTCACAAGTTCCTCAAACTATTTGTCTACAATTCAAGACTCAGGGCATTTCAGAAGCGAAAGGCTCATTCTGATTGAGGCTAGAGGCAATGTCAGTCAAAACTTTAACAGTCAACGACAAACTTATTAGCGCCCGTGAAGAGGAAACTATTCTCCAAGCGGTGCAAGATGCAGGGATTCACATTCCTACTTTGTGCCACTTGCAAGGAGTTGAAGATGTTGGTGCTTGTCGACTTTGTTTAGTAGAAATTGCTGGGAGTAATAAACTCCAACCTGCTTGTGTAACAAAAGTTGCTGAGGGTATGGAAGTCCAAACAAATAGCGATCGCCTGCAAAAATATCGTCGCACCATTATAGAAATGCTATTTGCTGAAGGTAATCACATTTGCTCGGTCTGCGTAGCTAACAATAATTGCGAATTGCAAGACTTGGCAATTGAGATGGGTATGGATCATGTGAGGTTAGATTATCATTTCCCCGATCGCAAAGTCGATATTTCTCACGCTCGCTTTGGCGTTGACCATAACCGTTGTGTTCTTTGCACTCGTTGCATCCGTGTTTGTGATGAAATCGAAGGAGCGCACACTTGGGATATGGCCGGTAGAGGGACAAATTCTCATGTCATCACTGATTTAAATCAGCCTTGGGGAACCTCAGATACTTGTACTTCTTGCGGCAAATGCGTTAACGCTTGTCCCACAGGTGCGCTTTTTGACAAAGGTTCGAGCGTCGGGGAAATGAAACACGATCGCGCCAAGCTTGATTTCCTACTTACAGCAAGAGAAAAGCAGCAATGGCTTGTTTAGCTACTGTTCATAAATTAGCACAACGAGGTAAACCTAATGTTACGCCGCATCTTAAAAATTTTTTGGTGGCTCCTATTGTTGGCAATATTAACAATATATATATACCTGGGTTTAGCAACCTTCACATCTCAACAGGTAATTGCTGCTGTTATGCAATTAGAAGATACGCCAGAAGAAATCCTTTATCGCTCACAAGAAAAATTAAATGATGAATTAGGAAATTATTGGCAAGTTATTTTGTTTAAGCGAGTTAATCCTAATAGCAATAAAATATCTTCAATAAATCTCCGATTGGTGGGATTTCCTGGTTCTCAGGAATTGCCCCATCCCTTACCTCTAAAGATTACTACAGATACAGGCAAAGTATTAACTGCTCCCGATATATTCCTAGATGAAGCACCAGCACCAACCATCGCTCAGTATGACTTCAAGGATGTTTTGCCTAAATTATCAACTCAAGAATTGTTGATTGGTATACCTGTAGGTAAACAACACTTCGTCAATCTTTCAATCCCAAAATATGTCGTGCAGGAATGGCAAGAAATTGCACTAAAGTCCTGAGTGCTAAGGTCAAAATTAATTTAAAAAATAAAATGACTCGTTTAAAATTAGCAACGGTTTGGCTCGGCGGCTGTTCTGGCTGTCACATGTCTTTTCTCGATTTGGATGAATGGCTGATTGATTTAGCAGCACAAGTAGATTTAGTTTATAGTCCCTTTGCTGATGCTAAAGAATATCCCCCAGGGGTAGATGTGGTGTTAGTTGAGGGTGCAATTGCAAATGAAGATCACCTGCAAATGATTCAGATAGTAAGAGAGCGATCGCACATTCTTGTCTCTTTTGGTGATTGTGCTGTTACTGGTAATGTTACTGCTTTACGCAATCCTTTAGGTAGTGCCGAACCTGTTCTTCAACGTTGTTATATCGAAGCAGCAGATATTCACGGCACCATTCCCCATGAGCCTGGCATTGTACCAACCTTACTAGATCGGGTGATACCAGTGCATACAGTAGTCCCAGTTGATATTTATTTACCAGGTTGTCCACCCTCAGCAACTCAGATTAAAGCAGTGTTAGAGGCACTCTTAAGGGGAGAAAAACCACAGTTAGAAGGACGTGAATTTATCAAGTTTGGTTAACTTCACAAGTTACTCAGATTCTTTATCTAAGTTGAAAGTGAGGCAATCACAAAATAATTTTAGAAGCAATTATGTTGAAAGCATCTGACATTATGACTAGAGATGTTGCTACGATTCACAGTTCAGCAACAGTGGCTGAAGCAGTTAGACTCTTGAGAGCAAGGGACTGGAAAGCGCTGGTTGTAGATCGCCGCCATGAACACGATGCCTACGGCATGATTACTGAAAAGGATATTGTATATAAAGTGATTGCTTATGGTAAAGATCCCTTTAGTGTGCGTGTTCATGAAGTGATGACCAAGCCTTGTATCGTTGTCAATCCTGAACTTGCCTTAGAATACATAGCGCGCTTATTTGCTGACCATAATTTGCAGAGAGCGCCCGTTATTCAGGGCGAACTACTGGGTATCATTTCCCTGGTTGACATTCTAGCTAATAGTAGCTTTCTTGAGCAACCCCATACTTTCCTGCTAGAACAACAACTTCAGGACGAAATTCAAAAAGCTCGTGTCATTTGCGATCGCCAAGGTATCCATTCAGAAGAATGTGCTGTTGCTTGGGATGCGATCGAGGAATTACAAGCCGAGATCGCACATCAAAGGGCCGAGAAAGTCGTGAAAACAGCCTTTGAAGAATACTGTGATGAATATCCAGAAGCTAAAGGAATTTATGACAACTGGTCTAGTAGTCTGCCAACCCAAAAATGCTAAGTGAGGACTGGGGAAAGGGGAAAGGGGAAAGGGTAAGGGATTTAAACCCTTTCCCCCTTACCCTTTACCCCGCCAAGTCACGAAAGCGAACTACTAGTGGTTGACCTGAGAGAGTTATGAAAAAAGTAATCATCGACCCAGTTACCCGAATTGAAGGACACGCCAAAATCAGTATTTATCTGGATGATACAGGACAAGTGAGCGATGCTCGCTTTCATGTCACAGAATTTCGTGGTTTTGAAAAGTTCTGCGAGGGTCGCCCGCTTTGGGAAATGCCAGGAATTACGGCACGAATTTGTGGCATTTGTCCGGTAAGCCATTTGTTAGCATCAGCAAAGGCAGGCGATCGCATCCTTGCAGTTACAATTCCTAAAGCTGCGGAAAAACTGCGCCGTTTGATGAATTTGGGACAAATTATCCAATCCCACGCCCTGAGTTTCTTCCACCTCAGCGCCCCAGATTTATTATTAGGAATGGATAGCGACCCCGAAAAACGCAATGTATTTGGGTTAATTGCAGCCGAACCAGAACTGGCGCGTGGCGGAATTCGCTTACGTCAATTTGGACAAGAAATTATTGAACAATTGGGAGGGCGAAAGATACACCCATCATGGGCGGTTCCTGGTGGTGTCCGCGAACCCTTATCGATAGAAGGACGCACCCATATTCAAAACCGCATCCCGGAAGCACGCACCACAATATTAGATGCACTGGGTAAATTTAAAGACTTACTCAATGATTATCAAAGAGAAGTGCAAACCTTCGGGAATTTTCCTAGTTTATTTATGGGTTTAGTCACTCCTGATGGTTTGTGGGAAAACTACGACGGACATATTCGTTTTGTAGACAGCGCGGGAAATATTATTGCCGATAAACTCGATCCGACTCATTATCAAGAATTTATTTGTGAAGCGGTTCAACCAGATTCCTATTTAAAGTCTCCTTACTATCGTCCTTTAGGTTATCCTGACCAGAGCGACCATTGTCGTTTAGATAGTGGTGTTTATCGGGTAGGGCCGCTAGCACGTCTGAATGTTTGCAGTCATATTGGTACACCTTTAGCTGATGCAGAATTGAGAGAATTTAGAGACAGAGGTAAAGGCACTGTCACTTCATCATTTTTCTATCATTACGCCCGGTTAATTGAAATTCTGGCTTGCATTGAACGCATAGAAATTATAACAAATGACCCAGATTTAATGTCTAAAAAATTGCGTGCTGATGCTGGCATCAACCAATTAGAAGGAGTAGGTGTAAGTGAAGCACCACGCGGTACATTATTTCACCATTATCAAGTTGATGAAAATGGGTTACTTCAGAAAGTAAATTTAGTAATTGCCACAGGTCAGAACAATCTAGCAATGAATCGTACAGTCGCGCAAATTGCCCGACATTTTATTCACGGCTCAGAAATTCCTGAAGGTATGTTAAACCGAGTTGAGGCGGGAATTCGAGCTTTTGACCCTTGTTTGAGTTGTTCAACTCATGCGGCAGGACAAATGCCTTTACATATTCAATTAATTGGTTTTGATGGGAGTGTTGTAAATGAAGCGTGGCGGGATTAATAATTTCCGATTTAGGCAGTATGAAGGGGACTGAGGACTGGGTAAGAAATAGGCAGACAAGGTACGGGGTTTCGACCCTAGTTTAAAGAATAAAGATTAGGCATCCAAGTCGCACGTATGGTTCAGATTTAAGTAGTTGAGCATTGTCACTCCAGTATGTTTGAGTTTTTACTATTTCTCTACTAATGCTTTGAAGCGCGGGTCTTCTCGGATCAAATCAAAGTTAGGATCGCGACGGGTGAATTCTAAAGACCGCTGCTTTTGCTCTAGTGCCTCTTTGAGTAACTTTAGTGCTGTATCCACATTCCCACAAAGAGCCTCGAAGCAAGCTTGGTTATACTCGTCTTCATAAGGTTGCATTTTCATTTCCCGCGCTATTTTAAGCTGTTGCTTAGATTCATTTTCAAACCCAAGTTTTCGATAGCAAGCAGCAAGAAATGCTTGTGGCCAACGATCATTGGGATTAAGTGCGATCGCACGCTGAAGTTCAAGCATGGCATCATTGATGCGATCCTGGCGATAATACAAGCTCGCTAACCATTCATGTGCATAGTAGTCGTTGGGGTCTAGTGCAATCGCGCGTTGGTATTCTGCAATAGCCTCATCTTCACGTCCCATATTAAGGTAGACGAAACCTAGAGAATCATACGGCATAGGATTTTTAGGATCTACTGTGATGGCATCCTGATATTTATTGATCGCCAATTCATAATTTTCCAGACGAAGGTATACTTTTCCTAACCCAAGGTAATAAGTAGCATTTTGGGGTTCACGCTCTATAGCCTGCTGAAATTTTTCAATGGCTTGATGATAGGTATTGATAGCTAAGTAATGATTTTTCAGACGACGGTGTGCGTTACCTAATTCAACCGAGTAATTAGGATTTTGAGGATCAAGCTCAATAGCTCGCTGAAATTCTGCGATCGCCTCATTCTTGCGTCCCATCTCAAGGTAGACGTAACCCAGGGAATTATGAGGCATAGGATTTTGAGGATCTTGCTGGATTGCTTGATGATAGGTAGCGATCGCCAAGTAATAATTTTTCAAACTACGGTATACGTCTCCCAACCCAAGGTAGTGATTAGCATTTTGGGGTTCAAGCTTTATAGCCCGCTGAAATTCTGCAATCGCCTCATTATTGCGTCCCATTTCCAGGTAGATGGAACCCAGGAAATCGTGAGGCATAGGATTTTGAGGCTCTAGCTGAATGGTATCCTGATATTTAGCGATCACCAATTCGTAATTTCTCAAGCTACGGTATACATCTCCTAACCCAAGGTAATGAGTAGCATTTTGGGGTTCAAGCTCAATAGCTCGTTGAAATTCTGCGATCGCCTCATTATTGCGTCCCATTTCCAGATAGACGTAACCAAGGGAATTATGAGGCATAGGATTTTGAGGCTCTAGCTGGATGGCTTGATGATAGGTAGCGATCACCAAGTCGTAATTTTTCAAGCTACGGTATACATCCCCTAAACCAAGGTAATGAGTAACATTTTGGGGATCAAGCTCAATAGCCCGCTGAAATTCTGCAATCGCCTCATTATTGCGTCCCATTTCCAGATAGACCGAAGCGAGGAAATCGTGAGGCATAGGATTTTGAGGATCTAGCTGAATGGCTTGATGATAGGTAGTGATTGCCAAGTCGTAATTTCTCAAGCTACGGTATACATTTCCTAAGCCAAGGTAATGAGTAACATTTTGGGGATCAAGCTCAATAGCCCGCTGAAATTCTGCAATCGCCTCATTATTGCGTCCCATTTCCAGATAGACCGAACCAAGGGAATTATGAGGTGTAGAATTTTGAGGTTCAAGCTCAATAGCCCGCTGAAATTCTGCGATCGCCTCATTATTGCGTCCCATCTCAAGATAGACGTAACCCAGGGAATTATGAGGCACTGAATTTTGAGGCTCTAGCTGGATGGCTTGATGATAGGAATTGATCGCCAAGTAATAATTTTTCAAACTACGGTATACGTCCCCCAAGCCAACGTAGTGATTAGCATTTTGGGGATCAAGCTCAATAGCTCGCTGAAATTCTACAATAGCCTCATCTTCGCGTCCCATATTAAGGTAGACGTAACCCAGGGAATTATGAGGCATGGGATTTTGAGGTTCTTGCTGGATAGCTTTCTGATAGATAGCGATCGCCTCATCATTGCGTCTTTGGCTAGTATAAATATCCCCGAGATTAAGATAGGCAAATATCAACTCTGGCTCAAGTTGAATGGCGCGGGTAAACTCAGGAATTGCCTTAGCCTGATGTCCCTGAATCATATAAATCAATCCAATATTGTAGTGTGGATATGCAAAAGCAGGGTCAAGTTTAATTGAATGATGGTACATCTCGATTGCCTGTTCTAGAGAACCTTGAGAGACGTATAAAGACCCCATATCGTTATAGGTGTCAGCATTCTTTGGAGCTATGTTAATTGCACGTTGATATTCCGAAAACGCACTATCAAAATCCTCAAGTTTTCCATTTAGCCAGAATAGTTCCGCATATACATTAGCCAGTTCATGATGTAGATCATGCTTCAAATCCACATCATCTGGTTGCTTTGAGATTTCATTTAAGTAGGCGGTTATTGCATTATGATAGAAGTCAATGCCTAAACTAAAGTACCACCGCCCCAAAAAAGTAGCAGGAACTGATTTTTGCTCTACAGCCTTTTTGATTAAGTTCAACTCTAAAGCCTTATTTACAGTGTCTATAGCTTCATCAAGCCAATTCAATCTTATGAGAACCATACTGAGATTAACATAATTCAAAATATCACCAGAATATTTAATTGCTCGACGATAAGCCCGTTCAGCTCCTATATACTTATTCTGATACTTATCCTGGTTGCCCTGATCACCCTGATTGAGCCGTGCTGTGCCCAAACCAGTCCATAAATCAGCGAGTATTTTTTTATCATCAGGAGAATCTGAGGTAATTACACTATCGGATAGCTTAATGGCTTGCTCTAATAATTCCTCAGCTTTAGCGAAGTCTTGTATGTCAAGGTAGAAGTCAGTGGCTAGACTATAAAGTAAATTAAATAAAAGTTGATAACCCCTGTTTCTTAGGTCAAATATTTCAGATTTTACCGCTTCAATACAATTGATTCGGGCATGTTCAATGTCTTCTTGTCTTTTGGTGTTATAATACTTCCGGTAATTATCTAAAGCGTTGATTAAATACTGATAACCCTGCCATGTATTTGCGATAACTGACCCTATGATGTTTTGATTCTCTTGACAAAGCTTAAATGCAAGCTCCGAAATTAATTGAGGAATCTCCTTCTCTATAAGTTGATCGCGAATCTTGTCATCTTTTCCTTCAGTTACAATCTCGCGGTTAGCTTCCCAAGATTGCTGGATTGTTTTTGACTCTCCATCAAAGCTATCAGACGCACTGTATTTCCAAACTGATACAGGGTTCCACGGACTACGTACTCTGGATCTCGACGAAAAAGCGTTAATAACAATGAGCCAAGTGGGATTGTTGTTCCCCCGATATTGACAACGGTTTTAGCAAATTCCGAGTCGGAGCTTGTTTGAGTTGGTCTTAGAGTCCAAAGTTCTTGTTTTTTCCAGTAACTTTCTAAACTAGGGTCTATAGATAAAATAGGTTTTTTAGATATAGAATCATCTTTTTTTTTCGGATAAGGTTGATTGACTACAATGGTATCAGTCTCTTTTCCCTTTTGCAGATGTTCATCGCGCCATGAATTATGAACACTTTTAATTCGCATTATTTCTTTCTTAAGGGAAGCAGAAATTGCGTTAGTGTCATACTTTATATCTTTAAATGGGATCTCAAAAATAATATCCCATCCTTCTCCTTTTCGAGTTCGCTGATAAATAATTAAAATTGGGAGGCAAAGTACTATTATAATGGCAAACAATTCCAGGAGATCCAATCCTGTATTACGCCATTCTTTGATATTTTTCGATGTGATTGAGAAAGGTTTGTTGGTGACGATAAGCAACCATGATAATCTACCTAAAACAGCGATTATCAGAAGGATTACTGTAAAAGTCAAAATTCTCGATTTATGCTGTTTTAATCTTTTTAAAAAATCTTGGAAAAACATAATGCCTCTCGCATACTTACAGATATAATTTTAAGATGCAAACTTTATAACTTTTATAGAGCAGGATTTTCAGAGAGCGAATCAAAATTTGCTTCTTTCTTTTGTTATGAGGGAGGATTAATACTTTTGACTTTCCCCCGTGAGGCGCTCACGTCTTACACCAAGAAAAGTTTTGATATTTTAATTACTCAGTATTAAAACATGACTCTGATTCAGCGATAAAAAGCAATAAAAATCAGGTAGTCTTATCGCGCATCTTTTATGCGGAAAGATTTGATAGTTTTTGGAAATGTCTAATGTTGTTTGAGTATCCCCGTAATATCTCTGTATTTAGCGAGTCGTGGTTGGGCATTGTCTATATAAGACTTGCAGTGAATTCGATGCAAATACAGTACTATATTCTCTCAACATAAATCGCATGACCTTCAATTTGAATTATCTCTAGTTTTTTTATATCAAAATCATTAGAAGTATAAAGTTATGCAACGCTCAATGAAGCAACCAACGTAAAATTGATACTTTGAGAAAAACCTGCCTGCAATATTGACTAATACCAGAATCACAGGCAGGTTGAAAACAATTATAAAATAGATAGACGCAATCTTTAACTAACTGGAATAGGCTGACCGCTAGACAGAATCAAAGGGAAATTATGGACATTAGGGGCGTGCATTGCACTTATACCAAGATTGGCACGGTTTAGCATATCAGCGTTGGTTCTAATTACTTCACCCCGACTATCTAAGATGGAATGATTAAAGTTCAAGCCATTGATATTAAATGCCATCGAACATACACCCATCGCTGCGAACCAAATACCTATCGTTGGGAATGCTGCTAATAATAAATGGAAAGCACGATGATTTTTACTAGCAAAGATAGGAATCAACAACCGTCCCAAAAAACTAGAGTGTCCTGCTAAGTACTTGTAGGTGACTTTCTGTTGACCAAACTTATATCCGGCATTAATTGATTCATTTTCATCGGTCTTCCGAATGAGTGTTGAAGTCACCAAAGAACCATGTAAAGAACTAAATAGTGCGCCACTGAATATACCTGCTACACCCAACATGTGAAACGGGTGCATAAGGATATTGTGATCACCTTGGAAAGCCAACATAAAGTGGAAAGTTCCAGTGATTCCCAAAGGTAAACCATCAGAAAAACTACCTTGACCAATAGGATAAACCAGCAAAACGGAAGTAGCAGCGATGACGGGTGCAGAATAGGCAATTGCCATCCAGGGGCGCATTCCCAAACGATAGCTCAGTTCCCAAAATCGCCCTAGATAGCACCAAATACCAATAAGAAAATGCAGCACAATTAATTGATATGGTCCACCATTGTAGAGCCATTCATCCATTGATGCCGCGTCCCAGATCGGATAAAAGTGCAAACCAATGGCAGCAGAGGTTGGTACAACTGCGGCTGTAATTAAGTTATTACCATCCATCAGTGAACCCATGACAGGCTCACGAATGCCATCCATATCTACGCCGGGAGCGGCAATAAAAGCCAAAATAAAACAGGTGGTGGCAGCCAACAAGGTGGGAATCGCCAACACACCAAACCAGCCGATGTAAATCCGATTTTCTGTACTAGTAATCCAGCGACAAAAACTATCCCAGAAATCAAAAAAATTAAATTCTCTTTGAGGTTGAACAATGGTACTCATGGTGTATATCTCCTAAGTAACTCCAAGTTCAAATTTTTTTTACTACTTTTGGCAGATGCCTATTTATTTCGCTTGAACTATCTTTTTTGGCTCACAAGTTTTCAAGCTAATTTAATGCAATAGTTAGGCATCTTTATCTTGAAGGTAGAAAAAGAATTTGAGGAACTTGTGAGGAAATACAGTGTTTATTACAACTTAAATTTTGTCAGGACTCAGATTCACATACCCGCAAAAAAGCAGGAAGTATCAGGGAACTGGGGGATGTTGCGTCAAAAATCTCAGGCTAACGTGAGCTTTCAATGAACCTCTCCCTGTCTTAAACTAAAGTTCAAGTGTGTCCCTCTCGGACTCCGAGAGGGAAGGTTTTGCGTAGTAAAACCAGGGAGAGGTCTTTTGATTCAGCTAAGTAGACAGATACTATGTGAGCCGTCGAATTCACTTCAGCTTAAGTCAGGGGATGTAAAAACCCCTGGCTAATTTCGTTGAGCTAGGGGTAGTTCCTAACAGTATTAATTATTTAAAGCCACGACCAATATGTGGAACGTGGATCAGTTTTTTTGGCTTGTGAGTCACGTAAATATCAGTTTCTAGTTCTGGCTTTTCTTCTTCCTGCTTCCCAAAAGCACCAGCTTGGCTGAGGTCTTGAATCAGTTCATCAATGAGGGTAGTGGTAACGTGCGCCATGATGAAAATATGCGAGTACTCACGCTTTTGACCTTTCACATATAACGTCTCGCTTGATAGAGAATATTTAAAGATAATATCATCATTGGCACGTTTGAAACGGATAGTAAGTGATAGTGGCGTGTGTCTCACCCACAAATCCTCACCCAGTTTCTCTTCGAGCGTCTTTAATTTCAAGTATGCATAGGTAGCTATATTCTCAGTATAAAGCACCTTGTTAACCTGGGTGTCGTAAGAATTTTTTGCCAAGTAATCCCAAAAAAGCATGGCTGAAAATCCGTTACGAGAGCCTGCAAATGTAGTATCCTGAGAACCGATATACTCTGGATCGTCGGGTGGACGCAGCTGATATTTTGTCTTGGTCATATAAATCCCGCATGGTAATGGTGCGCCAATCCACTTGTGTCCGCTCATAGCGATGGAGTGGACAAAGGGCAGACGAAAGTCAAAGTTCGGCCCACGCTGCGAGATTTTGCCCATGTTATACGCCATTTCGATGAATGGCATATAGGCAGCACCAAGCGCAGCATCTACATGGAACCAGTAACCATTGCGAATATCATACTTGGTCGGATCTTCGGGATCGTAATATACCTTACGCTCATCAAGACCATATTTTTTTAAAATAGGAAGCAGAGCGTTGCCTGCTGCTTCTACGTCATCATAAGCACCTTTGAATGTAGTGCCGTAGTTAAAGCACACGAGAATCGGATATCCCTTGGCGGCAAAAAACTCGACAAGCTTGCACAATGCTTCAATATCAATCGAGCCAGGGCCATCGTTACCGCCTTGAGATGGTACCTCTTTTGGCCAAGATTGACCTGGTGCTAGTGGATTTTCCTGGGGATATTTTTCAGTCCCAATCTCGTAAAAATTTTGAATAGCCATCACGCGCATGGCTTTGATAATTGAGTAGTGCGTGTCTTCTGAATAAAATGCAACTGGAGTGTGAGCGTTTGGGTTATTTTCTAAAACGGGTGTCTGCTGATAGATGAGGCGGCGCTCTACTGAGCGTGGCTGACCTGCTAAACTAGCTTGTCTAGCTTCTTCTTCAACGGTAGGGTCATTGAGTAGGAACTTACCAGCTAAATAATCACGTCCGTTCCACAAACCATATAAGTTACCTTCGGTGCAACCCATTGTTAGAGCATAACCCCAGTAAGACTCTGGATCATTGGAATCGTGGGGCCAACGAGCATTCCACAGCGAGGCGTAATAATCTAATACCGCACGCTCCATAAACTTACTGTTGATAGTATAGTTTCCGCTTTGGAAAGGGTCGCCGACATTATTAATGTGGTAGTTGAGGTACGGCTTTAAGTCTTCTTCGTAGTTGAGGCTTTGGTTGACTTGATAGCCGAGGAAGTAATTTCTCTGCCTCGACTCATAGTTTTGCAATTGAACCAGAGCGGTTTTTCGTTGTTCGGGGGTCAAGCCTGTTGAAGATAGCTCGAAGTTTTTGTAATTAATACCAGGGACTGTGGGGTATGTAGAACATGAATCTTTCGTAGGAGGTGACACGATCGCAGCATTACCAACAATAGCCGAATCAGACACCGTTTGCGGCCATAATCCGACTTCTAACGTAAAAAGCAGGGGATTTTTTGAGTTCTTTCCATCACTTATGCTCATCATCATCCTCCAAACAAAAGATTCACAAGACTATAGAGATGCTTGGTTGTTGATAAAAATCACAATTTTTGTCTTGACTGGAGAGAATTTGACTATGTGCGATCGCCTGTAGTCATAATGTCTGCTACAAAGTACCGATCGCTTGTAATATTGCTTTACAGTTTTAGTTATATGTCAACAATCTGAGGAAATTGTGAGCATTACTTCCAAGTTTCTCTATCTCCTCACAAGTTTCTCAAGTTTTTTATCTAACTTTAAAATAGTGTTAGACAGCTAAAAATATGAATTCTAATGCGATGGGCTACGCTCCGCCGGAAGCGATGTCTACGACGGGCTACGCCTACGCCATTGGTTACGGTAATGAGTTGCGTAGTGATGATGGCATTGGGCAACGAGTAGCTAAGGCGTTGCATCTATCAAACGTGAAATCTCTGGCTGTCCATCAACTCACCCCTGAACTTGCTGAAGCTTTAGCCCATGCTGATTTGGCAATCTTTATCGATGCTTGTTTAATGTCTGAAAGTTCTCAAGTGCAGGTAGAATCGCTTTCATCTGAATCTTTCAATATTATCGCTGGACATACAGCCGATCCGCGATCGCTCTTAGCTCTCACTCAAGCCCTTTATAATCGTTGTCCACCAGCTTGGTGGATAAAAGTACCAGGCGTAAACTTTGAATTAGGCTACAGCTTATCACCAATTGCTGAAATTGGAGTAGCGATCGCTTTACAAAAAATTACCCAGATTATAGACGAAAATTTCACCTTACTTCTTTAAAATATATTTCCACCACAGGTAACAGCAACTCATGCAAAAGCCTATCCAGTCATCTGTCGAACGCGCCTATGATATTTTGCGAACTGAAAAAGCTAACCCTCTTGATGCTATTTTTGCCCCAAAAAGTGTGGCTGTAATTGGTGCTAGCGAAAAAGCTGGTAGTGTTGGGCGCACTCTACTATGGAACTTGATTAGCAATCCTTTTGGTGGAACTGTTTTCCCTGTCAATCCCAAGCGGCACAGCATATTGGGAATCAAAGCATATCCGACTATCTTTGATGTACCCGAAAAAGTGGATTTAGCAGTTATTGCCACCCCCGCAACAACAGTTCCAAGTATTATTGCTGAGTGCGTCGATGCAGGTGTCAAAGGTGCAATTATCCTTAGTGCTGGTTTTAAAGAAGCTGGTGCTGAGGGTGTAGCTTTAGAACAGCAAATACTTGAGCAAGCGCATCGTGGCAAAATACGGATTATTGGCCCTAATTGCTTGGGTGTAATGAGTCCACGCACAGGTTTAAATGCAACTTTTGCCAGTACAATGGCGCGTCCTGGAAATGTCGGCTTCATTAGTCAAAGTGGAGCGCTTTGTACGGCTATTCTTGATTGGAGTTTTCGGGAAAACGTTGGTTTTAGCGCCTTTGTTTCTCTTGGCTCAATGCTGGATTTGGGTTGGGGAGATTTGATTTACTACCTGGGTGATGACCCGCACACCAAAAGTATTGTCATTTACATGGAATCAATTGGGAATGCGCGATCGTTTTTGTCAGCAGCGCGGGAAGTTGCTTTAACTAAACCGATTATTGTCATAAAAGCAGGTCGGACTGAAGCCGCAGCCAAAGCAGCAGCTTCCCATACTGGCGCACTGACAGGAAGTGATGAAGTTCTGGATGCAGCTTTCCGGCGTTGTGGGGTGTTGCGCGTCAACAGTATCTCTGACCTGTTCGATATAGCAGAGGTGCTGGCAAAACAACCCCGTCCCCAAGGGCCACGCCTGACAATTTTGACTAACGCAGGTGGGCCTGGAGTACTTGCTACTGATGCTTTGATTGCTGCTGGTGGAGAAGTTGCACCAATTTCTGAAGAAACTAGCGCATCCCTTAATCAACTATTACCAGCACATTGGAGTCACGGCAACCCGATTGATATCCTGGGCGACGCTGACCCACAACGATATACCAAAGCGTTGGAAATTGCTGCTAAAGACCCAAATAGTGACGGCTTATTGGTGATTCTCACGCCTCAAGCTATGACAGACCCCACCCAAACAGCCGAGCAATTGAAACCTTATGCACAGATAGCTGGTAAACCCATCCTTGCTAGTTGGATGGGGGGAGCAGATATTGCAGCAGGTGAGATGATTCTCAATCGCAACCATATTCCCACATATCCTTACCCTGATACTGCTGCTCGAATATTTAGTTATATGTGGCAGTCTAGTTATAACCTGCGTGGTATCTACGAAACTCCGGTAATGCCTGCACTTGATTCTTCATCAGGGATACCAGACCGTAACTGTGTGGAAAAAATTATCCAATCAGCACGTCAGACACAGCGAACTATTCTTACAGAGTTTGAATCGAAGCAAATTTTAGCTGCTTATGGTATTCCGGTGGTTGCAACTTGCGTTTCTAAAAGCGAGGATGAAGCAGTTCAATGTGCTGAAAAAATTGGTTATCCAGTTGTTTTAAAGCTGTTTTCCGAGATAATCACTCATAAAACTGATGTTGGCGGTGTGCAGTTAAATCTAAGAGATGCTGAAGCTGTACGACACGCTTACCGCAACATTAAATCCTCTTTACAGGATAAATTGCAACACGACCCTGATTATTCAGACGCGATGAATCGCGTTTCTACAAGAGATGGGATTCATCGCGTTTCTACAGAATTATTTTTGGGTGTAACTGTGCAGCCTATGGTGAAAATGGCTGGTTATGAACTAATTATTGGCAGTAGTCTGGATGCACAGTTTGGCCCGGTGTTGCTTTTTGGCACAGGGGGACAACTAGTCGAAGTTTTTCACGATCGCGCGATCGCACTTCCACCCCTGAATACAACTTTAGCGCGGCGGATGATGGAGCAAACGCAGATTTACAAAGCGCTGAAAGGAGTCCGGGGACACAAAAGTGTTGATTTGGCTGCCCTTGAACAATTAATGATGGTATTTAGTCAATTAGTTGTAGAACAGCGTTGGATTAAGGAAATCGATATTAACCCGTTGCTGGCTTCATCTGAACAATTAATTGCCCTCGACGCGCGGATTATCCTTCATGAACCAGATGTTAAAAAAGACCAACTACCAAAGTTAGCAATTCGACCTTATCCTACACAATATGTCAGCAAATGGACGATGAAAGATGGTACTCCAGTTACCATCCGTCCCATCCGTCCAGAAGATGAACCGTTGATGGTGCAATTTCATAAGACACTCTCAGAGCAAAGTGTTTATTTTCGTTATTTTCACTTAATTAAGCTCCAGTCAAGAGTAGCCCATGAACGCCTAACACGTATCTGCTTTATTGATTACGATCGCGAAATAGCCCTAGTTGTAGAATATCAAAACCCCGAAACGCAGACACGGCAAATATTGGCAGTCGGGCGGTTAAGTAAAATACATGGTACGAATGAAGCAGAATTTGCTATTGTGGTGTGCGATCGCTCTCAGTGCCAAGGTATAGGAACCGAGTTACTACAAAGGTTACTGCAAGTTAGTCGAGATGAGCAACTCAGCACTATCACTGCTGATATTTTGGTTGACAATTATGGTATGCAAAAAGTTTGTGAAAAACTAGGTTTTCGTATTCAACACACAGATGATCCAACTGTACTGAAAACCGAAATCGATATCAAAACATTTCACCCCGAAAATTAACGTGCGCCTCCGTTGGAGACTCACATAAAATTAATACTCATCGACAAATTGAGGATGAACCCACAGAAATTCACGGCGTTTGTTCTGCACCCGTTTGAGACTGCTGGTAGCGACGTAAAACAGATTGGATATTTTTTTTACAAACTTCTTCACCAATTACCTGAGAAAGCGATCGCCACAACTGAGAACCCACTTGTTTAATATAGTCGTGTTCATAACTTATCTGCTCCGCAATTTCCGCATAAGTGTGCCCCAGCCAACTTTCCAACAAAACCACAGATTGAACATCATTGAGTCTTTGCCCAAAGGTAGAGCATAAAAGAGTATCGACTAGATTCAGCGCCTCTTGTGCCGTCATGGGTGAGCCTGCTTTATTTCTACGTTGAACTTAAGAAATATCTTCTTGAAATGATATTTTTACGTAAAATGTCACATTTATTTACAGCAAAAACTCACTTTATCTCACCGACAGAGCGCTTATATTTAAGCTAATAATTAATACAGTGTAATTAAATTATGCTTACCTCTCAGAGTATAAAAAGGAAATCAGCAAGATGAAATTTGGTATTGATATGGGACACAACTGTCCTCCAGATACAGGAGCAACAGGTATCAAACAAGAAGATGCTTTAACTAAAGCAGTTGGTACACAATTGATACAAAAACTCAGAGCAGCAAATCATACCGCCATCGATTGCACTCCTACAAGCGCTAGCAGCGTAACCGATTCTCTGAAACAACGAACTAATAAGGCGAATGCTAATAACGTTAATGTCTATGTTTCGATTCATTTTAATAAATTTAACGCTAAAGCTCATGGCACAGAAGTTTACGCCATTAGTAACGCATCACAAGGTATTGCGGAATCAGTTCTCAAAGAAATTGTTCAACTTGGTTTTTATAACAGAGGGGTGAAAAATACAGGTTTCTTTGTCCTGAAGAATACACAAATGCCAGCTATTTTAATTGAGTGCTGCTTTTGTGATTCCCAAGTAGATATGGATCTATTCGATGTTGAAAAAATGGCGGAAGCAATTAAAGATGGATTAATAGGTCAGCCAAAACCAAAGGAACCTAAAGCTGATAAAAAATACGTTTTGGAAATTACAACAAAAACCTTCTTAAAGCCTTCTACAGAACAGGCATCAGACTTACCAAAAGATTCTATCTTTGAGATTGAGCCAGGAGATTACCCAATTTTGGATGTAATTTTTGAAGAAAATCATTATTCGGTTAAGTGGCCCGATCAAAGTAAAGGAAACCGAAACGAGCATTTTGTTTATGCTGGACATGCCAAAGTTATAGAAAAAGATTAACTAATTCTATTTCAATCATTTGTTAACATCTACAACCCGATTTATTTAATAAATCGGGGTTATATAAATAGTTTTTGCAAGGAAAAATTCATGCCATTACTAGATGATTTAGTAAACAATTATTCCAATAAAATTTTAGTTAAAATATTTACACAAGTTGGCATTGAAATTGCAAAAATTACCGATATAAATCGGCAAATTTTAAAAGAAGTTACCCTCGCTCAATGGTTACTAGAGTCTGCCAGAGGTAAAAGCGATCTTGCTGTCAATACTAATAATTTTGCGGGATTAAAATGGCAAATTCCTGATATGAAAGGGTTTGCTGCTTAGTGGTGCAGAAAAGTCTTGAAACTTAGATATAGGTGGAATTTAAAAACAGAGAGGGATGACTTGGAGGGGCAGAGCATGAGATGCTCAAGT
The DNA here is from genome assembly GCF_014698055.1 of Nostoc sp. FACHB-133. Lineage (NCBI taxonomy): Bacteria > Bacillati > Cyanobacteriota > Cyanophyceae > Nostocales > Nostocaceae > Nostoc > Nostoc sp. FACHB-133. Next base: position 99,047 of record NZ_JACJSH010000024.1, read on the forward strand.
TTCCACACAAAAAGTCATGCCATGCGAGTGCCCCATTTAAAGTTTGAGAATATTACCCAAGCATGTTGCTATTATTGGAGGAGATTATACTGCTCTAAAAACTGCACAACTATGGCAAAACTTTATAGCTAAAGTAGCGATGAAAACTCTCAGTGATATGAAGCAAGAAACAGACGTGCCAGTTGTAATTACAGATCAACAAGGGTTTGTCACTTATGTAAACGATCGCTTTACCTCTGTTTTTGGCTGGAGCATGGCTGAAATTAATGGTCAAATTATTACAGTAGTTATTCCAGAAGGTTTTCATGCACCGCACCATCTTGGTTTTTCCCGCTTTCTTTCAACAGAAAATTCTACTATTCTCAATCACCCCCTGCGTCTAGTCGGCATCACCAAAGATGGTCTAGAAATTGAAGCCGAGCATTTGATTATGGCAGAGAAACATCATGGAGAATGGGTGTTTATGGCGATGTTGCGTCCTCTTTAAAATAAATGAGAAGATAGATCGCCAAAAAAAATCACAAATTGACCTTTTTTTCTTAAAAATGGTAAATTTTAATTAATTTTGGGTACAAGTCCCCAATAGTTTACAATTTTTAATTCTTAATTTTTGATTTTTAATTCCCCGGAGGTGAGTCTGCTGATGAGCATACATTTGACTAGTTTGGTCAACCAATTACGGGCAATTTTGGGCAAGATGGAGGTGGCGCTGGGGACGATCGCTGATGCTATTGTCTGGACTGGGAGTGATGGCAAGATACAATGGTGCAACACTGCTTTTGACAAACTAGTTAACCGACCACATATTCTAGTTCTCAATTCCAAGCTGAGTGACTTGTTATTTTTAAGCCTAGCTGATGAAGCAGTTGCACCAGAATCCTATCCAAATATGAGGGTGTTAGCGGGAGAGTATGAAATCACAGAAGAATATGAATGTCGTGACAGCAAACATCGCTCCTTAATTTTAGAAATATCGGGTAACTGTGTCGAACTTGCAGGAGGTGACAGGTCATCTATACTAGTAATTCGAGATGTCACTCAAGCAAAACAGTGGGAAGCGGAAGGCTACTTAGCACAACAAAAACAAGCAGAAACTTTGTCTCTTTTGCAAGCTACACTGGAATCTACAGCTGATGGAATTATAGTTGTAAATCAAGACTTTAATGTAGCAGTTTTTAATCAAAAGTTTATTCAGATGTGGTCAATACCAGAATCGTTGTTGCAACCTTCTCAAAGCAATGAACGATTCAAGTTTATGTCTGAACAAACGCGAGATCCTGAAGCATTTATTGCCAGAGTCAAGGAACTGTTTTATAAGTTCCCAGAACAGGAAGCTTTTGATTTGGTAGAGATGAAAAATGGACGTGTTTTTGAGCGTTACTCTCAACCCCAATGGAAGGGCGATAAAATTATTGGACGTGTTTGGAGTTTTCGGGATATTACTGCACGTCAGCAAGTAGAAAAAGCCTTGAGCGAAAACGAAATTAAGTTCCGCCGCATTGTGGAAAATTCTAATGATATTATTTCTCTGATTGACTTAGAAGGACGAATCTCCTATATTTCGCCCAATTTAGCCAAGCTTACAGGCTATGAAACAACTGAGTTAGAAGGTATACCATTTGCAGATTTTATTCATGCTGATGACTTACCAAGTTGTCTAGATGCAGTCAACAGGGTAGTAACAACAGGGGAGAGGTTAGAAGTTGAGTATAGAGCTAGACTCAAGGATGGTAGTTGGCAATGGCAAGCCACAAACTTAGCTAAAACTGATGATATCGATGGTAACTTGGTACTGATCAGCGTTGCGCGTGTCATTACAGAGCGCAAACAGGCTGAACAAGCTTTGCTCAAGAGTGAGCAAAAGTTTCGCAACCTGTTTGAGAATTCCCAATTTGGCATCCTTCGCAGCCGAATTGATGATGGACTGATTTTAGATGCCAATCAACGCCTTGCGGAGCTATTAGGCTACAGCTGTGTAGAAAACTTAATTGGTGGCACAAAATTTACCACAGATTTTTATGCAAACCCAAGCGATCGCCAGCGTATAATAACTGAACTGCGTCAAAAAGGTTCGCTCAACAACTTTGAGCTACAGTTTAATCAATGCAACGGTAAGGCTCACTGGGGCTTGTTTTCCTTACGTTTAAATCTGGAAGATAATTGTCTTGAAGCCGTGGTTGCTGACATTAATGATCGCAAGCAAGTAGAGGCAGATTTACATCGCAGTAATGCCATACTTAAAGCCCAACAAGAAGCTTCAATTGATGGAATTTTAGTCGTTGATGAAAATGGTCAAATCGTATCTTACAATCAACGTTTTTGCCAGTTATGGCAAATTCCAGAAACATTCGTCAATAGTAACGACCAGCGATTACTAGAATTGGCACTTGCCAAACTGGAGCAACCACAGGAGTTTCTGGCAAAAGTTGAGTATCTCTACGCTCATCCAGAACAAATCAGCCGGGATGAAATTCGCCTGAAAGATGGAAGGACTCTAGACCGATATTCGGCATCAGTGCGATCGCCAACAGAAGATTACTACGGTAGAATTTGGTACTTTCGCGATATTACAGATCGCAAACAGTCAGAAGAAGCTCTACGCCGCAGCGAACAGAAATATCGCAACATTTTTGAAAACTTTCAAGTGGGGATTGCTCGCATTCGCTTAGAAGATGGGCTGTTTCTGGAAGCCAATCAACGCCAAGCGGAAATTTTAGGTTATAGTTGCGCCACCGATCTAATTGGTAAGCAATTCACGACGGAGTTTTACGCCAATCCAAATGATCGCCAACAGCTGCTAGCAGAAATGGCACAGCAGGGTGAGGTACGTAACTTTGAGTTGCAACTGTGTCGTCGGGATAAATCTCTTGGTTGGGGATTAATATCGCTGAGACGGAATGCTGAAGATAGCTGTATAGATGCTGTAATTACAGATATTAGCGACCGCAAACTTGCAGAAGAATCTTTGCGACAATCAGAAGCCAGATTTCGCGCTCTTTACGAATCAACCAGCATTGCTGTCATGTTACAGGAAAACGGAATTCCCCTTGATTGTAACCGGGCAGCAGAAGAACTATTCGGCTATTCTCGGCAAGAATTTTTGCAGAAGCATCCCAGTGAATTTTCACCGCCATTTCAACCAAACGGTCAAACTTCTGCTAGTTTAGCGCGTGAACAAGTTGCGATCGCTTACGAGCAAGGCAGACATCGTTTTGAATGGGTTCACCGTCGCGCTGATGGTACAGATTTTCCGGCTGAGGTGTGGTTAACAGTATTTAAATTGGGTGAGCGCAAACTCATTCAGGGGTTGGTGCAAGACTTGACTGAACGTAAGCAAGTTGAAGCCACACTTTGGCATCGCGCTCAGGTAGATAGACTACTAAACAGCATTTCTCGCCAGTTTATCGACCAAGATGCAGACACCGCAATCAATTTTACACTGCAAGCGATCGCCGAATTTATGGGGGCTGAATGCAGTTGTATCTTTGAATATTACGAGCCACAACAGCAATTTCACATCGCCCATGAGTGGTACGATCCTAGCAGCAGACTATTATTAAACAGCGCCACTTCATCTGAACCGTTGCCTTGGTTTTACAACCAAATTCTCAACGGTAATCCTATCCAAGGTTTACAAGCATCTCGAATTGCAGATATTTCACCAGAGGCGAACGCCGAGAGAGAAATAATTAAATCTGTAGTGGCTGTACCGATGATTTACGCCGGCAAAGTCGTTGGATTACTGGAATTAGATGCTGTTAACAAATCTAAAACTTGGAGCCAAGAGGAAATCAACTTACTGCAACTGGTGAGCGAACTCATAGCCATTGGGCGATCGCGGCACAAAGCAGAGGAGGCACTACGGATTGCTAAAGAAACCGCCGAAACAGCCAACCGCTCAAAAAGCGCCTTCTTAGCCAACATGAGCCATGAACTGCGAACGCCACTCAATGCCATTTTGGGTTTCGCCCAGCTAATGGAACGAGACACCACCCTCAACAAACGTCAGCGAGACTCTTTAGCAACTATCAATCGTAGTGGAGAACACCTGCTCAACCTAATTAATGATGTGCTGGAAATGTCCAAAATCGAAGCTGGACGGATTGTTCTTAACCCGACATCCTTTGATTTGCATAGGTTATTGCAAGAGATGCAACAGATGTTCCAGATACGAGCCAAGGACAAAAAGTTATCACTCTCATTTGAACTTGCTCCAAATTTGCACCAATATATCCTCACAGACGAAAGTAAGCTCCGACAAGTGCTGATCAACCTATTGGGAAATGCGATTAAATTTACCAATACCGGGGGAGTGACGTTGCGCGTAGAAGTAGGAGAAGGTAATCCTGAAAATTCTTTGAGGAATCCTCAATCGCTGATTACCTTTGAAATTGAAGATACAGGATTGGGAATTGCCAGCGAGGAATTAAATAATTTATTTCAGCCTTTCGTTCAGACTGCAAGTGCAAAACAAGCGAGAGAAGGGACAGGATTGGGATTAACAATCAGCCGTCAATTTGTGCAGTTAATGGGTGGCGATATCCGCGTTCATAGTCTGGTAGGTCGTGGCTCAACTTTCTACTTCGATATCAAAATTGAATTAGCAAATTCATTAGATATTGCACCACCAACCCTTAAACGTCGAGTAATTGCTTTGGCATCAGGCCAACCTATATACAGAATTCTGGTAGTTGATGACCGCGAAGACAATTGCGATTTATTAACGCAGTTATTTAATAGTATTGGTTTTGAAACTCAGATAGCAGCTAACGGCCAAGAAGCGATCGATCTTTGGCAAAGTTGGGAACCTCACCTGATCTTCATGGATATGCGAATGCCCGTAATGGATGGATATGAAGCCACTAAACAAATCAGAGCTACTTTAAAAGGTCAAGCTACTGTGATTATTGCTCTAACTGCTAGTGCTTTTGACGAAGAACGATTTGTGGTTTTATCGGCAGGCTGCAACGATTTTGTACGTAAGCCGTTCCGAGAGGAAGTAATCTTAAATATCATATCTAAATATTTAGGGGTGCGTTATGTGTATGAACAAGAACCACTTCAAAAAGACCAACTTGCAGAAAATTCTAACCTTAAACTTCTATCAGTAGAAGAGATTCTAGCTCAGATGCCCACTGAGTGGGTGACACAGCTACACCAAGCGGCACTGTGTACTGATGAAAAACTGATTTTCAGCTTGCTTGAGCAAATTCCTGAAGAATCTGCTCTTTTGGCAAACACTCTGTCTGATTGGGTTAATAATTTTCGGATTGATAAAGTTATTGACTTAACCCAACAGTAATAAATAATTTATGAGGTGAATTTTCAGAGGTGGGCGATTTAAGATAAGCTGTACCGTGACTATATAAATGAGTTTTTAGACATCTATACTTTGCTCATATTATTTATATAAAGTCATGGTAATAGCTGCTTGTTTTTGATAATTTTTAATATTTACTTTTATAAATCAGTTCTAATAAATATGAATAACCATCAAGTTCAGCTAGCAAAAGCAAATATTCTTGTTGTTGATGATACGCCCGATAATCTGCGACTTTTATCTGCCATGCTAACTCAGTTAGGGTATGAAATTCGCAGAGTGATTAACGGGCCAACAGCTTTGAAAACAGCACAAGCTGCGCCACCGGATTTAATTTTGCTTGACATCATGATGCCAGAAATGAATGGCTATGAAGTCTGTCAACATTTGAAAGCCTCGGAGATAACCCGCGACATTCCAGTGATTTTTATTAGCGCTTTGGATGAAGTATTTGATAAAGTCAAAGCTTTTGCAGTCGGGGGAGTAGATTACATTACCAAACCTTTTAGTGAAGAAGAGGTTTTTGCCCGTGTAGAAAATAACTTGACTATCCGAAGACTACAAAAACAACTGACTGAGAAAAATTTACTTTTGCAACAGGAAATTAGCGACCGCCAAAAAGCAGAATCAGCATTGCGATTAAGCCAATTTTATTTAGATAAGTTTAAAGATTCAATTTTTTTTGTTAATTCAAATGCCCAGTTGGTTTATGTAAACGAGGCAGCTTGCCGCGTTTTAGGCTATTCTCGCGAACAATTGCTGACCATGACTGTTCACGATATCGATCCAAATTTTCCCGCAGAAACTTGGCACTCACAATGGCAAGAACTTAGACAAAAAGATTCTTCAAGTTTCGAATCTATTCACCGAACTGAAGATGGTCGTAATCTAGATGTGAAAATAACTTTTAGTTATCTAGAGTTCAAAGATCAGGAATATTTATGTACTAGTGCTTACTATCCCAGCACTCACTAAAATTGTGTTCGGTTCAAGGTTGATCTAATAATTGCTTTGAGGTCACTGAACAGTGCTTTTTATACTGAAAAGTCACTACCCCCAATCCTAAAACAACTATCAATGCCCAACTGAATGCGCCGATAAAAAATAATCTTTGGAATCTAGCTGCTTTTTGCTCTTGAACTAATCTAGCTTTAACTTCTTTTGTTCGTTCTGCTTCTAACCATGTCTCAACTTCTCGCCGATCGCATTCTTGGCTAGCTGCTAAAAACTGATAATCTAGATCACTCAAGCTTTTGCCTTGTGACCAAGCTAAAGCTTCAAGCAAAGCTGTTCCACGCAATAGTCGTGAATTGTCACAATGTTCTGAGGCTATCCAAGCATTTAATGCTTGCGAGTAGGGTCGCAACTTTGCTAATTGTTTTTCTACCCAAATTCCGTTAAAAACCTCTTCATAAATGCGGTTTTTTACTATGAGTTGCCCTTGCTGCTTAGTTACTAACCCCGATAACAGCAATTCTATTTGTTCTTCTCCATCGTCACAAGCTACCTGAATACCTTGTAAAATTTGCTGGTACATTCCCAGTAAACCTCCAGCACGTTGCTCATTTCTCAGCAAGCGATCGCGGATTGTTTTCAAATGCTCTGGATCATCTTTCGCTTCCCATTTATCTATAATATGCGTTTGCACGAGTTTTTCTAAAATTAATAAGGGAAATTGGTAATAAAAATTTATCAGATGTTGATTAATAATTGGTAAATGGTCATCCAATTTATAACGCTCATCCACTTCTAAACTTCTCTGTTGAACATCTTTGCTTCCAGAGTTTCTTTCTTGCACCACTATCTGACAGAGCTTTTGAGTGAGAAACGGTTGACCATTTGTCCAAGCTAAAATTTCTTTGAGAACTGCCATCGGATTAGCTACTTTATTTTCTAAACCTGCTGCTAATGGCTGAACTTCTGATAAATTAAAGCCGTGCAGTTCAATAGATTTACCTATATTAAATGGTGTACAATTTCTATCAGTAATCAAATTTGAAGGGGTTGCTACTCCAAATAGTGCCCAAGTTAGGCGGTTATATTCTGGATTTTCTGCTCGTTGATTGTAGCATGAGCGAATTAGGGTAAAAAAATCGACAACGGGGAAATTTAAACCTAAAACACTATCAATTTCATCAATAAAAATAAATATTTTTTCAGTTTTTAGTTCAACTAATAAAATATCTTCGACAAATTGGCTCAATCGCTGTAACGCAGGCAAATCTTCTCGCTCTGCCCACCAGGCTTTTAAATTAACTTTGCTAAAGAGATTAAAGCTCCTTAATAAGTCAACCACTATGCCCTTATACCACTGAGTAGGAGTAATATTGCCATTGCCGATCCGAGTCATGTCGATAGAAGCACAACTGTAGCCTGCTTGTTCTAATCGATGCCTTGTTTGTAACCGCAAGCTGGATTTACCCATCTGCCGGGAGCTAAATACATAACAAAATTCACCTTGAATTAGAGCATTATAAAGTTCAAAATCAGCCTGCCGTTCTACATAGCTAGGAGCATCGACTTTGAGACTACCGCCAATTTGGTATTCGTACTTATTCATAACGTTTAGGTTAATTGCTCTCGGAAATATAGCTGATATAATTCACAGCTAGATATTGCCTGATTTCCTTCAAGTTTTACCAAACCCATACTTTCTAATTTATAAGCAGCGATCGCTTCTAATTGCACACTTGTTGGAGAGGTGACTACCCGTTTGAGTGCGATCGCTAGTTCGGGATGTTCTTGGAGATTGGCTAGATGATGCCGTAAATAGTTGCTATAAATGCCGGCAATTGTGGGAGCTTCTTTTAATAGCTGCTCTAAAGTTACTGTTTGATTTCCCAGGTTATAAAGAGCAAGACGAGCTAGATAGGGATGTCCACCAATCATTGCTAATAGAGGAGCCAGCTTTTCCAATCCTTTCTCACCTTTGGCCCAATCGAGTCCATGACGCACCGCCAATTCTTGCATCTGCTCTAAACTAAATTCTGGTAACTTAATCGGTAGCCCCACATTGAAAGGGGATTGATTAATATCTAACGGAATATAAGCTTCTGTGGCATGAACTACTAGTAATCGGAGTTTACGCCAGATTTCTAATTCGGAAGCATCTTCATACCAAGAACGCAGTAAAGGTAGAAAGTCTCTAGAGATTTCTGGATACTCGAAAATTCGATTTACTTCATCCAAAGCTAAGACTACCGGAGCGTCGATTTTCTCCAGCAAATATTCTTGTAAATACAATGTGCAGCTAACTTTGCTGCCAATATCTTCATCCCAATAATCATCTAGTCTGATCTCTAAGTTCAACTGTCGGCTGACATTAGCACAAAACCAGCGTAAGAATTTTTCCAAACTAGTAAAAACTTGGCTATCTGCTCTCTGTAAACCAATCTGTACAGTGTGTACCCCAGTTTGTTTAGCATGAGTAAGAATTCTGTGCATTAAGGAAGTTTTTCCCATTTTGCTGGGGGCTTTGATTCTGATTAGGCTTCCAGGTTTATTGATTTCTGTATATGTGCGTTCTTCAATTGGCGGACGCTCTATGTAAAAAAAGGAATTAAGCGGCACTGAACCACCAGGAATTTCTAAAAAGTCAGAATTAAGGACTGGGGTTTTTCTCTCATCTTGCTTTTCGATCACCAAAGAAGATGCTGATATCCCATCTTTCCCTATGCTTGTTTGCTGAGACTGTCTCAAGACTGCTGGCATACTTTGTGGTTTTTCTGACAAAATGCCATTTTGCGTAGGCAAAGCCTGCATTTCGGCTGCGCTCAGTGACCGCCGGGGGCTTCGCCGTCTCAATACTGAGCGAAAATTACTTTTTGTTACCTCCTCCCCGAAAGCTTGTGAAAGTAACTTCCATAATTTAGAACCAACATCTTTAATATAATTGGCATCATAACCGCAGCTTTCAGCAATATCTGGATAAGTTTGTCCTTCCCAAGCTTGACGAAATATTATTTCTTGAACATCACTTAAGCCATGTTCAAGAAATGTGTCTAAAATTACTAGCGCTTCTTCTATATTCATTTGTAAAAAGAATAAAGTTTATTTTAAATAAGACTTTAGCGGAATTTTTCATATTTTTTTCCTTATTTACTTAAATTTAAACAGTCGGCTTCAGAAACCTAACCCTCTACCAGTCAACAAGATGCTAGAAAAAGTCCCTGCATTGTAACGCCCTATGACGCTATACCCACGACAAGCAAGCGCTTGTCTCTATTTCTGAGGGAAAGGGAGGCGATGGGCTACGCCCCACTTTATAGCGATGCCTGCGGTGGTCACTGAGCTTTGTCGTTCGCGCAGCGTCTCGTAGAGAAGTGCGGGCTACGCCTACGCATTTTCAACTCAGCCAATAAATAATAACAACCAAATTCTGTATGTGTACTAAGATGCAAAGGGAGTTATTTCTCCGAATTAAGCAGAACTATTGCCAAATTTCACCATGATGAATAACTGGTTTGACACAGCTCGATTGGGGATGTTTATTCATTGGGGACATAGTTCTCAACAAGGATGTGAGTTATCTTGGCCCTTAGTTGGGGGTGTATTCAGCCTTCCTTTTTGCAAAGATATTCCAGTTGAGAAATACCACTATACAGCTAATACTTTTAATCCACAGCAATACAATCCTCAAGAATGGGCAGATTTAGCAAAAAGTCTAGGAATGAAATATGCCATATTAACAGCCAAGCATCATAATGGTTTTGCCCTATTCCATACCCAAGAATCAGACTTTTCCATTGCATCTGCACCTTACAAAAAAGATATTGTACGTGAATATATCGAAGCGATGCGCTCTGTCGGATTGCGTATTGGTCTTTATTTTTCGCTTAGTGACTGGCATCATCCAGACTATCCGGCTTTTACAGAAGCAGATAAACCTTATCGCTTTGATCAGCTACCTCAACCTACAGCGCAACAGTGGGAGCGATATATCCAATTTATGTTCAATCAGATCCGAGAATTATTGACCAACTATGGTCAAATTGACATAATTTGGTTTGACGGAAGTTGGGAACGCACTTCAGAGCAATGGCAGGCTCAAAAATTAGCAAAAATGATTCGTGATTTACAACCGAATATTCTCATCAATGATCGTCTTCCAAATTGTGGAGACTTTGAAACTCCTGAACAGTTTATTCCTCCTCATCCACCCGATCATCCTTGGGAAACTTGTCTGACTATCAATGAAAGTTGGGGATATAATTCAGACGACCATTGCTTCAAATCATCTCGTCAGCTAATTCATACCCTTTGCGAAGTAGCAGGCAAAGGAGGCAATCTCTTACTCAATGTTAGCCCAATGGGTAATGGACAAATCCCTCCTGAGCAGTTAGAGCGTCTCAAAGATATAGGAGATTGGATGGAGAGTCACAGTGAAAGTATACTTGATACAACCCCAGGGTTAGAACCGTGGCAATTTTATGGCCCATCAACTCGTAAGGGCGATCGCATTTATCTACACCTATTAATGAAACCTTACGAAACAATATCAGTTAGGGGCATACCAATCAAACAAGTAAAATCGGTGTTTGTTCTTGCTGACGGCAGAGCATTAACCTACACAAGCCGCTGTGCAATTATAGATTCTATTTTCAATTCTAATCCGTTAGGAGAATTAACAATTGATGTACCTGAATCAGTAATTAATCCATACGTTACAGTAATTTGTATTGATATTGATTCTTGAGTAATTAATGTAAAAAGTTAGAAATTCTCCTCGGCGTGGGAGGGGGTTGAAAACACTCTGAAAAACGATTTTGTTCAACGGAGGGACTTTAAGCTTTCAGTCTTTTGCACTAAAAAATCAGTAAAGATACTCATGATTGTGCGCTGACGCAATTTCACATTAGCATTAATCGACATCCCTGATTGCAATGGAATTTGACGCTGATTAATCAGTAACTTCTGCCCATGTAGGCGGACTTTTGCAGAAAACCGCCAGAAATTATAAACTTGGTCTGGAGGTAAGGCATCAGAGCCAATCTCAACTAGTTCGCCTTTGATATCACCATACTCTTGGAAGGGAAAGGAATCAATTCTCACATCCACTTGTTGCCCTTCTTTGACAAAGCCGATGTCGCGGTTGGTGATATATACGTTAGCAACCAAGTTATCACTAGGAATGAGCTTCAGAATCGGTTCGCTGGAATTAACTACAAATCCTGCTGTTTTGGCTTTGAGTTCAAAAACGGTTCCATCTACGGGTGCAGTAATTTTTTGATATTTCAGGGTTTGTTGTGCCTGAACCCATTTACTATCAATCTCTCCAATTTGACCATCAATTTCATAGATGCGTTTCTGATTATCTACAATTACCTTGGTTAATTGACTGTCAATTCCGGCAATGTTTTTATCATTATCTGTAATTTTGGCTAGTAAATCTTCTTGAGACACAGCCGCAGTATTGCGAAATTTTTCATTTGACTGTGCGATCGCTAATTGTAATCGCTGTTGTTCTCTATTCAATCGAATCACTTCAGCTTGTTTAGTGCTGACATCCTGCTGCTGCTTCAAGTATTGTATCTGGGAGATAGCCCCCTGCTGCGCTAGAGGTTCAAACTTTTGGAGAATTTGTTGATTAATTGTCAGCAACTCTTTAGCGCTATTTAATTCCGCCTGAGTCTGGAAAAATTGCTGTTGCGTCTGTCCCGTTTCTAAATTAGCTGTGGCTAAACGTGATTCTAATTCTATTTGGCGATTTCGCAAACGTAACTGTTGCTCTCTTGTGAGAGTACTTCCAGCAGTCGCACCATTTAACTGTGTCCGATACAACTGGTTTTCGGCAATAATGGCTGCTCGGCTCTTGGTCAAGAAGGCTAGTTCTGGTTTAATTTTTAACAGAGCAGTTTGCTGTGCCACTTCCTGTAGTGATATGCTCCCTTGAAGCTGACGGCGGTAGAAGTCATTTTCTTGCTCTAGCGCCTGTTTGGCAAGCAATTGAGCAGCCCGACTTTGCTTTAATGAAATTAACTCCGCTTCAGAAGTAGTTTTTTCTAGGCTAATGAGCGTTTCACCTTTTTTGACTCGCTGACCATCTTTAACCAGAATCTCGTTGACAACACCATGAACCGGAGCCTGAATTTCTTTGACTGCACCCTGTGGTTCTAGCTTGCCAGTAGCATGAATTGATTCATCAATTTGGCAGACTGAGGCCCAAATTACAGTGAAGGTGCTAACTCCAACAATAGTCCAGGCGATCGCTCGTGACCAAGTGGAAGTTTGTTGTAAAAGTACTGGTTGATCAAATTTATATTGAATATTCATAATAAATGGGGAATGGGGGATGGGGCAGGGGGGCAGGGGAGATAATTAATGACAAATGACAAATGACTAATGACCAATGACTAATGACTAAACTTTCGCTTCCTGTTGCTGATACAAACAGTAGTAATAACCTTTGAGCGCCATCAATTCTTCATGAGTTCCCTGTTCTACTACAGCACCTTTATCCATCATCAGAATGACATCGGCATTGCGAATTGTGCTGAGGCGGTGAGTAATGAAAAACACTGTTTTATCTTGGAAAGTTCTTGCCAAGTTACCGCAGACTTGGGCTTCGGCATTGTAATCTAAGGCGCTGGTTGCTTCATCAAGAATCAGTAATTGGGGATTTTGCAGAACAGTACGAGCGATCGCTACTCGTTGGCGTTGTCCCCCAGACAGCCCTGAACCTCGTTCGCCGACGCGGGTGTTATAGCCACTGGGTAAAGACATAATAAAGTCGTGGGCAAATGCTACCTTGGCGGCGGTTATAATTTCCTCGTCGCTAGCATCAGGATATCCCAAGGCAATGTTTTCGCGAACAGTTCCATCGAATAGTAGGGTATCTTGTAGCACCATCCCAATTTGACGGCGCAAAGAATAGAGTTCTACTTTGCTGATATCATAGCCATCAATCAAGATTTTGCCGGACTTGGGTTCGTAAAGCCGAGGTAATAATTTTAGCAGTGTGCTTTTACCAGAACCGCTTTGCCCAACAATTCCTACAAAGGAGCCAGCCGGAAAGTCTAAGTTAATATTGCACAGTTGCATTGGTCCATGTTCCGAGAAACTGAAGCTGAGATTTTCAAAGCGAACATTACCTTGAATGCTGGGCATAAGGATATTTTGAGAGTTGCCGATTTCTGTTTCTTGGGGAGTGTCTAAAATATCAGCAAGGCGTTGCAGAGATAAGGCGGTTTCTTGGAAGTTCTGCCAAAGTTGCATCAGGCGTAACAAGGGACTAGTAACATAACCAGCCAGGATGCGGAAGGCGATGAGTTGTCCTAAGCTAAGGTGCTGATTGAGGACGAGGAAAGCTCCCACCCACAGCACTAACATGCTGGAAAACTTGTTGAGAAAACTGCTAATAGAACTGGCGGTAGTTTGCGTAGAGACTGTTTTGAAACCTGCACTGATGTAACGAGCATAGCGTTCTTGCCATTGCCAACGCGATCGCATTTCTAAATTTTGCGCCTTGACTGTCTGCATTCCCCCCATGATTTCCACTAAGTAAGATTGCGTCTCGGCATTGCACTCAGCTTTCTCTTGCAATTGTCGCCGCATTAAAGGAGATACCATCAAGTTGAGCAAGCCAAACAAGGGCACTGTTGCCAAAGCAACTAATGTCAACACTGGGCTATAAATCGCCATTACTAAAATGTAGACTACCGAAAACACAGCATCCATCACTACAGTTAGAGCTGTACCAGTTAAAAAAGAACGGATGTTTTCCAATTCGTGAATTCGCGTTGCCAGTTCTCCCACAGGACGGCGTTCAAAGTAAGATAATGGCAGACGCAACAGGTGATTAATCACCTCAGAACCAAGGGTGAGGTCAATTCGGTTAGTGGTATCTGTAAATAAATGAGTGCGGACACTGGTGAGTATTGCTTCGATGACTGCTACTACCAGCAAAAAGATGCCGAAAACTTCCAGGGTATCAGGACTGTTACCAACCAATACTTTATCAATAATCACCTGTGTGGCAAGGGGATTTACCAACCCAAACAGTTGGATAACAATAGAAGCAATGAGTACTTCAATTAATACTTTGCGATAGCGCCGCAGTGAAGGTACAAACCAACTCAAACTAAACCGCGCCTTGGGAGTATTTTTGGTGGTTTGTAGCAGTAGAACTTCTCCTTCAGCCCCCCAGTTTTCTGCAAAGTCTCGGAGTTTGTAGCGTAGTAGTCCCATCTCTGGAACGGCAATGAGTAACTCTTGATTGCTATTTTTGTAGATGATGGCAAAACTATCTTGCCAAGAAATCATGACTGGTAATTGCAAGCGTCCGACTGCGGCGGCGGGAACTTTGACTATCTGTGTTGTTAACCCCATCAACTCAGCAGCGGCGGCGCAAAATTGCAGAGATATAGTGCCCTTTTGTTCGTGCTGCTTTGTCAAAACCCGTCGCAGTGTATCTTTGCGCCAGGAGATATTAAAGTATTGGCTTAACATCTGGAAGCAAGCTAGTGTTGCATCCAGCGGGCCTCTACCCTTGATATAAGGAAACTTCTTTTGTTTACCCTTAGCTGCTGGTTCTTCTTTAAGAGTAATTTCTGAGGCGTAAGGAATCTCTGCGGGTAATAGTGTTTTTGACGCAGGAGGAGCAAGATTTTCTCCAAGTATTGATTCGGGTAACCCCACCAGACGCATACTTGCATTAAATTTCAGTTTGGGGTTGATATCATCTAACTCTAAGCGGCTCCCCACAGGAAAGTAAGCACTCGAACTACTGCTAACTAACCATAATAATTCTGAATCTAACTGTTGGAGAGATACTTTGCGTGTTGGGAATGTTTGGATAACGGCTGCTTGAGTTGCTATGCGGGCAAGCTTAATTAAATTTCTGCTACCATCTGCCCGACGATTCAGTTCTTCCATTAGCAGTTCATATACTTCTATGAGGGAGGCAGTATTATGTAATACTTGGGCAAAAGCCTCTTCCTGTTGAATCAATCTGAGAAAATCTGCGATCGCCAGATTAAAGGTGATAACTTCAGTAGAAGCGATCGCAGTTTCACAAGCAATCCCCCGCACATGACTTACCCAACCCAAAACTTCTCCAGATGAGAGCAACTTCAGTGTCGCCGGATTTTGTCCTTGAGAATTGTAGGCTAATAAACGCGCTTGTCCTTGGTAGATGATGCTAATCTGATCGGGCATAGCTTCCCTTGCTACTATTACCTGCCCGATGCGATAACGACAAAATTGCACCTTGTTGAGCAAATTTTCTAAAACATTTGGTGACAGATAATTGAAAGGAAACAGTTCAGCAATAAATTCTTGAATATCAACGGTTGTATTTGTCATCATTTTGGACACCCTATTTTAATAAGTTCTACGCAGCGATGGCTTGTTGAGTATGTGCTGGTTTAGTGTTGATTCCCATCCAGGTTTTCTCTTCTGGTGATAGTTGATTCAGTTGCTGTTGAAACCAAGTTTCAAAATTCTCTTGCAGCAATCGTTGGCGCATAAAATTGTCTAACTGTGCAGTTATAAATTTTTCCACACGTACAATCACCCATGATTCTCCAAAGGCTACAGGTGCTTGAACTATACCCACTTGACTTGTGCAAAGTAACTGAGCAAAATTTGGGGTGATAGTACCAACTTCCACTGGGCCGATGATGCCACTTGTCTCAGCTTCAGGGCCTTGAGAATATTCATGCGCCAACTCAGCAAATGACTGTTCCCCTTCTGTAATTCGGAAGTATAACTCGTTAGCAGTTCCTCTGTTATCAGTCCGAATTAAAGAATAAATTACTTTATCAAAATGTCTTTTGTATTTAAGGAAGTAAGATTCTAGTTGATGTCCCCAAGTTATTTGCTTGAACTTTTCGACTCTGAGCTTTCGGGTTGCAAAAAGTTCTAATTGTTCTTGATTTAAACCGTAACGTAAGCACCAATCTTGGATTTTTTGCTCAGTTGTCAAATCCCACTGCTGATAAAATTGTTCTAGAGCCTGAGTTGTTTCTGTTTGTGTACAGGTGATTGGTGCGATCGCAGATTCGATAATGCTCTGAGATAACAATTGCGGAATCAGGTTGTAACTAGCCAAAAAGGGGAGAATTTCGTTAGGCAAGAGGGCGTGTTCGCCTATTTGTAAAGATTTATTCATATTTAAATCCTATTTTGTTGAAATATTTTGATAAGTGCAGCTACGATTTTTGTAATAAAGCGGCAAAGTTCAGGTATCCCGAATTTCTCACGTATTGTGTGGTTCGGGTGGGGAGTGTGGGAGGTGTGGGAGGCAATGCAGCGTTCATTGATGTGCAGTTATTCAATTCCTCCTGTTTCTCCCCACACTCCCCACACCCCCCACACTCACGCTCATTTCTCACTTGTGAGAAATCCAGGGTATGATTGCCTGCCGCTTGCATCATTTGCATACGCTTGAAAGCATTGCCGTACAATGCTTTCAAGTACCGCTCATCACTGCCGATGCCTAAACTTAAGCAAAGGTAGTGGTGAAGTGGTCAAGAGTCAGGTTGTAGTTAGTCGCACCACTGAATTCAGTAACCTGCAAGAAGTAATTACCAGCTTGGTTAATGTTGGAAATCAGTTCTGAAGTAATACCTCCGTTAGTAGAGCGTGCAATTTCCTCTCCGGCATCAACAATGCGATTATTGTTAATGTCTCGGATCAGCCGCATGTCGGCATCAGTGCTTAGTCCGTCCAATTTAAGGTTGACACCCTCAAAGCTTCCCAAAGAAAAGTTGTAAACATCAGTAGTGTTCTGGTTATTGACGTTACCTGTACGAGTCACATCAGCTGACAAGTTACCAAGTACAAATTCCTTAGGCAGAAGATTGCTGAAACTGGCTGAAACCGCAGTTCCAGAAGGTTCAGTTGCAGACAAGGCTAAATCGTAACTGAGATCGCCTGAACTAGCTAAACTGACTGGAGATACTTCGGCAAAAAAAGTACCTGAGCTAGTTTTAAAGTTAATCGCCTCATCATGGTTGCTTCCCTGATTGGAAACAAGTCCAACTTTTCGGTCGAAGTTGTCTAATACACCGTTATTGTTAGAATCTCGAAACAGTCGGATGTCGGCATTATCACCAGCGCTGATATCTGTCAGAGACAGGTTGATATTTTTGCCACTGGTGATTTTGAACTGAAAGACATCCGTGAGGTCAGATGGATCTAAATGAAAGTCATTCTGAACAATGGGTGTGCTGCCGAGTGTACCAAGATTGTAAAGTGCCATTTTTTTGTCCTTTAGGTGATAATTGTGAGTTGGTCAAGTTCAAATTAAGTTGTGGTTTGCACAGATGTAAACTTCCGATTTAAATCGACATTTACTAGAATTGAACGGCTTAGAATTTGATGAAAATAAATATTATTTATTATTTTCAATAGAGACTTAGCTGTTTGGTTTTGTGCAAGCCGGGTTCAGAACCTGTTGTTTAACCATGAATCTAAATTAAGC
Organism: Nostoc sp. FACHB-133; assembly: GCF_014698055.1. Classification (NCBI taxonomy): domain Bacteria; kingdom Bacillati; phylum Cyanobacteriota; class Cyanophyceae; order Nostocales; family Nostocaceae; genus Nostoc; species Nostoc sp. FACHB-133. The sequence goes on from NZ_JACJSH010000024.1 coordinate 116,791, forward strand.
TGTTTCTTCAATAAACACAGCATGAAAAAGACCTCAATAGTTAGGTGTTTGAAAGGAAATTCCAAGTGCTTTGTATTATTTAGTCAGAAAAAGTCTTATAACTCACCATTCGCGTAATTAAGAATGAGTTTGATGAAATAAGAGATGTGTGAAGAAGTAAGCGATCGCTTTGACAAACCTTGGTGACTATGATGCTGTCAAGGCTGGTGTAACGCTTTCAGTGAGCAATAGCTCTGTTGAAGGTCACATCAACCGGTTGAAAATGTTGAAACGGCAAATGTACGGTCGCGCAGGAATAGATTTACTTGAGCGTCGGTTCTTGCTGGCTATATAAAGCGTGGGCGGGCAGGCGAGGATGAAAAGTAAACTGTATTTTTGCGATCGCCTAAACTAATATCCCCAAACTAGATCACCAAAAGTGATACTGCTGGCGAAATATTGCTTAACCTACCGACTGAGCCATAAGCTTTGCAAATTGCGAAGTTCGCGTGGTCGCTTGTGGAACACCGGACAGCCAGTG